>JAIYAJ010000194.1 GCA_027489105.1 Zymomonas sp. | reverse complement strand
GAGGCCCGCGCCAATGCCGGCGACGAGCGCCGCCCGCGCGGCGAGAACGGCAAGGCCGAAGGCGCTTCCGAAGAGAAGCCGGACTATCGCAGTGTGTTCCACAAGTTCCTCCGGGGCGGCGCGGAGATCTCCGAGCTCGATGCCGAGGAGCGTTCGATCCTGCGCTCCGGCAAGCCCGACGCTGACGTGGAAAAGCGCATCCAGACCGTAGGGACCACCACGGCCGGCGGCTTCACCGTCCCGACCGAGCTGGCGAACATCATCGTCAAGTCCATGAAGGCCTGGGGCCCGATGTATGACGAGGACATCTGCACCGTGCTCAATACGAGCTCGGGCAACCCGATCAAGCTGCCGACCGTCGATGACACTGCCAAGAGCGGTGCAAAGCGCACCGAGGGCGCGGCACTCACCGATGATGGCGGTGAGGATGCAACCTTCGGCCAGAAGTCGCTGGACGCCTTCGTGTACGACACCGAGTTCGTGCGCTTCTCGATGGAGCTGGCGCAGGATTCGATCTTCAATGTCGAGCAGCTGCTCGGCGACCTGCTCGGCGAGCGCCTCGCGCGCGTCGCCAACAGGGAGCTGACGATCGGCGACGGCACCGGCGACCCGAACGGCGTCGTCACGGCTTCCAGCCTTGGCAAGACGGCCGCCAGCGCCACCGCGATCACGGCAGACGAGATCATTGACCTGCTGCACTCGGTCAACTCGGCCTACCGCCGCTCGCCGAAGGCGCGCTTCATGTTCGCCGACACCACGCTTGCCGCGATCCGCAAGCTCAAGGACGGCCAGGGCAACTATCTCTGGCAGATGGGCGATGTCACCACCGGCCAGCCCGGCACGCTGCTCGGCTACCGCTACTCGATCAATGATGATGTCGAGGCGATCGCGGCAGCCAAGAAGGTCATGCTGTTCGGTGACTTCTCCAAGTACTTCGTCCGCAAGGTCGGCGCTCCGATGATCGGCGTCCTGCGCGAGCGGTTCTGGCCGGATCTCGGCATTGCAGGCCTGATCCGTCTCGACGGCGAGCTGGCTGACACCGCCGCCGTCAAGCACCTGATCACGGCTGCGTCCTGATCAGGCTGAACACGGGGAGGGCGGCGCATCTGCCGCCCTCCTGTCCCGTGGCCTGAACATCCCGGAGTGACTGACATGCAAGTCAGGATGATCGTCTGCCAGGCGGGCGTCGAGTTCGTGCGCAACCCCGGCGACGTGCTTGAGGTGCCGCAGGCCGAGGCGCTGCGCATGATCGAGGCCGGCATTGCCGTGCCTGTGGCGCTGGCGAAGCAGGAAAGGGCTGTGCCCCCGCAATCCGCTCGGGAACAGCGCCCGGCTGCCGCCGCAGTTGCCAAGCCTGTCGCGAAAGGCTGACCCCCGTCATGATCCGCCTCAATGGCCTTGCCCCGAGGCGCGCGACGCCGCCCGCCAAGACGCCGGTCACACTGGCGGAAGCGAAGGCGCATCTGCGCGTCGAGCACAGCGAGAGCGACACGCAGATCACCAGCATGATCGAGGCGGCGGTGAGCCATCTCGACGGGTGGCAGGGCTTGCTCGGGCGCTGCATGATCGCCCAGGGCTGGGAGATCAGGCTCGGCGGCTGGCCGTGCGGGCGCGTCATCGAGCTGCCGTTTCCGGATTGCAGCGCCACCACGGTCACCTATCTCGACGAGGCCGGCACCAGCCAGACCCTCGCCGGCTCTGGCTATACGCTGCTGGAGGCGCTGACCGGCACGCAGATCCACATGTTCGACGACACGGTGCTGCCGTCTCTGAAGAGCGGCCACCCCGCACCGGTCACGGTGAGCTTCACCGCGGGCTTTGGCGCGAACGAGAGCGATGTGCCGCGCGCATTGCGCCATGCCATCCTGCTGCTGGTCGGCGACATGTGGATGGCGCGCGAGAGCTTCGTGATCGGCGCACGGGTCGGCGAAACGCCGAGTGCGGCGGCTATCTCGCATCTGATCGCGCCCTGGCGGCGCAGCGGCATGGGCGGGCTGTGACGTGGCCGGCGCTTCCGCTTTCGACACAAGGGTCCGGGCCGAACGGCGCGGCAGCGGCAACCCGGATTCGCCGGATGATTTCGGCAATGTGCAAACCGGCTGGGCGCTGCTGTGGCGGCGCTGGGCCTGGGTGAGGCCGGAGAGGGGCCGCGAGGCGCTCGCCGCCGGCAGGCTGGAAAGCCGGGTGCCGGCGCTGCTGACACTGCGCCGCGATGGCGACACAGCCACGCTGGGCCCGGCCGACAGGCTGGTCTTCGAAACCGGGCCGAACACGGGCCGCGAGTTCGAGATCATCGCCGCGATCCGCTCGGACATGGCCGAGATCGAGTTCAGCGGCACAATCAGGGATCTGACGTGATTGCCCGCCCCCTCCGTGCCGCCCGCCAACCCACTTCGGGGTCGGGCAGGAAGGACTGAAATCATGGCGAAGCGGATCAGGATGACGCGCGACCATCTCTGGGCCGTGCCCGGCACGCGCTCGATGATGGAGGTCAAGGCCGGCGCCGAGTTCCTCGCCAGCGAGGCCCATGCCGCCGCGATCCTCGCCGACAAGGCGGGCGTCGCGCTGAAGGAGAAGGCCGATGGGCGCGAAGGTCGAGGGGGTGGAGAAGCTGCATCGCAAGCTGGACCGTCTGGCCTCGGTGAAGGGGCCGGTGCGGACACGGGCGCGGGCGGCTCTTGAGCAGAGCGGGGCCAGCATCACCGGCCAGATGAAGGCGGTGGTGCCGACCAGATCGGGCGCGCTCAAGGCCTCGATCCGCGTGGTGTTCGGGGATTTCAAACAGGACAACGCCAATGTGCGCGGCGTGTCGAGCGGAGGGGCGGGCCGGGGCGACCCTGACCTGACCATGACGCTGGTCGCGGGTGACGCCAAGGCGTTCTACGCGGCCTTCGTCGAGTTCGGCACGGCTGCGCATATCGCCGGCGGCAAGTTCAAGGGCGCGGAGCATCCGGGCGCGGATCGCAGCCCGTTCTTCTTCCCGGTCTGGCGGGTCAACCGGCGCGCGGCCAAGGCCAGGCTGACAAGGGCCGTCCGGGCCGGCCTCAAGGAATCGGTGGGCTGACACATGGCGCTTTCGGCGGGCCTTGCCCTGCAGAAGATGATCGTCGCGCGGCTGAAGGCCGATTCCGGCGTGTCGGCGCTGGTCGGCACGCGGATCCATGACGCGGTGCCGCAGGGCGTGACGTTTCCGTTCATCGAGATCTCCTCAATGCAGGAGATCGATGACGGCTCGGCCGGCCTCGAACAGAGCGTCGAGGTGTTTCTGGAGCTCAACGTCTGGACGCGGCCCGACGGCGGGCCGTCCAGCGTCCAGGCGCAGGCCATTGCCGAGGCGGTGAAGCAGAGCCTGCACATCCCGGCAGCGCTGCCCGACCTCGTCGACGGCTGGGCGCTTTCCCTGATCGAGCGGCGGAGCGTCCGCCTGCTCGGAGACCCGGACGGCGCAACAGCGCGCGCCGTCGTCACGCTTCGGGCGCTGATCGACAAAGGCTGACCACACAGGAGAACCACCATGGCACAGGCCACCACCCTTCGCTTCGGCAAGGGCATCCTCTACCAGGGCGATGCCGCGACGCCGACCGAGGCCTTCACCGCGATCTGCGGCGTCACGCAGGTCGAGCTGAAGCTCGACAAGGACATCAACAACATCGTCATCCCTGACTGCTCGGACCCCGACGCGGCCGCCTGGGTCGGCGCCGAGGTTGCCTCGCAGAGCTGGAGCATCTCTGCCTCCGGCGTGATGGCAAAGGAAAGCTATCCCGAGCTGGAGGAGTGCGCGCTGGCGGCGATCTCCCGCAACTTCAAGCTGCGCCTGACCGGTTTCGGTTCGGGCTCGGGCACGCCTGACCGGATGTATGCCGGCGCAGGCCATGTCACGCTGTCCATCAGTGCCGATCGCGGCGCGCGCTGGGAAGTCAAGATCGAGATTTCCGGCGACGGCGCGCTGACCGCATCCAACGTGGCTGCGGTCTGATGACGGTGACCGGGCGTCAGGTGGAACCGGCCTTCGCGCCCGCGCGCGATGCCGGTGTCACGCTGCTGTTCGGCGATGGCGAGCATCTGTTCCGCCTTCGCCTCGGCGAGCTCAGGAAGCTGGAGGAAGCGCGTCGCGCCGGCTGCATGGAGATCCTGAAGCGGCTCCATGAGAGCCGCTGGTTCGCCGATGATGTGGTCGATGTGTTGCGCTGGGGGCTGATCGGCGGCGGCAAGACGCCCGAAGAGACCGCCCGGCTGATCAGCCTGTATGTCGAGCCCGCGCCACTCGGCGGCCATGTCCTGATCGCGACGGCGGTTCTGGCGGCGGTTCTGGTCGGCGTGCCGGATGATCCGATCCCGGAGCCGGAGGCGTCACAGGGAAACCTGCAGGCCCCGGCGGCGACGACCGGGGCGGAACCACCCGCTTTGCCCTGATCTATGGCGCGGGCGCTGCGATGGGCTTCAGCCCGGCAGAAGTCGACGCCATGAGCCTGTGGCAGTTCCGCGCCGCCCATGCCGGCTGGCTGGCCGCGCAGGGCGTGAAGATGCGTGTTGCCGGAAGCGACGGCGAGTTGCGCGACGCTGAAGAGCTTCTCGACAAGGCGCTGGCCGCCGGCCCGCTCACCAACTGACAGGACCCCTGCATGGCCGCGACCGATGTCGAGACGCTGATGGTGCGCATGGAGATGAGCCTGCGCGGCTATGAGCGTGCGCTCGCCAAGATGGGCAAGGACACGGACGGCACGATGCGCCAGGTCGAACGGCGCTCGGCCGATGCGGTGAAGAGCATCGAGAGCAGCTTCGCCTCGTTCAACGGTTCAAAGTTCCTGGGCTCTGTCAGCCGTGTCGCGCTGGTGGCCGGTTCGACCATCGCCGGGGCACTTTCGGCCGCGAGTTTCATCGAGGCGGCCGACGCCTTCACGCGGATGCAGAATTCGCTGAAGGTCGCGGGGCTGGAAGGCGAGGCGCTGGCCTCGACCTTCGAGAAGATCTTCGCCGTGGCGCAGAAGAACGGTGCGCCGGTCGAAAGCCTGACCCGCCTCTATGGGCAGCTTTCCCAGGCGCAGGATGACCTGAAAACCAATGGCGACGGCATCATCACCGTGGTGGATGGCGTCGGGGCGGCGCTGCGCATCTCGGGCGTGTCCTCGCAGCAGGCGCAAGGCGCGATCCTTGGCCTCAGCCAGGCGCTCAGCTCCGGCACGGTGCGGGCGGAGGAATTCAACCAGATGGTGGAGGGCGGGCTGAGGCCTGCCCTGCAGGTGGTGGCCGCCAATATCGAGGAAGCGGGCGGGTCGATCGGGAAGCTGCGCAACCTGATCACGGAGGGCGAGGTCTCGTCGCGGCTGTTCTTCGCGGCGCTGGAGCAGGGCAAGCCCGAGCTCGACGCCATGGCCGACAAGGCCGGCACGACTGTTGCCCAGGCCTTCGAGCGGCTGAAGAACGAGGCAACCAAGCTCGCCGGCGAGATTGACATCGCGACCGGCGCCACAAAGGCCTTTGCGGGTGCGCTGACCGATGTGGCGAAGTTTCTTGCCGATATCGGCGAGATCGTCGGTGTCGTCGCGCCCAAGATCCAGCGCCTGGTCGAGGTTCTCGGCGTCCTGTCCGGTTTCAAGGGCGAGGCCCTGACCGTCGACGTGCGCAAGCAGATCTTCAACAGCAAGGGGCAATCCTCCGACGATCTCGACGAGCTGGACCGCGAGGAAGCCCGCGCCAAGGCGTTCCGCCAGCTGGTGGCGAAGCCGCGCCCGGCGCCGCTCTCCACCAAGGACGCCCGGTTCAAGGTCGAGGGCGATGACGAGGAGACCGGCGGCTCCGGCAACTCGGCCCGCGGGCGGGCGCAGCGGATCTCCGATTATGATCGCGAGGTCGAGGCGCTGAACCGGCGCACGCAGGCGCTCAATCTCGACATTGCGACATTCGGCCAGTCAACGCAGGCGATCAGCCGCGCCAAGGTCGAGCAGCAGCTGCTCAATGCGCTGCAGAAGGATGGCGTGCCGATCACCGAGGAGCAACGCGCCAAGGTCAGCGAGCTGGCGGCGGCTTTCGTCGAGACGGAGAGCAAGCTGCGCCAGATGACGGATGCGCAGAAGGCCTTCGGCGAGCTGCAGCAGTTCATCGGGCAGAGCCTGTCGAGCTTCTTCTCCGATGTGGTCTCTGGCGGGAAGAACGCCGAGGACGCATTGATGAACCTTACAAAGCGTCTTGCTGATGCCGCGTTCCAGGCAGCGCTGCTGGGGCAGGGCCCTCTGGCCGGCATTCTCGGGACCAAGGAAGGCGGCGGCCTGCTCGGCGGGTTGTTCAGCGGACTCAAGGGCATCCTCGGCTTCGCCTCGGGCGGCTATGTCGCGGGCCCGGGCACAGGGCGTTCCGATTCGATTCCGGCGCGTCTCTCCAATGGCGAATTCGTCGTCAATGCCGCAGCGACCCGGAAGAACCGGGCGCTTCTCGACGCAATCAACAGCGGGCGGGCGCTCAGGCTGGCTGAGGGCGGCTTTGTCGGGGGCGGCGCGGCCATGCCGGTGAGCGGCGGCGAGGCCGGCGCCATTACCATCGTGATCAACAACAATGCCCCGAAGGCGCAGGTCTCGACGCGGGAAAGCCGGCAGGGCGGCGAAAAGACGCTGGAGATCATGATCGACGAGATCGTGGCCGGGCGGATGCAGACACCGGGCTCGCAGACGCTGCGGGCCGTGCAGGGCGTGACCGGGGCGATGCCGCCCCTGACGAGGCGCTGATGACCATTCCCCGCTGGCCTTCCACCCTGCCTCGCCAGATGCTGGCGGATGGGCAGGGCGAAACCCTGCCTGACGGGCTGCTGCGCTCGGAGAATGATGCCGGCCCGGTCAAGGTGCGGCGACGGTCCTCCGCCACGGTGTGGGAGATCGTCGGCACCTTCGCCATGACGCATGCGCAATATGACGCCTTCCGCGAGTTCGTGGATGAGGAGATTGCCGGCGGGGCGCTGCCTTTCGAGTTTCCGCACCAGCGCGACTGCGCGCTGTACAGGCTCGTGCGGCTCCGGCCTGGCGATGTCACGGCGACGAGGGTGGCGACGGGCTGGCGCGTCTCGGTCAAGGTCGAGGTGCTGCCGTGAGGACCACCTCGGAGAGCTTCCGGCGCGCCGCCAATGCGGGCCAGACCGACGAGGTGCTGGTGTGCCTTCTGACCGTGAGCCATTCCAGCATGGAGGAGCCGATCCGGCTCTCCAGCGACGCGACGCAGCGTTTGTCCTCTGACCCGCTGTCCTATGGCACCGTGAGCCGGGGCGACACCTATCTCTATTTGCCCTTCGAGTTCGTGCTGCCGCAGGACCGCGACGACGCGCCGCCTCGCGTCGAGATCGTGTTCGACAATGTCGAGAACGGGCTGGTCGGGGTGTTGCGCGCCATCGACGAGCCGCTCGACATCCTTGTCGAGGTGGTGATGGCCAGCGCGCCCGACCTGGTCGAGACCAGCCTGCCGAAGATGCGGCTGGCGAACATCAGCTACAGCGCGTCGCAGATCAGCGCCGCGCTTGTGGTCGACGGGCTTGTGACCGAACCCTTCCCGGCCGGCAATTTCAATCCGGGCCGGTTCCCGGCGCTTTTCTGATGGCTCTTGTCTGATGCGCGCCGATGAGTTCACCGGCATCCCCTGGGTGCGGCACGGCCGCTCGATCGAGGGGGCCGATTGCTGGGGGCTGTGCTGCCTCTGGTATCAGGCCCGCCTCGGCGTGACGCTGCCGGATTATCTCGATGTGATGGCGCGGATCGATTCCGACCCTGCCGGCCGGCACGGGCTGATCGCCGCCGAGGCGCAGGCCTGGGTCAAGGTTCCGGCTCCACAAGCTGCGCAGCATGACATCGTGCTGCTGCGCGCGGGCCGGGTGCATGAGCATGTCGGCATTTTTCTCGGTGCCGGGCTCATGCTGCATTCCGAAGGGCCGGAAGGCACGCATTCGGTGATCCAGCGCATCGACTCGCCCGCCCTGCGCCATCGCGTCATCGGTTATTTCAGGTTGCCGGAAGGCGGTTTTCCCACATGGCGATGGTGCCTGCGATCCGGCCACTTGATGGCGAGATCATCACGCCCGGCGAAGGTGTGACGCTGGTGGTGCGCGCCTCGCCGCTGCGCGACGAGCGGCATGTCAT
>JAIYAJ010000339.1 GCA_027489105.1 Zymomonas sp. | reverse complement strand
GAAGATGCGGGCGACCTCGGAGAAGATCCCGACCGCGATGATGGCGAGGCCGAAGGCAGCATCAGCGGTTGGCAGATCGAAGAAGGCGAAGCGGTCCAGCGCGGCGGCGGTACTGCGGCGCCGGTCAAGCCGACCGCGGCTGCGCCCGATGGCAAGGCCCTGAGCCAGGTGCTGTTCGATCAGCTCGCAATCTAGCGCCGAGACGTCCTGGGCGCTTCGCTGCTTGGAAATCCGTCGCTCGCGCTGGACTACATGCTGTTCTGCATGGTCGACCAGCGCACGGGCTATAGCATGGGCGCAACTGGTAGCACCATCAGGGCAAGCCGTGCCGATGATCCTGTGTTCGCGACCAACATGCCGGAATCGCGAGCGCGCACGTACATTGGTGAATTTGCCGAGGCGTTGGAGGATGGCTGGCGGGACGGGATGACGAAGGTCGACCGTTTTGAAGCGTTCCGCGCGTTGGACGATGAGACCAAGGCGCAGTGGATGGCGTGGGTGGTTGCTACCTCGCTGACAGCGAAGGACGAACCTGGCACCCCGGAACCGAACCGGCTGCAGAACCGCCTCGCCACCATCCTTGAAATCGACGTGGCGAGCTGGTGGCGACCGAACTCGATCAACTTCTTCGACCGCATCTCGAAGGGCTCGATGATGGCGCTGCTGGACCAGGTCGGCGGGCCGGCGCTGTCGGGGCGGCACGCAACGCAGAAGAAGGCCGAAATCTCGGTTTCCTGCGAAAAGCTCTTCGCCGGCGAGGCGATCGTCGAGGCCGAGGTTCGGGAAGCAGCGGTGGCCTGGGTGCCCGAGGCGATGCGCTTCACCGAGCCGGCGCCCGCGCCGGAAGAGACGGATGCCGATGATCGGGATGACGACCTGACGCTGCCGAGCGACGAAGAACAGGACGTCGATCTCCAGCTGACGGGCGATCACGAAGACGATGACGACCTGCAGCTGATCGATGCAGACGGCGAGGATCCCGAGGAAGGACCCGGTCTGCCGATCGACGACGAGGATGACTTCACCAGCGATCGCGATGTCGAGGACGATTTCGGAGTCAACGACCATGCCGAGGCGATCGCCGCGGAATAGCTTCCAGCCTCCTTCTGGAACACCTCGCACCGCCGGCGGCACCACCGTCGGCGGTGCTCTTTTTCAAGGATCGCGCGCATGAACAGCATCGCGGAAGATGTGACCAAATTACTGGTCGAAAAGCTCGAGAGGGGCATCGTGCCGTGGCAACGTCCGTGGTCACTGACCGGAGAGGGCGGCCGTCCCCTTCGGCATGAAGGCACGCCCTATACCGGGATCAACTGCCCCTGGCTGTGGGCGATCGCAGACAGCCGCGGCTATCGCAGCCGGTACTGGATGACGATGCGCCAGGCCGAGGAGCTGGGCGGACGTGTGCGCAAGGGCGCGGAGCCGACCATTTCGATCTACGCATCGAGCTTCCGCAAAACCGGCACGTCTCCGTTGACCGGAGAGACGACGGCGCAGCTTATCCGGTTCCTGCGCAGCTATTTTGTCTACAATGCCGACGAGATCGAAGGCCTGCCGGTCTGGTATTATCCACGCCCCGTGGCGCCGACGCCGACGCTGCTCTCCGATCGACAAGACGCGATTGATGCCTTCTTCGAGACCATCCCTTCAACGGTGCGCTATGGCGGGGATCGGGCATTTTTCTCGCCGCTGACCGACCATATCCAGATGCCGCGCCTATCGAACTTCGCCTCGGCCGATGCGTTCGCCTCGACGCTGGCGCACGAGCATGTTCACTGGACTGGCGAGCGGAACCGGCTCGATCGCACGTTCGGCAAGCGGTTCGGTGACGCCGCCTACGCCTTTGAGGAGCTGGTTGCAGTCCTAGGCCAGAGCTTTATCTGTGCAGAACTCGGGCTGCCGACCGAGCTTCACGACAACCACGCGAACTATCTGGGTTCGTGGATCAGTGTGCTGAAGAACGACAAGGCCGCGATCTTTCTCGCCTCCACCAAGGCTGAGCAGGCGGTCAAATTCCTACAAGCGTTCGGCTCGGCGATGATCGTCGCCAAAGCCGCCTGACAAAAGGAGCGCCACATGGGCTGGCTGGCAATGAGCCGTTTCCACATGGGCGGGCACGAGACGCCCAAGGCGTATCTCGATGCCCAATTCAACTACACCGATGATCTGCCCGACGGCGGCACCCAGGGGCTCCGCATCCTCGCGTCCTCCTGCGTGAATAACAAGGTCTGGTACGCCGCAGCGCAGGTTATGAAGAACGACGAGCCGGGAGAGGTGTTCGGGCTGATCTGCCTTGTCCGCTGGAACCCGAAGGCGCGATCGGGCGAGCATTTCGCCTACAAGGATATGTGCGAGTCCATGGGGCCATGTGAGGACGAATGCCCTGAACGGATCCTCAACCTGCTCACACCGACCGACCGCGAACACTCGATCGATTGGCGAGCGCGGTGCAGGGCGAACATCGCGCGCCGGCGCCGCCCCGTGGCCGATGGAGCCCTCGTCCGTTTCCCGAACCCGCTGGTCTGCCGCGGCGGCCAGGAGGAAACGGACTTCCGGGTCCACAAGCAGGGTAGCAAGCTACGGTTCTTCAGGTCCGACGGCGCTGGACCGTACCGCGTCCGCGACTTCTACAAGCTGGCCTGGTCGATCCTGCCGGAAACAAAAGTGCATCGGACCGTGTTCGCGCGCCCGAACGAGCCGACGAAGGAAATGCTGAAATGCGCCTAATCGCAATTACGATCCTGCTGGCTACGAGCGCGTGCGATGCGTTGCCCGGCGTCGCTGCTGGGCAGTATCAGCAAGGCAGCTTGGAGGCGCAATCGCGTGCAATCGATGGGGATACGATTGCCGTGGATTTCCGCCTGTTAGGCGCCGATGCCGTGGAGCGGAAAGCGCTCTGCCAGAAGGGCGACGGCTGCTGGCCTTGTGGCAAGGCCGCGCAGGATTATGCCTCTCGGATCCTGAAAAAAGGTCCGGTGATGATCCAGCTGACCGGCAAGGAAAGCTATGGTCGACCGATCGCGGTCGTCGAGGCAGGCGGGCAGGATCTGGGCGAAATGATGATCGCCGCCGGCTATGCGGTGCCCACACCCAACTTCCTGAAAAGCGATCCCGCGCGAGCGCGGCGATATCAGGCGGCATCTGTCGAGGCCGAGGCGAAGCACCTTGGCATCCACGCTGGCAGCTACATCGAGCCGCGAAGCTGGCGAAAGGGCGAGCGGCTTTCCTGCGAACGACGAGCGAGACCGGAGCGTTAGACGCTCCTTTTCCTATGGATTCCGGGGCTCCCCAGGTCGGCCAAGAGGGGAGGGGGAGAGAGGGGGCGAGCGTGAAAAGCGCTCGTAGCCCGGAGAATCCCGATGACCTTCGATGTCGCCTTCCGCCACCAGCAGGCCCTCGATACCAGCGCGCTGACCTCGATAACCAGCACGCTGCACGCGCTCAGGAAGGCGGTCGACGACTGTCGGAATGCAGGCGTGGCCGAAGAAGAAGATCCCGCCGTGATCCTTCTCGCGCGGCACTTCGGCAAGGTATGTGAAGCCAGGCCGACCGCGGGCGAGCTGCAGGGCGCGTGCATGCAGGCGATCAAGGAGCTGCGCGGTGCGCCGGTTCTCCCAACGCTGGCGCGGCGCGGCGTCGACGGTGATGCTGCTGCCAAGAGCCGCTTTCACATCGAGGGCCAGAAGGCGATGAAAGCGCTGGCGAAAGCCCTGCGGCTGGAAGCCAGCGACTATGACGTCCGGTCCCAACGGGGAGGTCCGGCTGTATCGGGCGAGATCATCCTGCACACCGACAGCTGCTATGTCATGCTGAGCCTTGGCCTGTGCGGATTGGACAACGAAGTGCTCTACCGCACTTGCCGCGGCCGAGCGGACTATATGGGCACCTGCCGGAATCACTTCGCCAGCGTCCATGACCTGCTCGATCCCGAGCGCTTCGCGCGCCGGCTGATCCACGAGCTGCAGCTGGACTACCCCGTCAGCGAGCATGTCGAGACGCTGTTCGGCTGAAGGGCCGCCCCACTCCACCTCGATAGCGAAAGGCCGTGCCATGGCAAAGTACGTCGCACGACACACAAAGCTGCACCCACGCTTGTGGTATCCGTACACTATCGTCGCCTATCCCTATGGCTTCCATGACTGGCCAGAAGGGCTCGCAGATCCGGTGTGGACGCCGCGAGCACATGTGGTGGCGGACGGTTGTGCCAGGATCCGCGATCTGGGGGACTGCGCGACCCTGGACGACGCGCTCGCGGCCTGCTGGGAGCATTTCGTCACGCTCAGGGCGGCGTAGAACAATGGACCAGCATTTCGACCCGGCGTGCGCCGCCAGCTGGCTCTCGCGCGGCCGTGAACCAGAAGTTGCGCTCGCTCTTGCACGGATCTGGCGCGAGCTACCCGACCTGCCCAGCGACGCTCCGAAAGCCGCAATCATGGAACGTATCCGCATGCGCGCCGAAGCGATGCGCGCGATCAACGATGCGGTGCAGGAACGTACCGAACGTGACCGGCGCGTCCGCAACTTCGCGTTCACCGAAGGCAAAGCAGCGAGCGGGACGAGCGATGCGAGAGACCTCGCGATCCTTCGGGCGCGAGACGCCCACGGCTTGGACTGGAACGAGGCCGTCCGCTACGCAGAGGGCTGGTACGCGGCCCACGCTGGCTTGGCATATCGAGAGCGCTTCACCGGGAGCCGCGAGCCGGCGCGTGAGCGCGCGGCATATGACTTGGGCTTCCAGGACGGGGGCGGGGACCGCAGCGACCTGTTCGACGCCGCCCGACGTGCGTATCTGGCGGCAGCGCCAGTGAACAGGCCGCCGGCGCCGAGCCTTGCCGCAGGGGCGAGGCCGATGCCGAGCAGCTGGGCCAAGCCGACGGACGCGCCTCGGCCTGCACGATGGTCGCGCCGCCTCGCCATTCTCACCGAAGCGGATATGCGGCACCGCGGGACCGAAGGTGGAACCGGCTTTGCGTCGATGATGATCCGACCCGAGATGGCCGGCCTGCTGATCGTCGTGATCCGCGGCAGCGGTTTCACGACGGCGACGAAAGCACTGTCCGAAAGCTCTCCACCTTGCGACGGGAAGTCCGCTGCAGAGCAGCTGCAGGCGCTGGTCGCCGGCGCCGACATCGAAGACATCCTCACGACAGCCGAAGGCGCCGCGCTGGCGCTGCTTGATGCCGTCGCACACGTTCTCCCGCTCGCACGCAACTGCGAGCGCGCCCAAAACTCAGCGCTGCAGCGTAGATCGCACATTCGTACCTGGCTCGATCGCGGCCTCGCTGATGGGCAGAGCGTCGGGGCCGGACACATCCGATGGGGCAAGGCCGCCCAGGGACTCCGCGCATCCTTGGGTGAGTTCGCTGCCGTCGATCGGGGCTGCCATGCCCGCGGCGCGCACGAACTGCACGTCGTTCTTGCCGATGGATCGCTGGCCAACGGTTTCGTGGACGCTGCAGGGGTTCCCCTCGATCCGCGTATTCGCTTCACCAGCAGGGCTCGGCTCCGTCCTGAGATGGCGCGGGCGTTGCGCGCTTTTGGCGGGGCTACCAGGCTCACTCAGGCGACCAAGAGGGGAGAGGGAAAAGCGGCATGCGCCGGCGAAGTGCAGCGCGAAATGGAGTGCATGCTATGACCCCGAAATCCCGTCCTACGGTCCTGGCCTACGGCGTTGGCGTCGATAGCACGGCGATGCTGATCGAACTGGTTGCGCGTGGCGAAAAGCCCGACCTGGTGCTGACCGCCGACACCGGCGTCGAGAAGCCGCTGACCTATGCCTATCTGGACGTCATCCGGCCCTGGATGGCTTCACACGGGATCCACTTCGAGATGGTGCGGTACGAAACCAAGCGGTTCAAGCACTGGCCTCCCTATCGCGGCCTTGCGGAGATGGCGCTGACCAATGGTACGCTTCCAAGCAAAAGCCTTGGCGGGTCCAGCTGCAGCCTGAAATACAAGAAGGCGCCCCAGGATGCGTATCTGCGCCATTGGGGGCCGGCGATCGAGACATGGGCGCGCGGGGAAAAGGTTGTCCGGCTCATCGGGTTCGACGCAGGCAAACAGGACACGCGCCGGCACGCACACGCAGCGACGATCGTGGATCCTCTTTACGAGTACCAATACCCACTGCGCAGCTGGGGCTGGGACCGTGAGCGGTGCATTGAACGCATCCGACAGGAGGGACTGCCCGTGCCCCCAAAATCTAGCTGCTATTTCTGCATTGGAATGACCCCCGACGAGGTGCGCGAACTGCCGCGATGGTGTCTGCGAACGATCGTGTTGGTCGAAGCGCGGGCCGCACCTCGGCTGCACACCGCTGAGGGCCTGTGGCGACGTGGGACCAAGTTGCGGCCAGGATCCATGACCGCGTTTATAAGGCACGAGGGGCTACTGCCGGCGGCCGAGATCGATGCAATCGTCCGCGATGCACCTACCGAGCTGATCCGGTTCCAGGATGTGGCGGCCAAGCTACCGCTCGAGGAGCGACCGCGGCTGAGCGATTGGCTCGCACGGTTCCACGTCGGAGCCCACGGCGGCGGCGTCACCCGCGAAATTGCCTGACGAAGGTTGAGAGAGAGGAGACTTCCATGAGCCGCTACACGTTGGAACCGAGAGCCGACAACAGCGACATCGACCACGGCGTGATCGGTTGGGACCGCCCGCTTGAGACGTTCTTCGCTCAGGTCTTCCCGAAAGCCTCACCGGAGGAAAACGCGATCGTGTGGGTTGGCACGGACTTTCGCGAGCTGCGGACGCCGGAAGCCGCCATCAAGGCGATCGAGCCCTATATGTCGGTGCCAGAACACATTCGCGGACAGCTGCTGAGCGACTTTGCCGACCAGCCTGCCCGGCACCCAGAGCCGGCGCTGACGCAGATCCGGGTGGAGGTGCAGAGCGGTCCAGGATTGGCTTTGGCCTTGATTGGGAGACGCGGGAATCTGGTGAGGCAGCACCTGGTGGGCTACATTGTGAAACTCGATACCGTGAACGGCGAAACTGCACAGCCCAGCGCATACATCCCCGCACGCGGACTGCGGCGCATCTGACGAGGATACGGAATTAGCAGGCAGGCCCTCGCAGCCCCCCCCCGCTGCGAGCATCGTCCTCCTGCTATAGGACCCCGCTCTTCCTTCCCCCATTGAGGGGCGGGGTCCGACCCAAAGCTCGGCGAGAGAGGAGGGGGTGAGGAAAAGCCGGATCATGGTGATCCGGGAGATCGAAATTGCCTCACACCATCGACATCGGCGGCACACCCGCGAATGAGCCCTGCGCCCAGCTGGGGCGCACCAAAGGGTTTGAAAGACTGAACCGCCTCGAGGTGGCAGCGTATAAGGCCGCAATGATCGGGCGGTTCGGGTCGCCGCCGGAAGGATGCAGCTATGTGGAGCTGCGGAACCCGCACGACTTTGGGATCTACTACACGCTCGGGATCAAGATAGAGCATGAGGATGGCGGCATCGCCGCCACCGCTGACTACGTCGACCTGGCGCAGGATGGCCTTGGGACATGGCTCGAAGCAGGATTCCCACAACCGATCGTCTATGACAGCGCCGCCAATCCGACGAGCGTGCGAGAGCTGAACGAAGTGATCGTTGCAGCGCTCCTCATCACGCGGCCGAGCCCTGCCGGCGTGTTCAGTATCGCTGACAACGAAACGATCCACCGCCACCTGACAGCGGCATACCCGGCAGAAGCCGCGGCGGCCGCAGCGCGACTTTCTGAAGCGAAGTGAGCCGGTGGAGGCAAGGATGACCACACAAACACGCAACAATGCCGACAAAATCGCGGCGTTGAATGATCGCTGCCGTCTCGGTCTCGACCGAGTAGCGCGGCGGATGATTACCGCGAACTTGAAAGCAACTCTCGAGGCAAACGGGTTGGTTGCTGGGATCGTCGCAACGGCGCGGTTGATGAAGCGCATCCGCGAATATGATTTTGGTCCAGGAGACGGCCCTGAGAGGGACTTCGGGGCTTTCGATTTCGACGGAAACCGCGTGTGCTTCAAGATCGATTATTACGATCACTCCATGGAGTTTGGATCGGAAGATCCAAGCGATCCGTCGAACACGGTGCGGGTGATGACGATCATGCTCACCAGCGACTATTGAGCAATATGGAGACCGCGCAGCGGCACCCTCCTTAATGAGCTTTCCATTCGAAGTGCGAAAACGGCTGTAACAGCAGGGGCTGCGCGGAGCCATCCTCCTAGCGCAGCGCTGCCCCTGCTGGTGCCCCGCGCTCTCGGCTCCAACCCCCCGACCCGCTGCGCACGCAGCGGGCCCGGTCACACCGCCTCGACGATGTAGCTCGTGCTATCGGGTAGGGCGTCGGCAGCCGCCTTGGGGGAGACAGCGAACAGCCTGCTGGCGACCAGCTCCAGCCGTTCCAAAGTCCGCCCAGAACGGCCGTTTTTGTCGAAACCGGCCATTCGCGTTCGATTGAGCTGACCGGCAGCATAGCGTCCCAACGTCAGGCTTGCAGCCTCGTCCGACTTAGCACCAGGGCCTGTCGTTCGCATCTCGCCCAAGTAAGGGCAGAGCTTTTGCGATTGACTCGCGATAGCATTGGACGCAAGAGCGCGCGCATCATTTGGGGGAACAATGCGTCACATTCATATTTCGGCTCTGGCATGCGCGATATTTTGGGCAAGCGCGGCGAACGCACAGCAGGTCTCGGAAGAGCCGCAGGAAAGCGACATTGTCGTTACCGGCGAGAAGTCCAATCGTACGTTGCAGGACACGCCGACCAGCGTCGCAGT
>JAIYAJ010000105.1 GCA_027489105.1 Zymomonas sp. | reverse complement strand
CGACGCCGTAAGCCGCCTTCATCCGCGGATTGACGAAGCGCCAGCCGATCGTCGTGTCGAACATCTCCTGCGATCGGCCGAAGGCGGTCGTCGCCTTGCCCATCACATAGGGAGCGCGGCTCATGCTCTCCACGCCGCCGGCAAGCGCGAGCGCCATTTCTCCTGCGCGCACCGCGCGGGCAGCGGTGCCGATCGCTTCGAGGCCAGAAGCGCAGAGCCGGTTGAGCGTGACGCCCGGCACCGAGGCGGGAAGGCCCGCCAGCAGCAGGCTCATCCGCGCGACGTTGCGATTATCCTCTCCCGCCTGATTGGCGCAGCCAAGGAACACCTCCTCGATCGCGGCCGGGTCGAGCGATGGGTTGCGCTCCAGCAGGGCGCGGATCGGAACGGCGCCGAGATCGTCGGCACGGACGCTGGAGAGCGATCCGCCGTAGCGGCCGATAGGGGTGCGGATCGCGTCGCAGATGAAGGCTTCAGGCATTGTGATGTCCGGAGAAAGGAGAGGGTGTCGAAACGGATCGGCGCTTTACGCCGACCGGATCAGATGATCGCCGAAGCGCTCACGCAGCGCATATTTCAGCAGCTTGCCGGTCGCGCTGTGCGGCAGTTGGTCGACGACAATGATGTCGTCCGGCAGCCACCAGCGCGCGACCCGCGCCTCCAGATGGCGCAGGATCGCATCCTTGTCGAAGTCGGCACCGGGCCGCAGCGTTACGAGCATAAGCGGGCGTTCCTGCCAGCGCGGATGGGTCGCGCCGATAACGGCCGCTTCGGCGATGCCGGGGAAGGATTGCGCGGCGTTTTCCAGGTCGATCGAGGAGATCCATTCGCCGCCCGACTTGATCACGTCCTTCGACCGGTCGGTGATCCGAAGGAAGCCGTCGGGGGTGATCTGCGCGATGTCGCCGGTGTCGAACCAGCCATCGCTGTCGGTGGCGGAGGCGTCGCGCCCGAAATAGCGGTCGATCACCCATTGGCCGCGGACCTGCAGCAGGCCGGTGGCGGTGCCGTCATGGGGCAGGGGTACGCCCTCTTCCGACAGGATGCGGATGTCGACGCCATACATGACGCGGCCCTGCAGGGCCTGGAGCGCGGTCAGTTCGGCGCCTTCGAGTCCCTGCTGATGGGCGAGCGGGCGGCAGACGGTGACGACGGGGCTGGTCTCGGTCATGCCCCAGGCCTGGATGACGTCGATCCCCAGAAGCGCACGGAAGCGCTCGATCAGCGCCGGAGGCGGTGCCGCGCCGCCGATGAAGACCCGGTCGAGCGCGAGAGCGGAGCGCGCATCGGCATCCAGCCGCTCGACATGGTCGACGAAGCTCATCCAGACGGTCGGCACGCCCAGCGCGAAGGTCGCCTTCTCCCCGGCCATCAGCGCGAACAGCGAAGCCGGGTCGAGCGCGGAGCCCGGCAGGGCGAGTTTGGCCCCGCACATGGCCGCGGCAAAGGGCACGCCCCAGGCGTTCACGTGAAAGAGCGGCGTTACCAGCGCGATGCAGTCGCGTGCGGAGAGCGCCATCGAATCGGCCGTGCAGGCCGACAGGCAATGGAGCACGGTCGAGCGATGGCTGTAGAGCACGCCCTTGGGATCGCCGGTCGTGCCCGAGGTATAGCAGAGCGTCGAGGCGGCATTTTCGTCGACTTCAGGCCATTCGGCCATGGGCTCCGCCCCTTCGACCAGCTCGTCGAACGAGACCAGATTCGGGAGGCCGCTTTCGGGCATCTCGGAGCGGGCGCTCAGCACTATGATCCGCTCGACCGAGGTCAGGCGGTCGACGATCGGCTCGACGAGGGGGAGCAGATCCGGATCGACGCAGAGCAGCCGTGCCCCGCCATCGTTGAGGATATAGACGAGGTGATCGGCGTGGAGGCGCGGGTTGACGGTGTGGAGCACATGGCCCGCCGAGGTCACCCCGAAATAGAGTTCGAGGTGCGGCATCCGGTTCCACGCCAGCGTGGCGATACGGTCGCCCTGGCTGATCCCCAGCCGCGCGAGCGAAGAGGCGATCCGTCCGGCCCGGTCCCGCACCGCCGCCCAGTCGGCGCGTTCCAACTGACCGTCATGGCGGCGCGCGACGATTTCGCGGCGGCCGTGATGCAGGGCGGCATGGTCGATCACCGATCCGATCGTCAGCGGCCTCGCCTGCATCAGGCCGCTCAAGGTGGCTGCGCCGGCAGGCGCTCCGAACCTGGGCAAAGACATGTGCGCTCGTCGATCCTCTCTCCAACAGTGCGATTCACTCTTCCACGGGCACACCGCCAATTCGACCGGATCGCACGCACTGGCGCGACTATCGCGGACGTGATGGCAGGCGGCCGCGCCGACATGGAGGTATCGCATACGGAATAGCGGCAGGTGGAAGGGCGCCGAAATTGCGTCGCAGCCCTTCCGCAATAGGGTCCGCTGGTCTTTGCGTCCGGAGCGGGTTCGACCGGCTCCGGACCGTCCCGCCCGTACGGATGAGTGAACCGGATGCCCCTCGACAGCGAAACCTTCGATCTTCTGCTCGGCGCGGTCCGCCGCTTCGTCGACGAAAGCCTGATCCCCGCCGAGGCCGAAGTCGCCGAGCAGAACCGCATTCCCGATACCATCGTCGCCGCGATGCGCGACCTGGGCCTGTTCGGCCTGTCGATCGCCGAGGATTTTGGCGGCCTGGGGCTTACGATGGAGGAGGAGGTCCGCGTCGTATTCGAGCTGGGTCGGGCTTCGCCGGCCTTCCGCTCGATGGCGGGGACCAATATCGGCATCGGATCGCAGGCAATCGTGATCGCCGGCAGCGATGAGCAACGGCGCCATTATCTGCCCCGCCTCGCCTCGGGCGAGATCATCGGCAGCTTTGCCCTGACCGAGCCCGATGCCGGGTCCGACGCGATGTCGCTGCGGACCCAGGCGCGCCGCGACGGCGATCATTATGTGCTGAACGGCACCAAGCGCTACATCACAAACGCACCGATCGCGGGCCTCTTTTCGATCATGGCGCGGACAGGGGAAGGGGCCGGGGCCGACGCCATCTCCTGCTTCCTGGTCGAAGCCGGAACGCCGGGGCTGGTGATCGGCAAACCCGACAAGAAGATGGGCCAGGCGGGTGCGCTGACCAGCGACGTCATCCTCGACGACTGCCGCGTGCCCGCGTCGACGCTGCTGGGCGGCATCGAGGGGAACGGCTTCCGCACGGCGATGAAGGTGCTCGACAAGGGGCGGCTCCACATAGCGGCGCTGTGCGTCGGCATGGCCGAGCGCCTGATCGCCGAAGCCGCCGGCTTTGCGACGACGCGCAAGCAGTTCGGAGAAACGATCGGCAGCTTCCAGCTGGTCCAGGCGATGATCGCCGACAGCCAGGCGGACATGCTGGCGGGACGGGCGCTGGTGCTGGAGACGGCACGCCAGCGCGACCGGGGCGAGCGGGTCACGATGGAGGCAGCCTGCGCCAAGATGTTCGCCTCGGAAATGCTCGGCAAGGTCGCCGACCGCGCCGTCCAGATACATGGTGGGGCGGGCTATATGGCCGAATATCCGGTCGAGCGTTTCTATCGCGATGCGCGCCTCTTCCGCATCTTCGAAGGTACGACCCAGATCCAGCAGCTGATCATCGCGCGCGAAGTCCTTCGCCAGTTCGCCTGACGGCAATCCAAGACAGCGAGACCCGATCCATGATTTCCACGACCCTCGACGGCGGCATCCTCGTCGTCCTTGCGGACAATCCGCCGGTCAATGCCCTCGGCGCCGCGCTGCGGGCAGCGCTCCATGATGCGATCGTCCAATCCGCGAGCGACCCTGCGGTCGAGGCCGTCGTGATCGGCTGCGCCGGTCGCACCTTCTTCGCAGGCGCCGACATCCGCGAATTCGGCCAGCCGCAGCAGGAGCCATCGCTGGTCGCCCTGATCGCGGCAATCGAGGCATCGGAGAAGCCGGTCGTCGCGGCGATCCACGGCAACGCGCTGGGCGGCGGGCTGGAGGTGGCGATGGCGTGCCATTACCGGCTCGCGACCGCACCGGCGAAGCTCGGCCTGCCAGAGGTCAAGCTGGGCCTGCTGCCCGGCGCCACGGGGACGCAGCGGCTGCCCAGGCTGGTCGGCATCGCAGAGGCTTGCCGGATGGCGGTGTCGGGCGATCCGGTCGATGCGCCCGCAGCTGCCCGGATTGGCCTCGTCGATCGCATCGTCGAGGAGGCCGATCCGCTGCCCGGCGCCATCGCCTATGCGCGAGAGATTGCCGGCAAGCCGTTCGTGCGGACGCGCGACCGCGCGGTTATCGGCGATGCGGGGGCCATCGAAGGCTATTTCGAACGCAACCGGTCCAAGCTGCGTGGTCTCGATGCGCCGATCGCGATCCGCCGCTGCCTCGAGGCGGCGATGACGTCGCCATTCGACGAGGGCGTGGCGCTCGAGCGCGAGGGATTCGTCCGGCTGCGCGATGGCGATCAATCCAAAGCGCTGCGCCATTATTTCTTCGCCGAACGCGCCGCCGCCAAGATCGACGGGCTCGATGCCGCCGCCGCGGCTTTGCCGGTGCAGAAGGTCGGAGTGATCGGCGCCGGCACGATGGGCGGCGGAATCGCAATCAACTTCCTGATCGCAGGCTTCGACGTGACCATCGTCGAGCAGGACCAGCAGCGGCTCGATGCGGGTGTAGCGCTGCTGCGGGACAATCTGGCGAAGACCGCGCGGCGCAAGGGGCTGGCCGCCGACCGGGTGGACGCCATGATGGCGCGGCTCTCACCCAGCCTGTCCTACGCGGCGGTGGCCGACTGCGATCTGGTGATCGAAGCGGTGTTCGAGCTGATGGACGTCAAGAAGTCGCTGTTCGCGACGCTCGATGGCATCGTCAAACCCGGTGCGATTCTCGCCTCTAACACCAGCTATCTCGATCTGAACGAGATAGCGGCCGTGACCGGCCGCCCGGAATCGGTCGTCGGGCTCCATTTCTTCTCGCCGGCCAACATCATGAAGCTGCTGGAGGTTGTGCGTGGTGCCCGCACGTCAGATGCCGTTCTCGCCACCGCGATGCAGCTGGCGCGGCGGATAGGCAAGATCGGCGTCGTCTCGGGGGTCTGCTACGGCTTCATCGGCAACCGGATGCTGGCCGCGCGCCAGCGTCAGGCGATGAAGCTGATCGAGGAAGGCGCCAGGGTGGTCGAGGTTGACCGGGCCCTGACCGACTTCGGTCTGCCCATGGGGCCGTTCCAGATGACCGATCTTGCCGGCCTCGACATCGGCTGGGATCCGCGCACAAGCGCCGGGCGTACGATCCGCGAGCGACTGTGCGAAGCCGGGCTGCGCGGGCAGAAGAACGGCCGGGGCTTCTACGACTATGACGCCGAGCGCAACCGGACCCCGTCGCCCGAGGCGAAAGAGATCATCCGCCGCTTCGCCGAGGATCATGGCGTTGCCCAGCGCAGTATCGATGCGAACGAGATCGTCGAGCGGCTGCTTTATCCGATGATCAACGAGGCCGCGCTGATCCTTGAGGAGGGTATCGCGCAGCGCGCGTCGGACATCGATGTGGTGTGGGTGAACGGCTATGGCTGGCCGGCCTGGCGGGGAGGGCCGATGTTCTGGGCCGGGCAGGTGGGGCTGGCGAAGGTCGTCGACGGACTGCGCCGTCATGCGGCATCGCTGGGACCGGACTTCCGCCTGTCCGACCGGCTGGTTCAGGCCGCAGAGTCCGGCGTGGCACTGTCATGAAGCCAATGTGCCACCGATTGGCGCGCGATGATGAAGGAGCGTGGGCGTAATGCGTGATGAGGCCATGATCGATCTCGAACGCGGCGAAGATATTTCCTGGCTGCGCCTGAACCGCCCGCATCGGCTGAACGCGCTCACGACCGAGATGCGGCGTGAGTTGCTGCAAACCCTCGAGACGGTGCGGGCTGATCCGCCGCACGTCCTGATCGTTACCGGAAACGGTCGGGGTTTCTGTGCCGGGCAGGACCTCGGCGAGCGGCTGGGCCAGGTCGAGCGTGGGGAGGAGATCGACCTGCGCGCGTCGCTGGCCGACACCTATAACCCGGTCATCCGGGCGCTGGGCGACCTGCCCTGCGTCACGCTGGCGGCGATCAACGGGGTCGCGGCGGGGGCGGGCATCGGCATCGCGCTGGCCTGCGACATGGCGATCATGACCCGCTCTGCGACGCTGGCGCTCGCCTTCGGCAAGATCGGCCTTGCGCCCGATGCCGGGGTGAGCTGGCGCCTCGCCCGCCAACTGGGGGAGGCGAGGGCGCTGGCGCTTGTGCTGTCGAGCGCGGTGATCGGGGCCGAGCAGGCGGTGGCCTGGGGGTTGGCGGCGCAGCTGGCTGAGGATGAAGTCTTCGCGAGCGATGTTGCGGCACTGGCCCGCCAGTTGGCGACCGGCTCGATCGAGGCGCAGCTCGCCACCCGGCGCCTCGTCCGCGATCCCGCAGCCCATCTGGACGATCAACTGGCGCGGGAGGCGGAAGAGCAGGGCGTGCTCGGTCGCACCGACTATTTCCGGAACCGGCTGCGGGCCTTTTCAGCCAAGGCGTGAGAAAGCGGCATTCGGGCAGCGAGTCGCTCTCCGCCAGTCGTCGATGCTCGGTGAGATGGGTGAAAATGCATCCAAATTCGCGACGGTTTCTATTGTAGTTCATGACCTTATATGGGACATGCAGGCTGGATGAAAGTTTGGCTCGCTGCACGGTTTGAGCTTGCTTTACCGGGCCGATGGGCTAAACCAGACAGGTCATTAGTCAGAATCCTCCAGAGAATAACCCGGCCCACAAAGCCGGGTTATTCGTTTTTTGGGCTGGAGTGATCGCAGGGTCAGGCTTCTCCCGCTGAGCGGCCTTTCCCTTGCGAGGCAAAGGCGGCTAGGCACGGGCGATGGCGCTCTTCCTCCTCTGGCGAGAATCCCTGCAAACGGCCGATCCGGCCTCGATGCTCGTCGAACTCGGCGCTCATGCGCATATTGCCGACGCGCACCGCCGGGTTTCGACATTCGAGACGGTGACGGGACGGTGGCGGCTGCTCTGCTGGCCGACCGCGACCCATTTCTATCAGCCGGATGCTCAAATCTGTCACGACGACGCGCTCGGCCTCTGCATCATCCATGGCCTGATCTGGCGCATGCGCGACGGTGCGGCAGAACTGCTCGATGCGGCGGCCGTGGCGGCCTTGCTTCGCACGCCCGGCGACCGGCTGCCCGATGATATCGGCGGCGAATATGCAGTGGCGCGGGTTTTTGCCGATGGCAGCCTGAAGGCTTTCTCCGATCGCGCCGGCTTGCATCAGCTGTTTCGTGCACGCGACGGGCAACCGGTGCTGTCGAACCGCGCCTCCCTTGTCGCTGCCTGCCTCGGCGACCCCAGCCCCGATCCGACGGCGCAGAGATGGCTTGCCGCCATCGGCTATCGCGTGGGCACGGCGACGGCCTTCGCCCCGGTCGTCCAGATCGGACAGGGCCGGACGCTGACGATCGATGGCGACGGCTCGCGAGAAGAGGGCGGCCGGTTGGATGGCTTCGGTCTGCAGGGCTCGCGCGGATGGTCCGCAGACCATGGCGAAGACCTCGATCGCGGCATTGCGCAGGCGCAGGCGGCGATCGGTCTGGCGATCCCGGCGGAAGGGCCGATCGATCTGCCGATCACGGGCGGCAAGGACAGCCGGGTCGTGCTCGCGCTGTGCCTGGCGATGGGACTGAGAGACCGGCTTCGGCTGTTCACGCGCGGCTATGAAGGTCATCCCGATGTCATCGCCGGCCGTGGCATTGCCGAGGCGCTGGGCCTGCCCCACCGCCGCGAAGCCCCGCATGGCAGCGACGAGCCCGCCTTCTGGTCGCGCGAGCGCTTCTTCGCGAAGCTGGCGGCGCAGGCGTGGCAGAGCGACGCGATGGTGGGCGGCTGGGACCTTATCCTCGGCGAGTCGCTTGGGCAGGAGACGCTGATCAGCGGCCATATGGGCGAGGTGCTCAAGGCCTATTCCAAGAAGCGGCTGCCCGAAGGGCCGCTCGATCCCGCCGCCATGGTCCGGTTGCAGGCGCCGTTCGACCCGATGGATGTGCTCCTGCCCGAGGCGCGCGTCGCGCTGGAGGCGGAATTGCGCGCGCAGATGGACGAGGCGCGCGCTGCCGGCGCTGTCGAGGCGGATCTTCCCGATCTCTTCTATTTTCGCAATCGCTTGCCCAACTGGCTCGGCGCGATCCGGGCAATCAAGTCGTTCGAGCGGCAGCCGGTCGTGCCCCTGGGCGCACCTGCGCTGCTGGACCTGGCTTTCCGCCTGACGCCGGAGGAGCGTGCGCGCGAAGTGCTCCACTACCGGATCATCGAGCGGACCGCGCCCGAGCTTCTGCCGCTGCCCTTTGCGCTGCAGGCATGGGATGCCGCGCTGGGCGAGGGCGCAGCGCGTGCCGACCCGGTCCGGCCGGCGGCCGGGGCGCCTCCGGTCTTCGGCAACTGGCAATATTCGCTGAACCACAATGTTGCGATCCGAGCGGCTTTGACGCGGCTGATCGAGGCCAGCCCCGATCTCACGCTCTGGGCCTCGGTCGATCGCGCGGCGCTGCTCGACCGGTTACGCCATCGGCGGTTCGATATGTTCGATGCCATCAGCATGCTCGGGATCGTGATCGCTCTGCTCCACGATGCCCGGCTGGCGACACCGGTTCGGCTCGGCGAAGCAAGCCGGACGCCCGATACTCCGGGCGGCATTTGCGACCTTGCCGATCTGCCGAGGGTCGATGGCTATCTGGATGCGGTGGTGGAGGAGGAAGGCAGGCTCCGCTTCGATGGCTGGGCCTTTTGCGGAGCCTGGCCTGGAGCCCAGCCGGCAATCGAAGTTCGGGTGGCTGGAAGGGTGCTCGCCATCGCGGCCGCCTCGAACGATCGCCCCGACCTCATCCCGCATGGGATGGGCGATGGCCGTCACGGCTTTTCGATTGTCGTGTCGCGTGATCTGCTGCGTCCACTGGTAGACGAGTCTGGGGAAGTGGAGGTGGTGCTGACACCCTTCGATAGCGATGGCGAGATCTGCCGCCGGATGGTCCGTCCATGAGCCGGGCCATTCTCGTCATCGGGCAAAGCCATGTCGCTGCGATCCGCTCCGCCGCAAAGGCGCGGAGGGAGGCCGATCCCGACCGGCCGCGCACGAGAGTGATCCACACGCTGGAAGAGCGCTACGCCCCCGAGATGATCGGCGCGGGCGAGGAGGCGCGCTTCTCGCCCGCGCTGGAGGAAGCGATTCGCGATCAGATCGCGCGCCACGATCCGATCCGGGCGTCGGTCAGCGGGGGCAATGTCCACAATGGCTTTGCCCTGATCCGCCACCCCCGGCCGTTCGATTTCCTGCTCTCGACAGAGGCTGGGCCGCCGCTCGATTCCGCCGCCGAGCCGATCACCGAGGCGATGATGCAGACCGCGCTCGAAAGCGCGCTCGACCACGACCGGGCGCGCCTGCGCGAGATCGCGCGGATCATGGGGCCGGGCGTGATCCAGATCGAATCGCCGCCGCCGCTGGCCGATGACGCGCGGATCGCCGCGCTCGCCGACGGCTATTTCCGCGAGCGCGGCATCGCTGCTCAGGGTGTCGCGCCGGCCCCGCTGCGCTACAAGATGTGGCGGCTCCATTCGCGCATCGTCGCAGGCTACTGCGCCGATCTCGGCCTTCGCTATCTGCCCGTCCCTGCCGAGACGCAGGACGGGGAGGGCTTTCTCCGGTCGGAACTGGCGGGCGACGCGACCCATGGCAACGAAGCCTATGGCGAGGCGATCATCCGCGCATTGGAGGCGATGTGAGCGACCATCCCTATCGCGGCCTGCCCGAACACGCCTATTGGCGGCGCGCCGTGGTTGGACGCGGGCCGGCGATCGACCCGGTGGCGGGGCCTTTCCTGCGCCTCGATCCGACCGACAAGGTAGCGACGGCGGGCAGCTGCTTCGCCCAGAACATCGCGCGCTATCTGAAGCGCAGCGGCTTCGGCTATCTCGTCAGCGAGACGGCGCACCCGATCATCCCCCCCGCAGTGGCGGAACGCCATGGCTATGGCCTGTACAGCGCGCGCTACGGCAATATCTATACCGCGCGCCAGCTGCTCCAGCTGATCGAGCGCGCTTACGGGCGGTTCATTCCGTCGGTGGATATCTGGGATGCGCCGGGCTGGGGCGGGCGGGTCGTCGATCCGTTCCGGCCCACCGTGGAGCCCGAGGGCTATGCGAGCGCGGCCGAACTGCACGCCGACCGCGCCTGGCACCTCGCCCGCGTGCGCGAGATGTTCGAGACGCTCGACGTGTTCGTCTTCACTCTGGGCCTGACCGAGGCGTGGGAATCGGTCGAGGACGGGGCGGTCTATCCGGTCTGCCCCGGCGTGGCGGGCGGGCGCTTCGATCCGGCCGCGCATCGCTTCCGCAACTTCCGGGTGTCGGAAATCGTCGCCGACCTGGCCGCCTTCGTTGCAGCGCTGCGCGCGGTGAACCCGGCGGCGCGGATCATCCTGACCGTGTCGCCGGTCCCGCTGGTCGCGACGGCGAGCGGCAATCATGTGCTGAGCGCCACGACCTATTCCAAGTCGGCGCTCCGGGCGGCGGCACAGGAGCTTTGCGAGGACGTGCCCGAGGTCCATTATTTTCCCTCCTATGAGATCATCATGGGGGCACCTGCGGGAGCGCGCTATTTCGCCGAGGACATGCGCAACGTGACCGAAGAAGGCGTGGCGCATGTCATGTCGGTGTTCCTGCGCCACGCGGCCGGGATCGAGCCCGCACCGGCGACCGCATCGCTATCGCCCAACGCGCTCGAAGAGGACGAGACGCTGAGCGCCGCGCGCGACTGGGTCCGGTTGATGTGCGACGAGGCGCTGCTCGACGCCGGAGACGATTGAGCCGCTGGCGGGTCTCAGAGCTTGCGGGCGACCAGCGTATTGCCCGCGGCATAGGCGGCTCGCGCGCGTTCCGGCAGCGCGGCCAGAATCCGGCTCCAGAAGGGGCCGCCCGGCGGCTGGTCGAGCAGGGCGCCGACGCTCATCGCGCGGAGCTCGTCGCGCAATAGCTGGTCCTCCAGTGCTTCGAGCAGCCCGCTCAACTGCCAGTGAAGCGCATGGTCGGGGGTCTGATTGCCCTCGGTGGCGAGGTGCAGCCGTTCGAAGCCGGCGTCGAACAGCCGGGCGAGGCCCTCGCGCGTCGCGTTGAAATAATGTGACGGATAGCCGTGGACGGGCACCAGGAAGGGATAGTCGATGAACACCCGCCCGCCGGGCTTGAGCATGCGCCGGAACTCGGCCGCGGCCTCCCAGGGCGAGTCCATATGCTCCATCACTGCGAAGCAGCCGATGCCGTCGAGCGAAGCGTCGGCGATCGGATAGCGGCAGGCCGGTTCCATCACGATGTCGGCGCTGCGCGAGGGATAGACTTCCAGATAGAGGCAGTTGTCGAAGGTCCGCGTGCGCCGCCCGCATCCGACGTCGAGATAGAGGCCCTGCGGATCGGCGCGCACCGCCTCGACGAACAGGCCGAGCCCCGGATTGGCGGACTCGTCGTCATAGTCACCCAGATCGTGGCTCGCCCCGCCATAGGCGATGGGGAAACTGTCGGCGGCATCGACGAAGCGGAAGCTGCCGCCCGCGCCGCGCGAAGGATCGAGGATCGGGGCGAAGCGGGCATATTTCGCTTCGGCACGGGTGCCCGCCAGCCCGGCGGCGGCGCGGGTGAGCTGCTTGCGCCCTTCGCGTCGGCCATGCCGCTCGAAATGCTTCCACGCATCGCCCCCCGCCGCGACGTGGCGGGCGACGTCGGCATTGGCCGCGAGATAAAGCTCTTCGACGAAATTCTCGTCGGTGGCCGGTTCGAACCGCGTGGGATCCTGCATCGCGTCTGCCTATCGCCATCCATCCGCGAGGGCCAGCGCGTAACCGCAGGCGCGCGCTGCCTCTGTCATTTCACGCCGCCAGCGGCTAGTCGTTCCGACCGATGATCAGGGAGACGAGATTGGGCGCCGACACCCGCCAGCCGCGCATAGCCATTTTGATCCTGGGCATGCACCGCAGCGGCACCTCGGCCCTGACCCGCCTGATCGGCCATCTGGGGGCTGCTTTGCCCGCCGATGCGATCGAGGCGCATGCAGACAATGCGCGTGGCTATTGGGAATCGGCGGCGGTGGTCAAGGCCGGCGATCAGTTGCTCCGCGTCGCGCGGTCGAGCTGGTTCGACGTCCGTCCGCTCGATCTGTCGCGGCTCGAACCCTCGGCACTCCGCTCGCGCAAGGACCGGCTGTGGGAGGCGATGGTGGCGGCCTTCGGTGATGCCGCGCTGATGGCGGTCAAGGATCCGCGCCAGTGCCGCTTCGTGCCGACCGTGGTCGAGACATTGGCCGAACATGGCGTGGCGAGCCGTGCGGTGCTGATGCTGCGCGATCCGGCCGCGGTAGCGCGCTCGGTTGCCCGGCGCGACGGCACCACGCCGGCTTTCGCCCAGCTGCTCTGGTTGCGCCACATGATCGAAGCCGAGCGGGCGACCCGCGGGCTGATGCGCGCGGTCGTCGACTATGATTCGATGCTGGCCGACTGGCGCAGGACCGCCTCGCGGCTGCTGCCGCTGACGGGCGCAACCATGCCCGAGGGCGAGGCAGCGGCGGCGATCGACGCTTTCCTCGATCCGGCCCTGCGGCACCATGTCGGCGGCGCGGAGGAATTGGCGGCGCCGCTCGGGCCGATCGTTGCTGCGGTGCGGGACGCTATCGCCGCAATGGCAGACGACGATGGCGACGCGGCACGCACCCGGCTCGACCAGGCCTATGCGCAACTCGACGCCATGCCCTGGCTGGTCGACGACATCATCCATGACGAGCTGCGCCATCGCCGTGTCGGAGGCGGAAGCGAGCCGGAAACGGCTTCGGACGGGGCTGCTCCCGCTCCGGTCGTGCCCCGCCCGTCCTTGCCCGCGCCCGATCCTGCGCTCGCCGATTCGGTGGCGCTGATCCGCGAGAGCGGGCTGTTCGACGAAGGCTGGTATTGCGCCACCTATGTCGATGCGGTGGAGGCCGGGATCGACCCGATCGAACATTATCTGACGATCGGCGCGCCGCAGGGCCACAAGCCCAATCCGCTGTTCGATACGGCCTTCTATGCAAGGCAGATGGCGCGGCGGCTGGCTTCTGCGGGAGCTGCCGCATGAAGAGCGCGATCGTCCTCCATCTCTTCTACCCCGACGTTGCGCTGGAGCTGATCGACCGGGTCGCGCCGCTGGCCGGGGATGTCGATCTGTTCGTGACGCACAGCGTGGCCCTGACCGACGAGGTGCGCGCGGCGCTCGATCGGCTCCCCAGGCCTGCCCGCATCGTCGAGGTGGCCAATCGCGGCTGGGACATCGGCCCGCTGTTCGAGCTGCTGCCGCTGCTGCGCGCCGAGGGCTATGAGCTGATCGGCAAGCTGCACAGCAAGAAGGGCGGATCGGGCTATGCGCCCGAATGGCGCCAGCTCGCTTATGACGGGATGATCGCCGACCGCGACCTGGTAGGCCGCATCCGCGAGGCCTTCGCCGCCGATCCGGGCCTGTCGCTGCTGGGGCCTCGCCGGCTCTACAAGTCGGTCGCCAGCCATATGTTTCGCAATGCGGAGCTGCTGTCCGACCTCGCCCCGCGCCTGACCGCGCCGGCCTATCCGCCGGCCGACTGGGGCTTTTTCGCTGGCACCTTCTTCTGGGGGCGCCTGTCGCTGCTCGAGAAGGTCGCGACGCTCGCCGACTTCCGCGACGCCTCGCCCAACCAGGATCGCGACGGGGCGCTGGGCCATGCGGTCGAGCGGCTGTTCGGCCTGGCCCCGATCGGGCTGGGCGGACGGATCGGGCTGGTCGAGGATGGCGCGATCGAGATCGTCCAGGCGCCAGGCACCCCCTCGCACGAACCGGTGATCCAGACGCTGGTCGACGCCGCCGGCCTGTCGACCGGGCCGGTCGACGAGGCGTTGGCCGCGTTGATCGCCCGCCATAACCCTCTGATCGACTATATCCGCCATGGCCGCGAGGCCGATGCGCTCGATCCCAATCTCTATTTCTCGTCGAGCTGGTACAACAGCATCCATGCCGATGTGCACGCCGCCGGCATGCTGCCGCTGCACCATTATATCCACCATGGCGCCGCCGAGGGGCGGTCGACCGGGCCGCTGTTCGACGGCCAATATTATCGCCGCAGCTATGGCGACGTGCAGGGCGATCCGCTGCGCCATTTCCTCGAAACGGGCGCTGCGGAGGGGCGGGTGGCGATCCCGGTCAGCCGGCCGAGCTATGAGACCAGCGACGAACGCCCGCGCCGCTTCTACCGCCATTTCGACATCGTCCGCGAGGAAGCCTTCCTGCGGTCGATCGCAGACCTGCCCCAAGACGTGCGCGAGCGGGCCGATGCGACGCTGGTCAGCGTGGTCATGCCGGCCTGGAATCGGGCGGACCGAATCGCGGCGGCGATCCGCTCGGTGCTGGCGCAGAGCCATGGCCATTTCGAGCTGCTCGTGGTCGATGATGGCTCGACCGACGGCACCGCCGAGATCGCCGCCGCCTTCACCAGCGACCCGCGCGTCCGGCTGATTCGGGGCGCCCATGGCGGGGTCAGCGCGGCGCGCAATCTGGGTCTGGCCGAAGCGAAAGGCGAGATCGTCGCCTATCTCGACAGCGACAACAGCTGGAAGAGCTGGTTCCTCGACGTGATGACGTTGTTCATGACGGCCGAAGGGCTCGATACCGCCTATTCGGGCATCGCCCTGCGCGACGAGATCAACCAACTGACCGGCTATCGCGGCGACGATTTCGACTGGGACGCCTGCCTCGCCGAAAATTATGTCGACCTCAACGCCTTCTGCCACCGCCGCGCGCTGGTCGACAGCCATGGCCCGTTCGATACCAATTTGCGGCGCATGGTCGATTGGGATCTGATCCTGCGCTATGCCAAGGGACGCATGGTCGGCTATGCGCCCTTCGTCGGCTGCGAATATCATGATGCGCGCGGCGATACGGGGCGGATCACCGTCAGCCAGCCCGCCGCGTTCCAGGCGCTGGTGCGGACGAAGAACCGGCTCGGCCTGCCGACCGGCGCCGACGCGCATGAGCTGGCGGCGGCGCTGCGCCTGAACGTCGCGATCAAGATCGCCGCGCCCGAGGAAGAGAAGGTCGCCTGGGGCGACTTCCACTTCGCCGAAAGCCTGGCTGCGGCGATCGAGCGTCTGGGCCATGGCGTGCGGATCGACTTTCGCGGCCAGTGGCACGGCCATTCGATCGCCAGCGAGGATCTGGTGATCGTGCTGCGCGGCCTGATCCCCTATGAGCCGCGCCCCGGCCAGATGGCGTTCCTGTGGAACATCAGCCATCCCGATCAGGTCGGCTTCGACGAATATGACCGCTACAGCCGCGTCTATGCCGCCTCGGCCTCGACCGCCGCGTTGCTGGCGCCGATCGTCCGACCGCCGGTCATCCCGATGCTGCAGGCGACCGATCCGGAGCGCTTTCATCCGCTGGAGGAGCGACCCGAGGCGCCCGATGTGCTGTTCGTCGGCAATTCGCGCGGCGTCGACCGGGCGATCGTCGGCTGGGCGATCGAGGCGGGGCATCCGCCAGCGATCTATGGCGACGGCTGGGCCGGGCGAGTGCCGGACGATCTCGTCCGCGCCGCCAATGTCGACAATCGCGACCTGGGCCGGCTCTATGCCGGGGCCGGCGTCGTCCTCAACGACCATTGGGAGTCGATGCGCGCCTTCGGCCTGTTGTCGAACCGGCTGTTCGACGTGGTCGCCGCCGGGGGCAGGGCGGTGTCCGACGCGGTGCCGTCGATGGCCTCGGTGTTCGGCGATGCGGTGCGCCAGGTCGGCAATGCGGCAGGGTGCCGTGCGGCGATCGACGAGATGCTGTCGGCGCCGCGCGACGAGGCAGCGCTGGCGGCAGCGGCGACCGAGGTTCATGCGCGTCACAGCTTCGACGCGCGGGCGCGGACCTTCATCGCCGATGCCTTCGCCATCCTTGGCCTGCCAGCGCCCTTCGCTGTGGAGGCGCAGCCGAAGGACGATCGGCTGGCGGTCCATATCGTCGCCCGCCACAGCCCGATCGGGCCGCAAAGCTCGGCCTTCATCCGCCTCGTGGCGCCGCTGACCGACGAAAGCATTGCCGGGCGGCTGCGCCTGACCCTTGGATCGCCCGACGACCCGCTGCCCGATTGCGATGTCTGCATCGTCCAGCGCACCGCGCTGCCCACCGTCGAGGCGGTCGACGCGCTGGTGCGTCAGCTGGGAGCCATGGGCGCGGCGCTGGTGGTCGATGTCGACGACGCCTTCCGGCTGATCGGCCCCGATCATCCCGAGCATGATCTCTACCGGCCCTATAATGTGGCGCTCGACCGGCTGGTTGCGGCGGCGGCGGAGACCTGGTTCTCGACCGCCGAACTGGCCGAGGCCTATGCCGCGCTGGCGCCGCGATCGGTGATCGCGCCCAATGCGATCGACCCGCGTCTGTGGCGCGACTGGCGCAAGCCGCGCCCGATGTCGTTCGCCGGGCCGAAGGTGCATATGCTCTATATGGGCACCCACACCCATGGGGCGGATTTCGCGCTGGTGAGGCCGGCGCTCGATCGCCTGTTCGCCGAGCGCGGGGATGCGTTTGACGTGACCCTGATCGGCGTGGCGCCCGATGTCGAACCCGCGCCCTGGCTCCACCGCCTGTCGCCCCCGGCCGAGGCGGTCAGCTATCCGCGCTTCGTCCGGTGGCTGCGTGAGCAGGGGCCGTTCGATCTCGGGCTAGCGCCACTGGTCGACAATGCATTCAACCGCTGCAAGTCGGACATCAAAGCGCTCGATTATGCGGCGCTGGGGGTGCTGCCGCTGGTGTCCGACGGCCCCGCCTATCGCGCCGACGCCGCGCTGGCCCGCCATCTGGTCCTGGTCGGCGACGAGGACTGGCATGGCGCTCTGTCTGCCATCCTTGCCGATCCGGCGGGCGCGGAGGAACGGGCGAGGGCGCTGCACGACTGGCTCTGGTCGAACCGGGTGGTGGAGAAGGGGGCTGCCTCGCTCGCGGCACGGCTCGAAGCCTATCGGCGCTGACCGGGGGATAGAGCGCGCGGCCACTTCGTTCATGGCCGGTAAGGCGCTGTGTGGTGAAATTCCTCCAGCTACACAGCTTCGCAGGAAGGACGATCGATGAAGCCCTGGCCCCTGATGACGCTCGCCGCCCCGGTTCTGCTCGGTGCCGGGGCCGACATGCCGCAGCTCGGCAAGCCAATCGCCTGCACGCTGGGCAAGAATTGCGCGATCCAGAACTATACCGATCTCGACCCAAGCCCCGCCGCCAGCGACTTTCGCTGCGGCAGCCGCACCTATGATGGGCATAATGGCACCGATTTCCGGCTGCACAGCATGGATCAGCAGCGGCGCGGCGTCGCGGTGCTGGCAGCAGCCGATGGCAAGGTGTTGCGCGTGCGCGACGGGGTTCCCGACGTCTCGGTGAAGGAGGCCGGGCGGAGCGAGGCGGTGGCGCAGGCGATGTGTGGCAACGGTCTCGTCATCGAACATGCCGGCGGGCTCGAAACCCAATATTGCCACATGGCCAAGGGCAGTATCGCCGTTCGGCCCGGCCAGCAGGTAAAGGCAGGGGAGCGGATCGGTCTGGTCGGCCTGTCGGGCAACACCGAATATCCGCACCTCCACATGACGGTGCGCAAGGACGGCAAGGTGGTCGATCCCTTCGCTTATGGCGCGACGGCCGGGCAATGCGGCGGTGGACGCTCGCTCTGGTCAGCAGGTAGCGGGCTGACCGGCGCCTATCGGCCGGGCGAGGTGCTGCTGACCGGCTTCGCGACCGGCCCGGTGACGATCGCCTCTGCGCGCGAGCATGGCGAGGCGCAGCAGCCCGCCCCCGACAAGAGTGCGCCGGCGCTGGTCGCCTTCGTCCAGGCGATGGGGCTCAAGGCCGGCGATGTGCAGCGGCTGGTGGTGACCGGTCCCGATGGCAGCGTGCTGGCCGACAACCGCGCCAAGCCGTTGGAAGGTGACAAGGCGGAATGGTTGATCTTCACCGGCCGTAAACGCCCTGCGACCGGCTGGCAGTCCGGGCGGTACGAGGCACGCTATGTGGTCGTGCGCAGCGGTAAAGCGCTCGTCTCGGAGCGTTTCTCCGTGACGCTGTGACCGCCTTTCGGCTATCCGGTCGCCTCATCGGGCGGCACGTGCCGCCGACGCCTGAAGATCGGGATAGCCCAAGCCGATGCGCATATTGATCGTCCACCAGAATTTTCCCGGCCAGTTTCCGGCCATTGCCGATGCGCTGGTGGTGCGGGGCGACGAGGTGGTGGCGCTTGGGAGCACCAGCGCCACCGAACGGCCCGGCGTGCGGCTGGTCCGCTGGACGAACAAGCGCGGGACGACCCAGGGCATATTGCCGATCGCCGTGCGCGCCGAGGCGGATCTGATCCGCGGCACGGCGGCGGCGCAGGCGGCGTCGCAGCTGGCGGCGAGCGGCTTTCGCCCCGACGTCATCATCGGCCACCCCGGCTGGGGCGAGACGATCTATCTGCGCGAGATATTTCCCGAGGCAAGGATCGTCCTGTTCGGCGAGCTGTTCTACCGGACCCACGGCGCCGACATCAATTTCGACAGCGAGTTCGAGGCGCCCGACCTGCCGCAGATGCTGCGGACCCACGCCAAGAACGCAACCCAGGTGCTGGCGATGACGACCGCCGACCTGATCGTCTCCCCGACCCAGTTCCAGGCATCGACCTATCCCGAGATCTTCCGGCCGATCCACCGCGTGCTGCACGAGGGCGTCGACCTGTCGGCTGCTCGTCACAATCCCAGGGCCGTCGTCCGCCTGCGCGATGGGCAGGACCTGCGCCCCGGCGCGCCGGTGATCACCTTCATCAACCGCAATTTCGAGCGGCTGCGCGGCTTTCACATCTTCATGCGCGCGCTGCCCGATTTCTTCCGGCAGGTGCCCGAGGCCCATGTCCTCGCGATCGGCGCCGACGGGAACGGCTATGGCGGCGCGCGCGCCGACGGCAAGCACTGGCGCCATGCTATGCTGGAGGAAGTGGGGAGCGGCATTCCCGAGGGGCACTTGCATTTCGTCGGCCGGGTCGATCACAAGGCGATGATCGACATCCTCTCGGTCGGTGCGGCGCATGTCTATTATACCTATCCCTTCGCCCTCTCCTGGTCGCTGGTCGAGGCGATGGCGTGCGAATGCCTGGTGCTGGGGTCGGATACCGCACCGGTGCGCGATGCGATCGATAATGGTGTCGAGGGCGTCCTCAACGACTTCTTCGACGTGGGCGCGCTCAGCGCCGCGATGGTCCGGGCGGTGCGCGAGCCGGAGGTCTTTGCCGATATGCGCAAGGCCGCCCGTGCCACGGCGCTGGCGCGTTTCGATCGGGAGAGCGTCGGCGTTCCCGGCTGGCTGCGCCTGATCGACGATATCGCCGAAGGGCGGGTTTCCGCCGACCTCGCCGAGGTTGCGAGCGTGGCTCGCTGAGTGCGAGCGGCCGGTACGAGAGCAAGAAAAGGGCGGCCTTTCGACCGCCCTCCCGAATCCGATAGGCTGTGGAGGCTCAGCCTTCGAAGATGCCCGTGTCGACGAAGCTGTCCGCCGTCAGTGTCGTGACGCCGTTGAGGGTGATCACCGAATCGACCGCGCCGTCCTGGCCACCTGCCCGGTAGAACAAATAGGTGTCTGTTCCGACGGTGAGCGCCAGGACCTCATTATCGTCGACCGTGGCGGTCGCGGCATAGTCGAAGGCGGCCGCGATCGTGGTGAACTGGATGCCGGGCGCTGATGCGACGTCGACGACCGCGAAGGCGAGGTCGATCCTGTCGCCGGTGCCGAAGTCGGTGATCCGGTCGGTGAAGGTCACGTCGCCGACCTCCAGGCTCTGCGCCTGCGTGCCGATGAAGGCGAACAGGTCATTGCCATCGCCGCCGCTGAGGATGTCGACGCCGTCGCCACCGATGATGGTGTCGTTGCCCGCATCGCCCTGGATGATGTCGTTGCCGGCATCCCCGTTGAGGATGTCGCCATCGCCGCCGCCGCGCAGCGAATCATTGCCGGCGCCGCCGGAGAGCTCGTCCTCGCCCTTATTGCCGTTGACGGTGTCGTTGCCGTCGCCGCCGGAAATGGCGTCATTGTCGGCGCCGCCGAAGATCCGGTCGCTGCCATCACCGCCGTTCAGCGTATCGACGCCGGCATTGCCCTGCAGATAGTCGGAACCGTCACCACCGCTGAGGCTGTCATTGCCGTCGATGCCGCCGGCAGCGCTCTGTCCGTACAGACGGTCATTGCCGTCGCCGCCGGACAGCGTGTCCGCGCCGCTGCCGCCGTTGACGATGACAGTCGTGTCGGAGCCATTGGCATTGAAGACGTCGTTGCCGTCGTCGAGGGAGATGTTGAACAGGCCGGTGCCGTCTGCATCGACGGTCACGCTGTCGTCGCCGGTCCCGCCGCTGACGGTGACCGCGCCGCCGCCGTTCAGCAGAATTTCGTCATTTCCGACCCCGCCGGCAATGACCAGGTCTTCTGTTGCCGTGGAGGTGATGCTGTCATCGCCTGCACCGCCATCGATCGAGCCGCCACCGAAGGCGGTAATGTCGTCATTCCCGTCGCCGCCCGACAGGGTCGCCGCGCCGGTGCCGATCGATTCGATCGTGTCGTTACCGGCAAAGCCGTAAAGATAGGAGCCGTCGTCGCTGGTGTTGAGGGTCGGGTTGTCGGACGCGTTGGAACCGATTTCCAGCGTCGCACCGCTACCGGCGATGAACGAGCTGACGAACTGGATGCTGCTGCCCGAAAGCGCGGGGCCGGGGAAGGAGAGGGTCTTGCCGTCGGAGGTCACCGTGGTGATGTCGAACGCGTTGCCGCTGTTGGTGACGGTGACGTCGGCCGGGGTGAGCGCGGTCGCGGAGAAGGTCAGCGTGTCGCCGGCCATCAGATTGGCGGCTTCGGCCGAGGTCATCGTCTCGAACACATAATTGGCCATGGGAAACTCCAGTTGGACGTGGCGGGATCATCGGGCGCGCATCACCGGGATGGCGATCCGCTGCCTGAAACGCCGAGGCGGCCAACAAGGGTCTGGAATGAAGCGAGATTTTCGCCGGAGCGTGCTGGCGGGTCGATGGATGCCGTCAGGGGAGAGCTGGGGCTGGCCAGACGGGAAACGATGCCACTCGATTGGCGGGGCTCGATCGGGATGAGGCGAAGTCCGGCGCATAAAAGAAAAGGGGCGACCTTTCGGCCGCCCCGATCCTTTTGCCTGTCCTGACGGATCAGGGGTTGGGGCTGCGATCGAAAGCATCTTCTACATCGAAGAAGTCCGCCGCAACGAAGCTCGCCGTGGTGACTGTGGTCACACCGGTGAGGGCAATCGCCGAGTCCACCGAGCCCACCGCGTTCGCCGAGTTGTAGAACAGATAGGTGTCGGTGCCGACCGTCAGAGCGAGAACTTCGCCCGCATCGACCGAAGCATCGTTCGCATAGTTGAACGCAGCTTCGACGGTGGTGAAGATCAGGCCCGGAGCCGAAGTGACGTCGGAAACCAGGTGACCGATATCGATCTTGTCGCCGGCCGAGAAGTCCGTGATGCGATCGGTGAGCGTGTCGCTGCCGATGGTGGCGATGGCCGCGTCGGTGCTGCCGAACACGAATACGTCGTTGCCGGCCCCACCGGTCAGGATGTCGATCGTGTCATTGCCTGCACCGCCGATGAGCGTGTCGTTGCCGGCATCGCCGAGGATGACGTCGTTGCCGCTGCCGATGATATTGGCGTTATTGCCGTCAAAGCCACCGTAAATGATGTCGTCATCCGCGCCGCCGCGCAGCGAATCATTGCCGTCGCCGCCGTCGATGATGTCGGCACCCTTGTTGCCGTTGACGCTGTCGTTGCCGTCATTGCCACGAATGAAGTCGTTGTCGGCACCACCGAAGATGCGGTCCGAGCCACGGCCGCCATCGAGCGTATCGGCGCCGGCATTGCCCTGCAGATAATCCGAACCATTGCCGCCCGAGATGATATCATTGCCATCCGCGCCGCCAGCAGCGCTCTGGCCATAGAGGCGGTCGTTGCTGTCGCCGCCCTCGATGGAGTCGGCGCCAGCGCCGCCTTCGACGATCGACGTCGCAGCGCTGCCGTTCGATTCGAACAGGTCGTTGCCGTCGCCCAGGCTGACGTTCACCAGGCCGCCATCGTTGCTGAGCTGGACATTATCGTCGCCCGCGCCGGCGGTGATCGTGACAGCCGCTTCGCCGTTCAGAGTAACGGTATCGTTACCGGCGCCGCCCGTGACGACGACCGAATCGTCCTCGGTGGTCGCGCCGCCCAGAGTGATGACGTCGTTGCCGGCTCCTCCGTCGATCGAGCCGCTGCCGTTGAGCGTGATGTTGTCGCTGCCGTCACCGCCCGAAATGGTCGATGCGCCGCTCCCCGTCGACAAAATCGTGTCATTTCCCGCGAAGCCATAAATGTACGAGCCGTCGTTGCTCGTGCCCACTTCAAGCTGTCCAGGCCCCTCATCGGCGCCATTGGTGCCAACCACCAGGGTTGCGCCGCTGCCGGCGATGAACGAGCTGGCGAACTGGATATTCGCGTCCGACAGGGCCGCACCCGGGAAGGAGAGCGACTTGCCGCCTGCGGTCAGCGTGGTGATGTCGAAAGCGTTGCCGCTGTTCGCGACGACGACATCGGCCGGGGTCAGCGTGCTGCTCGAGAATCTGAGCGTGTCAGCCGACGTGAAAATCGCGGCATCGGCCGAGGTCATCGTTTCGAACGTATAATTCGCCATCATTAACTCCAGTTGGCCCCGGCCGCGAGCGGCGTTGAGAAGGCAGCTGCGCCCTGTCGGCCGCTTATATCATGAGAACCGAAAGCGCCTAGAGCGTTTTCGAACCAGATGGAATCATCTGGTGACTCGGAAAACGCGGTAAAACAATAATCTAGAGCGATCTGTCCGATGCAATCGGAACGGATTTCGCTCTAGTGGTTTTGGGTCCGTAACTGCCGGCTGGCAAGATCGACGGGACAGGCCATCTCCTGCTCTCTTCCCGGCGAAGTGGAGGCTGTTGTGCCCCGTTCTCTGCGGTGGGTTCCGGAAGTGTCGGGAGTGCGCTTTTCAGCTTCGAACTGGGTGGCGTCGGGAAGCGGGGGCGGGCTGAATCGGTCGGTGGCGCGACAGGTCGAGACGGAGAGCCCGAGCTAAGGTGGCCAGCAGACGAGGCCCTTGGCGGCGGTGCTGGTCTGAGCTGATCGATGTCGATCGTCTCGGACCGTCATCCGGAAATGGCAGATCGAGGTCGGGAGGCTTGGAATGTCCGTCGGGAAGCTGCGATATCAGCGACACAAAAGAAAAGGGGCGGCCTTTCGGCCGCCCCGATCCTTCGATCCATCCTGACGGATCAGGCGGGATCGACGAAGCTTGCGGTGGTGAGCGTGGTAACGCCGGTGAAGGCGATGGCCGACGTCACGGAGCCATCGGCGCCCTCGTCGTTGTAGAACAGGTAGGTGTCGGTGCCCACCGTCAGCGCCAGAACTTCACCGTCATCAACAGTCGTCCGGTTGGCATAGTCGAATGCCGCAGCGACGGTGGTGAAGATCAGGCCCGGAGCAGCGCTGACCTCTTCAACGGTGAAGCCGAGGTTGATGAGATCGCCGGTCGTGAAGTCGGTGATACGATCGGTGAAGTCGGCATCGAAGTCAGCTTCGCCCTCGCCGAACACGAAGACGTCGTTG
>JAIYAJ010000431.1 GCA_027489105.1 Zymomonas sp. | reverse complement strand
CCGCGTCGCGAATTGCGTGCCGGGCTCGATCGTCAGCTGGTAGAGCGAGACATGCTCGGTCCCGAAAGCGAGCGCTCGTTCGAGTTCGGCGAGCCAGTCGTCGAGACTCTGTTCCGGGCGGGCATAGATCAGGTCGATGCTGACCCGGTCGAAATGCGACTGGGCGGTCGAAAGCGCCTTGAGGCTTTCGGCGACGCCATGGGCGCGTCCCAGCCAGGCGAGTGTCTGGTCGTCCAGCGCCTGCAGGCCGAGCGAGACCCGGTTGACCCCCGCTGCCGATAGATCACCGAAGCGCGCGGCCTCGACCGAGGAGGGGTTGGCTTCGAGGGTGATCTCCAGGCCGGGGGCGACCGCCCAATGACCGGCAGCCGCCTCGATCAGCGCGGCGACTGTTGCGGGCGGCATCAGCGACGGTGTCCCTCCGCCGAAGAAGATCGATGTCAGGCGGCGACCGGGAAGCAGGGATGCTTCATGTGCGAGGTCGGCGAGCAACGCCTCGCGCCACTCGTCCTGGTCGACATGCGACCGGACATGGCTGTTGAAATCGCAATAGGGGCATTTGGAAACGCAGAAGGGCCAGTGAATGTAGAGGGCGAGATCGCTCTCGCCCGTCTCCATCGGCCGGAGCCGGTCTGTCACCGCGCTCGCATCACGGCTGGAAGACCGCCGCGACCAGCTTGGCGAAGGCATCGGCGCGGTGGCTCATCGCGTGCTTGTCTGCCGGGTCCATCTCGCCGAAGCTGATCTCATGGCCGAGCGGCTGGAACATCGCGTCATAGCCGAAGCCATTGTCACCGCGCGGTGGCCAGACGAGAAGACCATCGACACGGCCTTCGAAGCTTTCGACATGGCCGTCGGGCCAGGCGAGAGACAGCGCGCAGACGAAATGGGCGTCGCGGCCCGCTTCGGGGCCCTGTTCCTCGAGGCGTTCGTGGACGCGCCGCATGGCTTCGCCGAAATCGCGGCTGCCATCCTCGCGCTCGGCCCAGCGCGCCGAGAAGATTCCCGGCTCGCCGCCCAGCGCCTCGACGCACAGGCCACTATCGTCGGCCAGCGCCGGAAGTCCGGTGAGGTCGGCCGAGAAGCGCGCCTTGAGCTCGGCATTGGCGATGAAGGTGGTGCCCGTCTCTTCGGGTTCGGGCACACCCAGCGCGCCGGCCGACACTGTCTCGATCCCGAACGGCGCGAGCAGTTCGGCGATCTCGCGCAGCTTGCCCTTGTTGTGGCTGGCGATCACCAGCTTGCCCGGCGCCAGCTTGCGGTGGACGATGTCGGCCGCAGCGGTCACCGGCCGGTCGCCTTGCGCTGCGCGGCGAAAATCTCGCCGCAACCGATGCGCGCCAGACGGAGCAGGCGCAGCAGCGCCTCCTCGTCATAGGTAGCGCCCTCTGCGGTTGCCTGCGCCTCGGCGATATTGCCATTGTCGAGCAGCACGAAATTGGCGTCGGCATGGGCGTTCGAATCCTCGATATAATCGAGATCGAGCACCGGCGTGCCCTGATGGATGCCGCAGGACACCGCTGCGACCTGCGCCGTGATCGGATCCTCGGTGAGAGCGCCCGAGGCGAGGAGCTTGTCGACCGCGATGCGCAGCGCGACCCAGCCGCCCGAGATCGACGCGGTGCGGGTGCCGCCATCGGCCTGGATGACGTCGCAGTCGATCACGATCTGGCGCTCGCCGAGCTTTTCCATGTCGACCACCGCGCGCAGCGAGCGGCCGATCAGACGCTGGATTTCCTGCGTGCGACCGGACTGCTTGCCCTTGGCGGCCTCGCGGCTGCCGCGCGTGTGCGTTGCGCGGGGCAGCATGCCATATTCGGCGGTGACCCAGCCCTGGCCCTTGCCGCGAAGGAAGGGCGGAACCTTCTCCTCGACCGAGGCGGTGACGAGCACGCGCGTGTCGCCGAAGCTGATCAGGCAGGCGCCTTCTGCGTGAACGGTGAAGCCGGTTTCGATGCTGATGGCCCGCATCTGATCGGGCGTGCGGCCGGATGGGCGCATGGGAATTCCTTCTTGCTATGTGCCGCCCCCTTAGGCGCGGTGCGGGAAAGTTGGAAGCCTGTTGAGCGGCGGGCATCCATTCCCTATCTTCGGATCGTGAGCGCCGTACCCCTGTCCGAAATGTCGATCCGTGCGCGCGAGGTGTTTCGCGTGGTGGTGGAGAGCTATCTCGGCAACGGGCAGCCGGTGGGCTCGCGGACGATCTCCAAATTGGCCGGTCTCAACCTGTCGCCGGCCTCGATCCGCAACGTCATGCAGGATCTGGAAGAACTTGGGTTGCTGGCGGCGCCACACACGTCAGCGGGACGCATGCCGACGCAAACCGGGCTGCGGTTGTTCGTCGACGGCATGATGCAAACCGCCGAGCCGTCCGCCGACGAGCGTGCCGCGATCGAGGCCCGCGCCGCACGGGGTGGCCCGATCGAGGAAGCTCTGGCCCAGACCAGCGCCATATTGTCCGGCCTTTCGGCCTGCGCAGGCATCGTGCTGGTGCCGCCGCGCGAGATGGTCCTGCGGCAATTCAGTTTTGTGCCGCTGTCGCGTGAGCAGGCTGTGGCCGTACTGGTCGGGCAGGACGGCAGTGTCGAGAACCGCGTCGTCGATCTGCCGCCGGGCGTTCCCCCTTCGGCACTGGTCGAAGCCGGCAATTTCATCAGCGATCGCCTCGCGGGATTGTCGTTGGCCGAAGCGCGGGCGCGGATCGAGGCGGAACTGGCACGGGGCAGGGCGGCGCTGGACGCTGCGGCGGCCTCGCTCGTCACGCAGGGGCTCGCCGTGTGGTCTCAGGATGGCAGCGCCCGGCCGGTGCTGATCGTGCGCGGGCAGGCCAATCTCATCGATCCGTCGACCGCCGACGATCTGGAGCGGGTGCGGCAGTTGCTCGACGAGATCGAGGGCAAGGAAGAGATTGCCCGCCTGCTCGACAGTGCGCGCGGCGGGCAGGGGATCAAGATCTTCATCGGATCGGAGAACAAGCTGTTCTCGCTGTCGGGATCGTCGGTGATCGCAGCGCCCTATCGCGGCGGCGACGGCCGCGTGCTGGGCGTGGTCGGGGTGATCGGGCCGACCCGGCTGAACTATGCCCGTATCGTGCCGATGGTCGATTTCACCGCGCAGGCGCTGACGAGGATGCTGGCCTGAAGCGGGGCTCAGTCCTGCTGGGTGCCCTTGGACACGAGTCCCAGAACGACATCTTCGGAGAGCATTTCCTCGAACTGGATTCCGAAGCGATTGCCTTCCACCCAGCGCACCACGCCGGGAACCTCGAAGGCGTGGCGCTCGAGAAGAAGGCGGCAGCCAACCGGCAGGGGTGGGGTCGCACTGAGCATCGCGCCCCCCTGGGAGACGTCGAGCAGGACGCAGTTGAGCTCGCCATGAACCGAATAGACATTGGCGGCCAGCATGATCCGGTGCCGGCCGAAGCGCCGTACGTCCGCCTGTTGCTGTTCGCTCACGGAAGCCATCGCCGTCCGCATGTCCTTGTCCCGTTATGTCCGGATGGGCACATTGCCCTATCATCCCTAATGAATCGCTAAACGAAACGGTGTACGCTGCCTTATCCGTGGAATTCCGGAGCGAGTCCGCCGAATGACGAGCGCTGAAGACACAGTCTCCGTGACGCGATCGATTGCGACTTCAGGTGACCCGAGTGCGCAGTGGATCAAGCGGCATCGCTGGCCGACGCGCCTGTGGCACTGGACCAATGCCGTCGCCATGCTGATCATGCTGATGAGCGGGCTGATGATCTTCAACGCGCACCCGCGCCTTTATTGGGGCGACTATGGCGCAAACAGCGACAAGGCCTGGCTTCAGATCGGATCGCGCGGCGACAGGGGGCTGCTTGTCCTCGGCAAGGAGCGGTTCGAGACGACCGGCGTGCTCGGCTTGTGGACCGATGCCAAGGGCATCGAACGGCGACGCGCCTTTCCGGGCTGGGCGACAATCCCGACGAGCTACAGTCTCGCCGACGCCCGGATATGGCATTTCTTCTTTGCCTGGGTCCTCGTCGGATCGGCGCTACTGTTCTTCGCCGCGAGCATCGTCAACGGCCATTTCCGGAAGGACTTGCTGCCCAAGCGTGACGAGCTTGAGCTGCGGCATATCTGGTCCGATATCGTCGCCCATGCCAGGCTGCGCTTTGCGACAGGCGAGGCGGCAAAGCGCTATGGGATTCTTCAGAAGGCGGCCTATCTTTCGGTAATCGCTATACTATTGCCTCTGATTATTCTGACGGGACTGACGATGTCCCCCGCGATGAATGCGGCCT
>JAIYAJ010000226.1 GCA_027489105.1 Zymomonas sp. | reverse complement strand
GCCCCGGCGGATGGCGCAGACGGCCCTCGCACGACTGGAACAGCAATTTGCGCTGGGCGATCCCTTCCCAGAAGAAGGCATTGTCATGGGTGATCGCGGGGCGCGGATGCGGCCAGGCCTTGGCTTCACCATCGGCAGGTGCGGCGGCTTTGGGCTGGGCCAGGTTCGGCTTGAACTTCAGCACGCGGAAGGTCATCCGGCCGACCGGCTCACCCTCGACGGTAAAGTCATAGGCCAGCGTCACGAAATGGCCGATGCCGAGTGCGGTGCGCTTCTCATCGGACACGTCCGCCACGGTCGGGGTGGAGGTGACCACGTCGCCGATCCGAAGATAGCGATGATAATCCTGCCGGACATTGGTCGCGACGACGCCGGTGTAGCCCGCCGCGTCGAACAGCGCGAGCACCGCCATATTCTCCTCGGCGGTCCGCCCGCCGGGGCGATAGGGCGCCATCGCCCAAACATCGAGCATGGCCGGCGGCGCAACGATGCCGGGATGCCCGGCGGCGATCGCGGCGGCCTCGTCGAGATAGATCGGGTTGGTCTCGCCCATCGCCTCGCACCAGCGGCGGATCATCGGCAGGTTCACCGCGTCGCGCGCCACGGCGGGTTTGTTGGCAGGGCGGCCGACCCACTGACGGGCCTGTTCGAGCAGATCGCTCATCAACGCGCGCCCCGGGGCATGCCGAGCCCGATCTGCGCCACCATGTCGCGCAGCACCTCGGCGGTGCCGCCGCCGAAGGTGTTGATCTGGCATTTGCGATATTCGCGCTCGATCCGCCCGCGCAGCACCGCGCCCGGCGAGCCGTCACGGATCAGCCCGACCGGCCCCAGCACATCGAGCAACAGCCGCATGACCTTGATCATCGCCTCGGTGCCGAACACCTTGAGGCCCGAGGCGAGATCGGCGCGGGTGGAACCCTGCGCCACTTCGGCCGCGACGCGGTTGCCCATCACCCCGACCGCGCGCAGCAGCGCATAGGATTCGCCCAGCGCCGACTGGACCCAGGGCACGTCGATCAGACGCCCGCCACCCGACGGCGTCTCGCGCGCCCAGGCGACCACCTCGTCGAAGCAGCCATTGCCGGTATAGGTGAGCGCGGCGAGGCCGATGCGTTCATGGTTCAACTGCTCTGCGATCAGGCGCCAGCCGCCATTCACCTCCCCGATCACCATGTCGGCGGGGACGCGGACGTCTTCATAATAGGTGACGTTGGTGCGGAAGCCGCCGACGGTCCAGATCGGCGAGACCGAGAAACCGGGCAGCGACGTGTCCATCATCAGGATGGTGATCCCCTTGTGCGGAGGCGCATCGGGATCGGTCCGGACCGCGAGGAATACATAGTCCGCCCCCTCGGCGCCGCTGGTGAAGATCTTCTGCCCGTTGATCACATAGTCGTCACCGTCGCGCACGGCCTTGGTCTTGAGCGCGGCGAGGTCGGTGCCGGCGCCCGGCTCCGAATAGCCGATCGCGAAGATCAGGTCGCCGCTGGCGATGCGCGGCAGGATGTCGCGCTTCTGCTTCTCCGTGCCCAGCCGCATCAGCGCCGGGCCGACCGTGTTGACGGTCACGAAGGGAAAGGGCGCTTCTGCCAGCACCAGCTCCTCGAGCAGGATCTTCTGGGTCAGCGGATCTAGGCCGCGTCCGCCATATTCGACCGGCCAACCGGGGGTCAGCCAGCCGTCGGCGCCCATCTTGCGGATGATCTGTCGATAGACGGGGCCGCTTTCGGCGTTGACCGTGGCGGCGCGCACCTCGGGCGTCATCAGCCTGTCGAGATAGGCGCGGAACTCGGCCCGCAGCGCCTGCTGGTCGGGCGTGAACTCAACGTGCATGGGGGGATGCTCCTGCAAAGGGAGGGATGTCGAGCCGCGCCAACGCATCGGGCGTCAGCGGCACATAGGTGCGGGCCTGGGGGTCGGCGACGTAGAGCGGATCGCCCTTTGCGGCCCCGGGATCATAGCCTTCGCGCTGCAGATCGACCTTGCGCAGCTTGAAGGTGGTGGTCATGTCGGCAGTGTCGGACAGCCTGACGAACAGCGGCATCGCATAGCTGGCCAGCCGCTCGGCGGCGAATGCATAGAAGGCTTCCGGTGCGAAACTCTCGCCTTCGGCGTAGGTCAGCGCGACCATACCGGCGCGGCCTTCGGTCCCCGGCACGGCGACGCCATAGACGTTGATGATCGAGGGGCCGGGGAAGCCCGACAGGACGGTCTCGACCTCGGCGGTGGAGACATTCTCGCTCTTCCAGCGATAGGTGTCGCCGACCCGGTCGACGAAGAAGAAATAGTCGTCTTCGTCGAAGCGGACGAGGTCGCCCGAACGGAACCAGCGGTCGCCCTCGCGGAACAGGTTGCGCAGCAGCTTCGCTTCGGTCGCCTCTGCCGAGGTATAGCCTTCGAAGAAGCCACCGACGCCGGTGCCGTCGAGCACCTCGGCGACCAGTTCGCCGACCTCGTGCGGCCCGGCCTCGACATAGGCGCCGTCGGCATCGCGGACATGCTCGCCCGCCGCGACATCCCATTTGAGGATGCGGATATTGGTCGCCTTGGGATAGGGCAGCCGCCCGACCGAACCCGGTCGGCCGTCGACATTGGTGATGCCGTAATTGGCCTCGGTCGATCCCAGCCCCTCGATGATCGTCTCGACCCCGAAGCGTTCGGAGAAGGCGGTCCAGACATCGGGCTTGAGCCCTGCACCGGTCATCACGCGCAGGCTGTGGTCTCGGTCGTCGGGCGACGGCGGCGACGCCATCAGATAACGGACGATCTCGCCGATATAATAGGTCGCGGTGATGCGATGCCGCCGCACATCCTGCCAGAAGCCCGAGCGGCTGAACTTGCGGCGGAGCACGAAGGGCCGGCCCGTCGCGAGAGCGACCGAGGGGACCACCATGCCGCCCGCCCCGTGATAGAGCGGCAGCACGCAGTAGAAGACGTCCCCGGCGCCGAATTCCATCAGGCCGGTCATCATCTCGCCGGCGTTCAGGAAGCGCATATGGCTCATCCGCGCCGCCTTGGGCAGGCCGGTCGTGCCCGAGGTGAAGATCAGGTAGAGCGGATCTGCCATGACCACGCCCGCCCGCTCGCTGCGCGGAGGATTGGCATCGGACGCCGCCGCCATCTCCGCGTCGAGATCGCGCCAGCCCTGCCCACTGCGATCCGCGCCGGTCTCCGACTGTTCGAACAGCAGCGCCGGCAGGCTGTCGTCCGGCATGCGGGCAACGGTCTCGGCGAGTTCGGACCCGACGATCAGCCCCTTGGCCTCGACCTGGCGCAGCGCATGGGCAAGGACGTCCCCCGTCGCGCTCGTATTGAGCAGCGCGGTGACCACGCCGATCTTCGACAGGCCCAGCCAGACCATCAGGAATTCGGGCCGGTTGAGCATCAGCAGAGCGACGACATCGCCCTTCTTGAGGCCGACTGCCGATGCCGCATGGGCGACGCGGTTCGCGCGGCGGTTCATCTCGGCGAAGCTGATCGACTGCTCTTCGAACAGGATGAAGGGCGTGTCGGCCGCATCTACGGCGCGTTCCTCGAGCCGGTCGGCGACACTGTAATCCATGTCGCGCGCGAAGCCGGCGACGCGCTGATAGCCGCGCATCAGCCGCGCCATGCTCTCCTCGCGGCTGGGGACGACGAAATCCTTCATGCAATGGGCTCCGGCAGCGTATCGAGAAAGGTCAGGAGGGCGCCGAGGAAGGCGTCATTGTCGTCGCCGGCAACCATGTGGTGCGCGCCCGCGATCGGCACGACCTGCGCATCGGGCAGCATCTCGCGAAAGCGCGCCGCACCCGCCTCTGAAACGATCTCGCTCGCCGTGCCGTGGACCAACATCAGCGGGCTGTTCACCGCCTGCGCGGCGGCGGACAGGCGCCGGTTGATGTCGTCCATGTCCCATTTGGCGTTGGGCCGGACGAAGGCGGGATCCCAATGCCAGTACCAGCGCCCGTCAGCGCGCTGGCGCAGGTTGCGCGACAGGCCATCGAGCCGATCGGGACGCGGGCGGTGCGGCAGATAGGCGGCGATGGCATCGGCGGCCTCGTCGAGCGTATCGAATCCGCCATCGGTGCCGCGCATGAAACCGACGACCTGCTCGCCGCCCTTCCTTTCCATCCAGGGGACGATGTCGACCAGCACGATCCCCGCGATTTCGGCCTGCGGGGCCTCGCCCGCCGCCAGCAGCGACGCCAGCCCGCCGAGCGATGCGCCGACGAGGATCGGCGGAGCGTCGAGGCTACCGATCACGCGGCGCAGATCCTCACCGAAGCGGTCGAGCAGATAGTCGCCATCCTCCGACCAGGCGCTTTCGCCATGGCCGCGCTGGTCGACCGCGATCGCGCGATAACCGGCACCGGCGAGGGCCGAGACCGCGTTCCGCCACGAGCCGCGCGTCTGCCCACCGCCATGCAGCAGGATGACGGGCTGGCCGTCGGACGGGCCGGCGACATCGGCCGCCAGCGCGATGCCGTCCGCCCCCTCCAGCCGGATCGGGGTCAGTTCCATTCGGCCGATGCCGCTGCAGTGTCCGCGAGACGGACGCCGCGTATGCCGAGATGCGCACGCGCATCCTCCGGGGTCATGTGGAAGACCTCCTCATAGCGCATCAGGAAGATCGGGTCGGACTCGCGCCCGACCTTGGCACCGCGCTCGACTGCGTCGAGGACAGTCAGCCAGGTCTGCGGATAATGGAGCACCGCGCGGGTGATGATCCGCGTCGATCCGAGGATGGAGAAGACCGACAGTTCGCCAGCAAGTTCGGGGCTCAGATGCACGAACAGGTTCGCGAGGCGCATATAATAAGGCACGACCTCGCCGATGAAATCGAAGCCGCCGCCGCCGAGGATATGCTCGAGGTCATGCTGCTGACCAGCGCGGAAGTTGAAATATTCATAGTCGTTGCGCGCCTTGACCGGCGGCACGATGTCGACCTGGAGATCATTGTCGACCAGCTGGCGGTAGAAGATATTGCCGACCGTTCCCGGCGCATATTGGGCGAGGTCGTCGCGCTGGAAGGTAGAGGCATAGCCTTCCTCGAACCAGGCATTCAGCGCCGGGTTCTTCTTCCGCTCCGCGGCGAACAGCGCGTTGATATGGTCGATGTTCTGGATCTGCCGGAGCAGAAGAACGAGCTGGATCGAGTCGGACGGCGTCGGCACGTCGGGGCCGTTCCGCCGCAGCATGTGCGTCGACACCCAATCGCGCAGGCGGGCATCGTTGAGATATTTGGACGAGCTGATCAGCGTGCTGCTGTCGGTCGACAGCGGCACGATCCCTTTCATCAGATAGCTGTAATCGTTCATGCCAATGTCTCCGCATGGAGGGTCGCCGCGAGCGAGCGCGGCACTGCAACGGGAAAGCGCATGATCAGCTGCGCCATGCTCTTGGCGGCCGGATCAAGCCCGGCACCGCTCAATATGCCGCCGCCCAGGCAGCCATGGACGACGAAGTTCAGCGCCGAGAAACCGGGAACCGCATAGCGGTCGACCCGAGGCAGGCTGCCGTCGGGCGAGAAGTGGCGATACCATTTGCCCACTGTCTCGGGCGTCATCGCGGCGGCGATCCAGCCGATCCAGTCGGGGTTGCGCGCGATCACCGCGACGTTGAACAGGCTGCCCTTGTCGCCACTTCTTCCCCAGGCGAGGTCGATCAGGTCGACCCTCACCATGTCCTCCTCGGGCACGGCGACAACGATGGCCGGCGCAGCGATCTCGCTCGTCCGGCCGGGAGCGATCGGGACAGGCCAGCTATCGCCGCCCATCGTCACCAAAGGCTTCACCGTTTCGCGCGGCAGCAGAAAGCCGAACAGCCCGGTGAGCGGCTGGACGGTGGTCGCGAGGTTGATGCTGGTGCCGACCGACATCGTCGTGATGCCCGACGCCTGCTCGCGTGCGAACATGCCCGCGCCCTCGACCATCGGGTGGTCGACCGTCAGCTTGAGCACCACCTCGCGCGCGCCGGAGATGCGGGCATGCGGGCCGTAGCTCGCCTCCTCCCCGATCACGACGACCGAGGTGCCGCTGAAGTCCGGCAGGTTGCGCGCGCGCAGCAGCGTCCGTCCGCGTTCGATCAGCGCCTGCCCCTGACGCCGCGCCTTGGCGCCCGCGCTCTCGCCGATGATCGGGGTGAGCCCGGTGGTCCGCCAGCCCATGTCGAAGGTGACACTGGCCTTGAGCCACGGCGTTGGCGGCCGCCCGCGCGCGCCGCTGACATGCACCCGGTCGGGCCCAACCTGCTCTAGGCGGACCTCGCTGAAGTCGCAGGAGACGTCCGCGACCACATAGTCGGCCGGATTGCTGACCTCGTAGAGCAGCTGCTCGGCGACCGTTCCGACCGAGACCAGTCCGCCGGTTCCCTCGGGCTTGGTCAGGATCATGCTGCCGTCCGGGGCGACCTCCCCGATCGGAAAGCCGATCAACTCCCAGCCCTCCACCGCGTCCCAGTCGGTGAAGGTGCCGCCCGTGACCTGGGTGCTGCATTCGAGCAGATGACCGGCGAGCGTCCCCGCCGCGAGCATTGCATAATCATCCGCCTGCCAGCCGAACTCGTGGACGAGTGCGCCGAGCACGATCGCCGAGTCGACCACGCGCCCGGTGATGACGATATCGGCACCGCGTGCCAGCGCCGATGCGATCGGGAAGGCGCCGAGATAGGCGTTGGCAGTCAGCACTTTGTCGGGAAAGGCCGCGCCGGTAAACATGTCGCGCACGCCCGAGGCCCGGAGCTCGTCGACCCGATCGAGAAGCTCGTCGCCGGTCACCGCCGCGACCTTCAGGTTCAGACCCTCTGCCGCGATCTTCTCCTCGACGACGCGGGCAAGGCCGAGCGGATCGAGCGCGCCGGCATTGGCGATGATCTTGATGCCCTGCCGCGCGATCTCGTGCAGATGCGGGCCGACATGGACCGTCAGGAAATCAGGGGGATAGAAGACGGGTGGCGTGGCCTGGCGCGAACGGCCGAACAGGCCCATGCTCGCCTCCGCCAGATAATCGAAGATGATATAGTCGAGCCCGCCGGCGGCCAGCAGTTGCGGCACGCCCAGCGCACTGTCGGCGAAATAGGCCGACCCGCCACCGATCCTGATCCTGATCCTGCGGTCTGCGTCTGTCTTTATGGTCACGCGCGTCCCTTCTCCTGGGTGGACTTAATCACGGCGGAGAGGACGCTGCGACAGGCGCGCCTGTATCAATCGCGGCGCCGATGTTCCGATCCGCGCAGATCAGTCGATCGTCATTTCCGAGCGAAAACGGCCCGGCGTCGTCCCTGTCGCCTTGCGGAAGGCCAGCGTGAAGCTGCTCGCGCCGCTGAACCCCAGCGTGGCCGCAATCTGCTTCAGCGGCATGTCGGTCTCGCGCAACATGGCCTGCGCGCGGGACAGCCGGGTTTCCTCGACGAAGCGATGGACGGTGCGTCCGGTCGTCGCGCGGAACACGCGGGCGAAATGGCTGGGGCTGACCTCGGCGAGTTCGGCCAGTTCGGCGATGGTCAGCCGCTCGCCCGAGGATGCCGCGACACGATCCTCGATCCGGCGCAGCTGCCATGCCGCAAGCTTGCCGCGCACGCTGTCGGCATCGCTCGTCGAACGCCGGAAATAGCGGGCCAGATCGACCGCCAGTGTCGTCGCCAGCGCATCGATCAGCACATCCGATCCGAAACCGGGGGACAGCGCCTCGGCCGCCATGCGTTCCATCGCCGTGCGTACGCGCACGTCCCGCACGTCGCCGCAGAGCGCCAGCTGACGCCGGTCGGTCGGGTCGAAGTCCTCGGGCAGCCAGCCGACGGCCGAACTGCATACCGAGAGACGCCGATCCCCGCCCGGTCCCGTCGCGCTGATCGCCGCGCCGGCCGGGATGACCATCATGCCCCCCAGCGGCAGGACCGAGCTGCTCGCGTCCGCCGAACGGAAGATGCCGGCCGAACCCCGCGCCGGGTTTTCGCACAAGACGACAAGATCGCGTCCCGGCGCCCGCGTGTCGCGCGACGGCCGCTCATAGCGATAGGTATAGACGTGCACCCGCGTCCGATCGGTGCGGAGCTCGCCGTCAGTCCGGGCGCGTCGCATATAGCCTCTCCATCGGTCTGGTGCCGGGCGAAGTCAGCCTAGCCGAGGGCGAGCGGCATAACCAGCAGGAACACATCTATGCGTATCAGCGGCCAGCTTGTCTTTACGCAGCTACGCAAGCCTCAAAACACCAGCGCAAACGAATGCTGCGGCGCATTCTGACAAAAATGTCACAATTTGCGCATTGTTTGTAATTTTGAGATACGCATTCCGGATTGACTTGGGTCATTTTCGAGACTTATGCGTCGCCACGATACAGAAGCACCGGACCATGATCCGGGAACCGAGGGGACGTAGAATGTCGCATCATAAGGTTCGTTTCGCCACGCGCTGCGCCGTCATCGCGCTGGCCTTTTCCGCCATTTCCGCTCAGGCCCAGACCAACCCGGTCGAGGACGGCGCGAGCGAAGGCATCCAGGACATCGTTGTCACTGCGCGTCGCCAGTCCGAGTCGCTGCAGAAGACGCCGATCTCGATCACCGCGCTCGACAGCCGCGCCATCGAAAGGATCAACATCCAGGCGGTCGACAAACTCGGGCAGGTCGCGCCGAACCTTGTGATCAGCCAGCAATCCTCGTCGCTCTCCGCCGCGTCGATAAACATTCGCGGTATCGGCCAGACCGATCCTTCGCTCGGCCTCGACACCGCCGTCGGCATCTATCTCGACGGCGTCTATGTCGCGCGCAGCGCCGGCTCGATCTTCGATCTCGTCGACATCGAGCGGATCGAGGTGCTGCGCGGGCCGCAGGGCACATTGTTCGGCCGCAACACTACCGGCGGGGCGATCCAGATCGTGTCGAAGAAGCCGTCCGACGTTTTCGGCGCCACCCTGCGCGGCGGCTACGGCACCCGCAACAACTGGTTCGGACGCGGGCGGGTCGACACCGGCGAGCTTGGCGATTCCGGCATCTCGACGGCGTTCAGCTATTATCATCGCCAGCGCGACGGCTATTTCGACAACTTCCTGACGCCGCGCAGCAAGGATCCGGGTTCGCTCAACATCGACGCCTTCACGGTCGCCCTGTCGGGTGACTTCGGCCCGCTCCAGGTCGACTATGGCTTCGACTATGACGACCGCACCGGTGCGCCCGGCTTCTTCCAGACGGTGGCGCTGAGCCCCGACGCCCGGACCTACTACAGCCGCTCGCAGAGCCTGGGAGGGGCCGCGCTGCAGTTCGTTGGCGCCGACACCCGCCTGAACAGCGGGCTTCAGCAGCCGGGCGGCCCCGGCAACACCTACACCTCGCACACGCGCAGCCAGGGCCACACGCTGACCCTGTCCTACGAAGCGTCGGACGCGATCACGATCAAGTCGATCACCGGCTATCGCAAGCTACTGCTCGAAAATGTCCTCGGCCTCAGCGGGCAGGGCGACCTCAAGGGCCTGGTCCTCGACTTTACCTCGCCGACGCTGACCTCGGTCCAGTCGGTCACGCCCTATAATGGCTATAACAGTCCGCAGAAGCAGAAGCAGTTCTCCGAGGAGCTCCAACTGCTCGGCAAGGCCGGCGACTTCAGCTATGTGCTCGGCGCCTATTATTTCCGCGAGAAAGTATCGGAGGACAACAACCAGAACCTGACTCTGGTGTTGTCGCCCTTCGCCCTGCCCTTCCTCGGCTTCCCCACGGCGGTGCGGGACGCGCTGGTGGGCCAGGGCATCGACCTGATCGGCTTCAACCTCTCGCCGATCGCGCGCTATTCGCAGGTGTCGAAGTCCTATGCCGCCTTCGGCGAGGTAAGCTGGAAGCCGCAGTCGCTCGACGAGCGGTTCGAGCTGACGGGCGGCATCCGCTATACCGAGGATCGCAAGAGCATCTTCCTGCAGAATCTGTCGAACGGCGTCTCCAGCGTCGTCGGTCCGCCGCGCGGAAGCGTGAAATACACCAACACCTCATTCCTTGGGTCAGCCAGCTATCAGCTGAGCCCCGACGCTCTGGTCTACGCAAAGCTGTCGACGGGCTACAAATCGGGCGGCTTCAATCCGCGCGCCGATCGGCTCAACAGCTTCGCGCCGGAAAAGCTGGTGTCATACGAAGCAGGCGCCAAGCTCGACCTGTTCAACCGTCGCCTGCGCATCAACGGCGCGGCCTTCCTGAGCAAATATGACGACCTTCAGGTCCCGCAGTTCGCGGCGGGCAGTGGCGGCGCGTCGACCCTGCTGGTCAATGCCGGCAAGGCCGAGTTCAAGGGCGTCGAATTGGAAATCACGGCACTGCCCGCCCGCGGCCTGACTCTGTCGGCATCGATGGGCTACACCGATCCGAAATATAAGAGCTTCCTCTTCCTCAATCCCAACACCAATACCGTCAGCGACATCGCCAGCACGGCGCGCTTCCCCAATGTGGCGAAGTTCAACTCGAACCTGGCAGTCGACTATGTGTTCGAACCCATGGCGATCGGTACGTTGTCGGCCAGGGTCTCCTATGCCTATCGCAGCCACGTCTTTTTCTATCCGAACGACGCGGTGAACCCGTTCCAGCAGCAGGTCGACTCGCCCGCGACCAACACCGTCGACGCCCGCATCGCACTCAGCGACATCGCCCTCGGCAGCGCGGCAAAAGGCGAATTGTCGCTGGTCGGCGAGAACCTCCTCAACGAGGACCAGGTTCTTTACGGCATCGACTTCGGCTCGCTCGGCTTCGGCGGCAAATTCTACAGCGAACCGCGCCGCGTGTCGGTCGAGTTCAAGATCAGCTTCTGATAGCGGCATGATCTCCACCGCCACCAATGCGGTCATCACCGGTGCGGCGAGCGGGATAGGCCTCGGCCTGGCCCGCGAAGCCGCCCGGCGGGGCCTCCGCCTGATCCTCGCCGATCGCGACGCCGATGCTTTGGCGGCTGCGACCGCCAAACTGCCCGACGCGCTGGCCGTGCCGACCGACGTGACCGACCGTGCGGCGGTCGACCGGCTGGCCGACATCGCCTTTGGGCGCTTCGGTCGGGTCGACCTCCTGTTCAACAATGCCGGGATCATGGCGACCGGCTTCAGCTGGGAAATCGAACCGGCCCGCTGGGACGCATCGCTGGCGGTCAATGTCGGCGGGGTGCTCAACGGCATCCGCAGCTTCGTGCCGCGCATGCTCAAGGCAAATGTCCCGGCGCGGATCATCAACACCGCGTCGGTCGGCGGCTTCAATCCCAGCCCGCTGATGGCGCCCTATAGCGCGACCAAATTCGCCGTCGTGTCGATCACGGAATCGCTGAAGGGTGAGCTCGACATGCTGGGCGCGCCGATCGCGGTCAGCCTGCTTGCCCCCGGGCCAGTCCGCTCCGCGATCTTCGACGATCCGTTCAGCGGCGACATCCATCCGGCCACGCAGAAATTCGTCGATGCGCTGCGCGGGATGATCCGCCACTATGGCATGGACCCCGAGGCCTTCGCCGCGGCTGTTTTCGATGCGATCGAGCGCGGCGATTACTGGATCGTGCCCCAGCCCGAGGCACTGGACCCGATGCTCGAACAGCGGCACAAGATGATCGCCGAGCGCGCGCAGCCACGGTTCGACTTCCTCTCCTGACCCGATTTCAGGCCATTGGCGCTCTGCGTAGCAGATCAAAGGATGTTCTACGCAGAGCGTTGATTTATGCGGCATATTCTGCCACTATTCGCGAACAATATAAGCCACCCAAGGGAGGGGAAATTGACCATCGCATCCAAGTTCCTTCGCGCGTCCGTTATCGCCCTTGCAGCCGCCGCGCTCGCGCCGCTCCACGCGCAGACGACGCCCGCCGCCGACGAGAGCGCCAGCAATGACGGCCTCGAGGATATCGTCGTCACCGCCGAGCGCCGCGCCGAGAATCTGCAACGCACCCCCATCGCGATCACCGCGCTGACCGCCAATGCGCTCCAGGCATCGGGAATCACCGATCTGCGCGGCGTCGTGCAGGCGGCACCCAGCCTCTATTTCGCACCCTATCCCAGCTCGTCCACGACGCTGGTGCTGTTCATGCGCGGCCAGGGCATCGGCGATCCCAACCTGATCACCAAGGATGGCGGCGTCGGCCTCTATGTCGACGGCATCTATCAGTCTCGTCCCCAGGCATCGACCTTCGACCTTGCAGACGTGGAGCGGGTCGAGGTGCTGCGCGGTCCGCAGGGCACGCTCTACGGCCGCAACACCACGGGCGGCGCGGTCAACATCATCAGCCGCAAGCCGAGCGGCGAACTCGGCATTCGCGGCCTCGCTTCGGTCGGCAATTATGGCTATCGGCGCGTCCTCGCCAATGTCGATCTGCCGCAGTTCGGCGACTTCAAGGTGAAGCTGACCGGCCTCTATTCGAACCGTGACGGCTGGGCGAAGAACGCCAGCAACACGGCCGGCGTGCCGAACGCGAACGACTTCCAGGCCGATCGCAAATATGCCGTGCGTGGCGCCATACGCTGGGAACCGACCGACACGGTCACCGTCGATTATGCGGCCGACTATAGCGACCAGCGCACCACGCCCGTTCGCTATGTCACCGAAAACGCTTTCGCACCCTTCCTCTTCCCCGGCTACAGCTCGGACGTGGAGCGGACCTATCGGCCGGTCTATCTGCCCTACAGCCATGTCAAGTCGGACGGGCAGACGCTGGTCGGGGAATGGCAGGCGACCGACGGCCTGACGCTGCGTTCGCTGAGCAGTTACCGCAATATCCGGGTCAAGACCTATCAGGATTATGTCGAGGCCTTCCTCGCGCCCTTCTTCAGTTACGACAAGATCGGGTCGAAGACCTACACGCAGGAATTCCAGGCAGTCGGCAATTTCGACCAGTTCAAATATGTCGTCGGCGTCTATTATTTCCGTGAGAAGTCGGACCATCTGCTCAACGCCGACATCGGAACGGGTACCCCGAACCAGCTGGTGCTGGTCGACCGCCTGACCAACGCCAGGTCGACCTCCAAGGCGATCTTCGGCCAGCTGACCTGGACGCCCGATTTCGCCGAGGGCAAGTTCGACGTGACGGTGGGTGGTCGCTACACCAGCGACAAGCGCACGGCCGATCGCGTCCGGACGCAGAATTTCTTCATCGGGCAAACCTCCCCGCTCGTCTTCCGCGGCTTCAACGGAGCGGGCTTCACCGTGCCGCTGGGTTCGGTGGTCGGGGCGACCAATGTGAAGAACAATAAATTCAACCCGGCACTGACCCTGTCCTACCGCCCGGCGGACAATGTCTCGCTCTATGCGAAGGTCGTTACCGGCTACAAGGCGGGCGGCTCGAACGAGGCCTCGCCGACCTTCACCCGCACCTTCAATCCGGAGACGGTGACAAGCTGGGAAGCGGGCATCAAGACCGACCTGCTCGACCGGCGCCTGCGCTTCAACCTCGCGGGCTTCCTGGCCAAATATAAGAATCTGCAGCTCGACATTTCGGCCGATCCGGTCGACGCCTCGCTCGCCGACACCTTCAACGTCGGTCGCGCCACGGTGAAGGGCCTCGAAGCCGATCTGACCGCCGTTCCGATCAGCGGCCTGACACTGACGGCGAGCTATGCCTATACCGATGCAACCATCAAGAGCGTGCGGGCACCGGCCGGCTCGATCTTCGATCCGGCCGTCAACCCCACCTCGCCAGTGCAGGTCGGCGACGACATCACCGGATATTTCGTCCTGCCCTTCACGCCCAAGCACAGCGTACGCCTGTCGGGTGACTGGACGATCGCGACGATCGGCGACGGCACGCTCGCCGCGCACGCCGACTATACCTGGAAGGACAAGGTCTACACCACGGCGGGCGCGGGCCCGTCGGTGCCCTTCGGCCGCGATGCGCCGGTCAACGACAGCTTTGGCATAGTCGATGCGCGCCTGTCCTACACGATCGATCGCGGCGATGGCCGCAACATCTCGATCGCGCTGTGGGGCAAGAATGTGTTCGACAAGCGCTATCCCGGTTTCGTGATCGGATCGGGCTCGATCCTCACCGGCTATCCGAACCAGGCGATCTCCTACGGCGATCCGGCGACCTACGGCATCGACGTCGGCTTCTCCTTCTAAGCCGCCCGGCCAAGACCGAGGCCGGCGAGCCGCGCGATCATCGCGCGCTCGCCGGCCTCTTCCTTTTCCGAGGGTTCGCATTCCAGTTCGAGCAATCCCGCATAGCCGGCCGCATCGAGCGCCGCGAAAACTCCCTGCCAGTCGAGGCTGCCCGCCCCCGGCTCGACGCGGCCGGGGATGTCCGCAAGCTGCACGTTGCCGATCAGGCCGGCCGCGAGACCGATCAGTTCGACCGGATCGCGCCCATGCAGCGCGCCATGACCGAGATCGAGCGCGAGCCGCACCTTGGGATGATCGGCCATCCGAACGACCTCCAGCGCGTCCTCGACCTGCTCGTTCAACAGGCCCGGCGCGAAAGCGGGATGAGTCGCCTCGACGCAGAGCATGGGGCCGTCGGGCGGCAGGCGGTCTGCGGCGCGGCGCAGCATGTCCGCCATGGCCTGCCGATCGGCGGCCGGATCGCCGCACCCCGCCGTGATGCACGTGACCGAAGCGGCCCCGCTGCGCGCAGCGGCGGCGATCGTCCGGTCGAGCGAGGCGAGCGCCGTCCCGTCGATCCAGGCCGGCTGGTCCCAGCGTAGTGGATCATGAACGAAGGAGCCCATGTTCATGCCCAGGCGCCGAAGCTCGGCGCCGATCCGTGCCTGATCCGCATCGTCGCGCAGCAGCAGGTAATTGTCGAACACGCCGGCAAAGCCGAGTTCCGCCATCAGGCGGATCTGCTCGATCGGATCGGCTGAGCCGCTCATATGTTGCAGCAAGGGCGCATCCGGCCCCCGCACCCCCAGATGCCCGGCGAAGCGGCGGCTCACGACAATCTTTCCAGAAAACGCAGCACGGCCGCGTTGAACGCCTCGGGTGCCTCTTGCTGGACAAGATGCCCGGCCCCTTCGATCGCGACGATGTCGACCAGCCCCGGAACCCGGCGGCGGAGCCGCGCCTCCCAGTCGGGGAAGAAGCCGAAGGACGGATCGGCGGCACCGTAGAGCATGAGCGTCGGCACGGTGACGTCGGCATCGGCCCAGGCCCGGCCGATCTCCCAATTGGCGTCCGCCGTCCGATAGGAGTTGAGTCCCCCGATCATCCGCCGGTCGATGTCTTGGTGATCGTAGCGCTGCACATATTCGGCGAACTCCCCGGCGCTGAGCCAGGACCAGGGCAGGTCCGGCGCCGCTGGCAGCGCATCGAGATAGCCGGTGCCCTCCGACGGCAGCGCTTTCCACGCCCACAGGTCGCCCGATGCGCTGAGCGCGTGGAAGCTGCGCCGCAGATAATCGGCGAGCGCGCCGCCCAGTTCGAGGTCGGCAGGGCCGACCGTCTGGAAATAATGGAAGTGGACGAAATGCGCCTTCGCCATCTCCGCAAAGCGCAGCGACGGCGGATGGTCGGGCGACGCCATGTCGGGTCGCGGCCCCTCCCCCTCCGCCTGGCGGGGCCGGTCACCCAGCATGGCGCGTCCCGCAAGGTCATAATCATAGGGGATGGTGGCGATCAGCGCCCGCACCCGCTCGGGTGACCGTACCGCCATGTTCCAGGCATATTGCGCCCCGAAATCCTGCCCGATGACGACGGCGTCGCGTGCGCCATAATGGTCGAGCAGTGCCGTCAGATAGCTCTGCATGTGCGCGGAGTCGTACAGCGTCGGATCGGCCGGGCGATCGCTCGCCCCATAGCCCAGGCTGTCGATGGCAACGGCCTGGAAGCCGGCGCGCGCGAAGGGCAGCAACTGGTGGCGCCAGCTATAGGCGAGCCCCGGAAAACCGTGGATCATCAGCATCAAGGGGCCATCGCCCGCCTCCATGACGTTGAGGTTCAGCCCGTCGCCGACCGATATTCTGCGTTCCCGGATCGCGAGTTCGTCTCGCATATCTGATCCTTATCCTGCTCTTCCTGCCGCCCTTCGTAGCACCGAAGTTGGACAGGGCCGCAAGATGCTATAGTCTGCGCGGGCGAATAAGAGGGTCCGGAGGAGTCGCGCACGACGTCGCGAGGACGGCCCGGACGAAAGACGCCCGAAATCGCACGAGGATGAAGAGGAGAGTCCAGCATGCGCATCGACGTTCCGGCAGCCCAGGCCCATGACCCCTATGGCTATGCCACCGAGAATCTCGCGCCCGAAATCATGAAGGCCGGCGGGGCCTTCAGTTTCGCGGTCTATCGCCACTCGAAGCTGTCGCTGCGCGAGTTCGAGGGCGCCCGCGCGCGGACGGCCGAGATCAACGGCTGCACCATCTGCCAGCAGTTCCGCGCGGCGCGCGATCTGGGCGGCATGTTCTCGGGCACGGGCACGCGCGGCACGGTGGTCGACAATGGCCCTGCCCCCGACGAGGCCTTTTACGCTGCCGTGACCGAATGGCGCACCTCGCCGATCTACAGCGACCGCGAGCGGCTGGCGATCGAGTTCGCCGAACGCTTCGGAACCGAGCCCAAGTCGCTCGCCAGCGACGAAGAATTCTGGGCCAAGGCCCGGGCCGCCTTCTCCGATGCGGAGATCGCCGACCTGGCCAACTCGGTCGCCGCCTGGGTGGGTCTCGGCCGCGTCGCCCATGTCCTCGGCTTCGACGAGGTCTGCCTGCCCTTCACCGTGCAGGCCGAAGCCGCCGAATAATCAGAGGCTTTCGACGAACTCCCGCATCAGCCGGCTGACCTCGTCCGCGCGTTCGAGCTGGATGAGGTGGCCGGCCTTGGGCAGCATCTCGATGCGGCGGACGTCGGAATATTGGCGGGGGATGGCGCCCAGCGGGTCATCCCCATGCCAGGCTTCCAGGTCGACGTCATTCTCGCTGCCGATGAAGAAGAAGGGCCGGTCGATCGGCCGGTGCCGCCAGGCCGCGCGCTGCGACCAGCGCAGGTCCATCGCCCGATACCAGTTCAGCCCGCCGGTAAAACCGCTCCGGGCATAGTCGGCGGTGTACCATTCGAGCTCCCATTCGGAGAACCACGCCCAGGGCAGCGGCGGCGTTTCGGGCAGCGCGTCGAGATAGGCCATGCCCGGCGGGTTCTTCCATACGTCGAGATAGTGGAAGTCGCCCGACAGCGCGTAGAGCACCTTGCGGAGGAACTCGCGCGGCGCAGCGTTCAGCGCCGCATCGGCGGGACCGACGGGCCGGAAATAGTCGATATGGACGAAATGCTCCTGCGCCCATTCGGCCGCCTCGGCGAGCGGCGCCTTGTCGGGTGAATCCGGATAGGCCGGATTCTCCAGCGCGATGATCGCGCGGACGCGCTGCGGGTGGAGATAGGCCAGATCGTAGATCGCAAAGACCCCGAAATCGAGCCCGGCGAACACCGCCTCCTCCAGCCCCAGATGATCGAGCAGGCCGGTCAGGTCGTCGACGATCGCGTGGACATCATAATGACTGTGGTGCTCCGGGCCTTCGGTCTGGCCCATGCCGCGCATGTCGGGAACGATCACCCGCCATCCCGCCTCGGCAAGCACCGGGATCTGGTGCCGCCAGCTCAGCCAGATATGGGGGAAGCCGTGGCAGAGGACGATCGCCGGTCCCTCCCCCTGCTCCACCCAATGCATGGCGATACCGTTGATCCGGACATGGTGATGCGTCCAGTCGGCCACATCATCTCTCCTCGATGAACCGCGCGACGATCTCGGGCGCCGCGTCGATCAGGGCTGCGACCGCCGGCTCTACGGCCAGGTCGGCGCGATACACGATCCAGATGTCCGCCGAAGCCGCCGCCGGGGCAGCATCGGCCAGGCGTTCGAGCCGGTCGTCGGCCTCGCCGAGCCGGTCCCACAGCCAGCCGCGCCCCAGCCCCGCGCCGACCGCATCATGCAGGGCCGACAGGCTGTCGACCTCGACGCAATTGCCCCCCTCGGGTGCGGCATTGAGCCGCGCCCAGGGCTGCGGGTTGGCGAGCATCATCGAATGGCCCCAGACGACCTGCCGCGCGGACTTGGTGCCGCGCCGGGCGAAGGGCGTCTGGACGAAGGACGACACCCGCTGGCCCGACAGGTCGCGCGGCTTGGTACGGGCGATCGCAAAGCCGATATCGGCCTGGCGCTGCTGAATGGCGGCAAGCGCATCGCGCGCGCCGACGACTTCGAGCGAGATGGCCGGATACCGGTCGAGAAAGGGGACGAAGGCCGGCAGCAGCAGCGACGCCAGCCCCGCCGTGCCAGCGACGCGCACCGGCCCGCCGATGCGTTCGCCTTCGGGCGCGAGATCATGGTCGAGTCGCGCCATCGCCCGCTCCATCGCCGCCGCGGCGCGCAAGACCGCGCGTCCCGCTTCGGTCGGGCGATAGCCGGTAGAGGTCTGCTCCCACAGCGAACGGCCCGTGGCACGTTCGAGCCGGGCGAAGCGGCGGCCGACCGTGGTGCGGTCCATGTCGAGCTTGCGCGCCGCCGTGCTATAGTCGCCGGCACGCACCGCCGACTGGAACACCCGGACATCATCCCACTCGATCGCCATGCCGTGCATCTTTGCACAGGCGGAGTGCGGCTTCCAGTCGAACATTGCATGATATTCTTCGGACAAATGGCTTTCGACGGCCATGTCGACACAGGAGAGTAGATCGATGGCAACCACCGCCGAATATCGCCTCGGCTCGCACACCTTCGCGCGCGGCTGGCACATGATCGCCGACGCATCGAAGCTCGGCACCGCGCCGATGCCGGTGCGCTTCTTCGCCCGCGACATGGTTCTCTATCGCGGCGACAGCGGTACGCCGCACCTCGTCGATGCCTATTGCCCGCACATGGGCGCGCATCTCGGCAAGAACGAGACCAGCTACATCGTGCTCGACAATGAGCGAATCGAGGGCGAGTCGATCCGCTGCCCCTTCCACGGCTGGCGCTTCGGCCCCGATGGCCGCTGCAACCACATTCCCTATTCGGACCAGAAGCCACCGGCGGCCGCGCAGATCCAGACCTGGCCCGTCGTCGAACGCGCCGGCATCATCTGGATGTGGCACGATGCCGAGGGCAATGCGCCCGATCACGAGCTGCCGCCGTTCGAGGCGTGGGACAATCCCAACTGGGTCCGCTGGGTGATCGACGATCTGGGCGAGCTGCCGCAGCATCCGATCGAGGTCGTCGACAATATGACCGACTTCGCCCATTTCGTGCCGATCCACGGCTCGCGCGACATCGAATATTTCTACAACGAGTTCGACGATCATGTGCAGTGGCAGATGTTCGGCGCCGGGCACCGCACGCTGGTGCAGGAGGGCGAGGGCCTGCTTGAGCTCGACACCTGGTATACCGGCCCGGCCATCCTCCAGTCCTTCATGCGCGGCACTTTCCCCACGCACATGCTGATCGCGCACACGCCGGTCGAGGACGGCAAGATCCAGGTCTGGCACGCGCTGATGGTCGACATGGGTCGCGAGGCGACCGAGGCCGACATCCCGATGGCGCGCGCCTATCAGGAGGCGAGCCGCCTTGCCTTCGCGCAGGATTTCGAGATCTGGAGCCACAAGCGCGCCTGTTTCGCCCCGCTGATGGTGCGCGGTGACGGCCCGACCGACAAGTGCCGCATCTGGTACCGCCAGTTCTACAACCCGATTGCCCAGGCACCCGAGTTCCAGAAGCGCGTCAACGGCCGCCACACCGTGGTCGACAAGCGCGATCCGGCCAAGCAGGTCGCCTGATCGGCGCAAGAACAGATAAGGGCGGTCCGATCGCGTGTCAGGCCGCCCTTTTCCTTGTCCCGGATCCAAAGCCTATTTCAGCAGGAAGCGCTGGACCTTGCCGGAGGCGTTGACGGGCAATTCATCGACCCATTCGACCGTGCGCGGAACCTTGTAGTTGGCCATCTGCTCGCGGCACCAGCTGATGAGCGCCTTGTCGTCGCGCGCCGCGCCTGGCTTTGGCACGATCACAGCGTGACCGACCTCACCCATCCGCTCATCCGGACGGCCCACCACGGCGACGCGCGCCACTTCGGGATGTTCGAGCAGGCGCGCCTCGATCTCGGCCGGGTAGCAATTGAAGCCGCCGCAGATGAACAGGTCCTTGGCGCGGTCGGTGATGCGCAGATAGCCGCGCTCGTCCTGCGTGGCGATGTCGCCCGTCCGCAGCCAGCCGTCGGCGTCGATCGTCTCGGCGGTCGCCTTGGGATCGTCGAGATAGCCCTTCATCACGTTGAACCCGCGCACGAGCAGTTCGCCGGGCTCCCCGGTCGCAACGTCGCGATCGTCGGCATCGACCAGACGCACCTCGACGCCGGGGATCGGCCGGCCGCAACTCGATGCGACCAGTTCGACCGGGTCGCCGGCCTGGGTCGCGCTGACGCAGCCCGAGCTTTCGGTGAGGCCATAGGCGGTCAGCACCTCGGCGATGCCGAGCTCGTCGTGCATCCGCCGGATCAGGATCGGCGGTACGCTGGCGGCGCCGGTCACGGCGAGACGCAGGCTGGCGGTATCATCCGGCTTGCGCCCGGCTTCGTCGAGCAGCGACTGGAAGATGGTCGGCGGCCCCGGCAGGACGGTGATCTTCTCCTGTGCGATCGTGGCAAGCACCTTCGCGGCGGCGAACTGGGAAACCGGGAAGATGGTCGCCCCCTGCTGCAGCGAGACGACCCAGCCGGCCTTGTAGCCGAAGGTGTGGAAGAAAGGGTTCACGATCAGATAATGATCGCCCTCGCGCAGGCCCACTGCATCCGCCCAGCCCTGGAAGGTGCGCAGATTCTGCGAATGGCTGCTGAGTACGCCCTTCGGCCGACCGGTCGTGCCCGAGGTGAACAATATGTCGACGATATCGTCGGGGCCGACCCCAGCGATAGCGGCGGATAGGGCCGCGTCGTCGGCACCGACGACAGCGCCGAGCCACGCATCGAACCCCTCATCGAGGAACACCGTCTCTTCCAGATCGGGCAGGTCGCGCCCCGCCAGCATCCCGGCATAGTCGAAGCCGAGGAAATCGCGGACGGTGAACAGCCAGCGCACCTTGCCCCGGCCCAATATGTCCTCGGCCTCGGCGCCCTTGAAGCGGGTGTTGAGCGGGATCAGTTGCAGGCCGATCTGCGTCGCGCCGGCCGCCACGATCGCCCAGGCGCCGCTATTGGGAGCCCAGATGGCGATGCGGTCTCCCTTGCGACCACCGCGTGCGAGCAGCGCGCGCGACACGCGCCGCGCCGCCTCCCGGAACCCAGCGAAGCTCAGCGTGCGCCCATCCTCCTCCTTCAGATAGGGGCGGTCGGGCCAGCGCGTGGCGGCCGCATCGAGAAGTCCACCCATCGTCAGCAAGTCGGGAAGCATATACCTCGCCCTTTATCGATTTGCTTTGCGCATTAGAGAGTAATCACCCCTCCATCAACGCATTATGCGTATCGATTGTCACTCCACATCAACCCATTGTCCTCGTTGCGCGGAGCGGCGTGCTGCGTCGAGAACCATCTGGTTGACGAGGGCATCGTCGAAACTGCCCGCCTGCTCGCGATCGGTCACCGCCTCTCCCGCGATCCGGCGGCGCATTTCCGAGAAGAGACGCGCATAGGGGATCACATCGAAGCCCATGGTGTGCCAGCGGTCCTGCTCGGTCTGGATCAGGTCTGCGATCGGGAAAGGTTCGGGCGGGGGCAGTGCCAGATCGGCCGGCATGTCGATCCGCCGCGCGCCATCGGCATCCGACACCCACACTTCCTCGGGATCGCCGAACGCCGCCCCCGACTGGATCCACGCGCCGCCTTTGGTACCGACGACCTTGGTCGCCATCACCAGAGGCCCCGGCGCGGCCATCGCCGCCATCAGCGTCCCCCGCGTGCCGCTTTCGCATTCGAACTCGACGACGTAGCTGTCGTCCGCCGTCATGGTCGGGCGGCCCGGCGCCAGCGTCTGCAAGGTGCAGGACAGGCGCCGGATCGGGCCGAGCATGTTGACCACCTGGTCGATCATGTGCGTCCCGAAGGCGCCGAGGAATCCGCCCCCCTGGCCGGCATCCTCCCACCAGTCGCTGAGCTTCTCGGTGGGGTCCTGCAGCCCCGGCTGATGATAGATGCGCAGGAACTGGCGCGGCTCGCCGATCGCGCCGTCCTGCACCACGCGCCGCAGCAGTGCCTGCGCCGCGTCGAACCGGAACTCCGCACCGAGCATGTGGACGACACCCGCCTTCTCCGCCGCGTCGCGCATCGCGCGGGCCTGGGCCGCATCGCGCGCAAAAGGTTTCTCGCACACCACATGGCGCCCGGCGGCGACCGCATCCATCACCACCTGGTAATGGGCGTGCGGCGGGGTCGCCACGGTGACCAGCACGGTGCGGGGATCGACCAGTGCCTCGGCGAGGCTGTCGGTCGCGAGCGGAATGCCGAGGGGCGCCGCCCGTTCGGCCGTGCGGGCACGATTCCGCCCGACGATCGCGCGCACCTCGAACCCCGCCTCGCGCAGCGCGCGGACATGGGTGAACAGGCCGAAGCCCGTTCCAACGACGACGGCACCATATGCATCGGCCATGTCAGGCTCCTTTCAGGATTAGTCTTGCCTTGTCGGCGCAGAGCCGGGCGATCTCTTCGACAGGTCGCGTTGCCAGCGTCGCCGAAAAGACCTCGACCGAGCAGGGCGCGATCGTGCCGGTCGCGCGCAGCGCGGCAACGAAGCCAGGCAGGTCGAGGCCCCCATCCCCCGGAAGGAGCCGACCCTGGATCATCTCGCTGTCGAGATCGTCCGAGGCGGTGGCGGGTGCATCGCAGATCTGGACGCTCTTGATCGCCCCGGCCGGCAGCGCTGCCAGCAGGTCGAGGCTCGAACTGCTGCGAAACTGGTGCCAGCTGTCGACCAGAAGGCCACCATTATCGCGTCCGGCGAGCCTGACGATATCCCAGGCGGTGGCTAGATCGGGAATGGTCCCGGTCGGAACATATTCCAGCGCCACGTGCAGCCCCGCAGGCGCGGCGCGGTCGCAGATCGCCGCAAAAGCTCCCACGCCCTCATCGACGGTCCAGGCAACGCCCTGCAATTCGCCGACGCTGACGCCCCGAGCACCGACCGCCTCGGCAAGGTCGATCAGCCGTTCGGGCGTCGAGCGTTGCAACAGCGCGGCGAGCCAGCCGGGATTGGCCTTGGTGGGCGGGCCCGGAAGCCAGCTACCGACGATCTCCACCTCGTGGATGAACAGGCCGGCATCGGCCAGCCGGTCGCAGACCTCGCGATGCGATACGCCCCGCTGCTCCAACTGCTCCAGGTCCGCCGCGAAGATCGATATGCCGGCAAAGCCCGCATCGCGTGCCGGCGCAAGCCGATCGAAAAAGGGCACCGCCTGCACAGTGCCTGCCGCGAGCAGCAACTGGTCCAGGCTCATCCCGCCACCGTGAAGCCGCCGTCGATCGGCAGCACCTGCCCGGTGATCCATGAGGCGGCCGAACTCGACAGGAACAGCACCGCCCCCGCTATGTCCACTGGCTCGCCGAGGCGCCCCAAGGGCGTTCGGCTCAAGGTCGGCGCAGTCCATTCGGGCGCATCGAAGGTCCCCGCCGTCATGCGGCTGCGGGTGAGGCCCGCCGCGACCGCGTTCACCCTTATGCGCTGGCTAGCCCATTCGGTGGCGAGCACGCGCGTCAGCCCGACGAGCCCGGTCTTGGCCGAGCCATAGCCGGGGATCATGCCGATGCCGAAATAGGAGGTCATCGAGGCGATGCCGATGATAGACGAGCCGCCCGGCCGTTCGCCCCTCGCCAGCGCCGCGCGGCAGCCATGGGCCATGCGGAAGGCCGAGGTCAGGTGCATCGCGATCGACCGTTCGAAGATCGCAGGATCCCATTCGTCGAGGCCGAGCGACCCCAGCGCCAGGCCGGCATTGTTGACGAGGATGTCGAGCCGGTCGAAGCCCGCCGCCACGGCATCGATCTGCGCGCCATCCTCGACGTCGAGCCGGCGATAATCGAAGCGCGACAGGTCCTCGTCATAATCGCCCGGCCCGCCGCGCGTGCCGGTGATGACGACCTCGGCCCCCGCATCGGCATAGGCAGCGGCGATCGCTGCGCCGATGCCGCTCGTGCCGCCGGTCACGAGCACCCTCGCCCCGGCATAATCGAAGCGCAGATCGCTCCAGCTCATGTCCCTCTCCCTCGCTCGTTCGTCGTTCAGTCGGTGATCTCGCCGCTCTGGATCGGCGGCATACTGTCGAGCAGGGCTCGCCCCTCGGCTCGCAGCCGCGCCAGCGGCACGCGCCACAACGACACCGGCGGCGGCTCGCCCTGCGTCTTGATCAGGCGCAGGCTCATCCCCCCATGGGCATGGCCATAGGGATCGATCGCATTGCCGCCGATGCCCGCATCGCCCGAGGCGATGACGATCAGCACCGATCCGTCCCGCTCGTAAGTGGCGCGGTATTTCTGGATATGGCCGCCGCCATCCTCATAATTGTCGAGATTTTCCTGCCAGATGTTGCACAGCTGGAAGATCCAGTAGTCGCAGGGCGTCGGCGTGAAGCGCAGCACCAGCGCTTCGTCGCGCCCGCATTCCCAGGTGCCGAAGCCATGGTGGCGGTCGGGCACCCCGCCGTTCGACAGATAGACCGCCCGGCTGAAGCGGATCCGGTTCGGCCGCTTGCCGAGATTGTCCTGCCACCAGCGGCGCACCAGTTCGGCATAGCCGAGCACGACCTGCCCCGACTTGGCGAGCGCATCGGCCATGTCGGCCGGCGCGATCGGCTGCGGCGCGGCGCCGTCGGCGCGGTGGATCGTCATGCGCGGGGCGATCGTTTCCTCGCGCAGATGATAGACAGTACGCACCAGCAGGCCGACGCAGCCATCGGTGATCGGCAGCCAGGGGCGCCCGTCTGCGGGACGCTCGCGCCCGACGAACACTTCGAAGTCGCCATTGGCGTCGAAGGGGATCGTATCGCTCTGCAGGAAGCCGGTCGTGGTCAGCGTCGCGGGATCGAAAGCCTTGAGGCCGCCGACGCCCTGCGCCGCCCAGTCCTGCTCGCCCGGATGGACCGGCTGCGGCGCGGTCCAGCTCGCCATGACGAAATAGGGGATGGTGCCGCGATTGCCGCGGATCACATAATCGTGGCGCCCGTCGACGAACTCGGCGAGCAGATGATCCTGGTCGGGCGACTGGAAGTTGATCGCCTGCCGCCATGGCGCATCGCGCAGACGCGGCCGCTCGGGCTCGCAATTCTCGACGAAGCGCTCGAACCCGTTGCGCATCAGCCGGGTGACGAAGCGATACCATTCGGCACGGTCGAGTTCGTCGACCTCGCTGCCGAAGCGCTCGACCGTGCGCGCGGCGAGCCGCACGGTTTCGAGATAATCCTCGAAGGCGCGGCCGGTCAGCAGGCGCTCTGCGGCGGTCATGATGTCTCTCCGGGCACGGCTTCGCGGCGCACCGGGAAGCGATCATAATAGAAGGCGAAGCGCTCCCTGAGCGCGCCGACATCGACCCCGAAATCGCCGATCAGGTCATAGACCACCCGGCCATGTTTGTTGCGCGGGTTCGCGGCGAGGAAATGGTCGATCCGCGCTTCGGCCTCGGGCGTCATATCCAGGTCCGCCAGCGCATAGACGCGGCGCACCGTCGCCTTCTGGTCGGCCATATATTCGTGGAAGAGGATGTCGATCGACTGGCCGGCGGGCACTGCGTCGCGATCGCAGACGCAGCGGCGCAGCAGCACCTCGATCCGGTCGATCCACCAGGCGGCTAGGCCGGGGAGGTCCTGCCGCACGCGCCGCGTCCGGTCGCCATAGGCGATCATCGTGATCGCCGACTGGAGCACCGCAACAGGATCGCGGTGCGTGACCGGCACGATCGCCTTCGGATGCACCGCGATCAGAGCGGGCAGATTCTCCATGTGCGGCGGCGACTTAACGACCCAGCGATTGGGCCCCTTGAGCCAGGTCAGCGCCTGCATCACCCGTTTGGCATAGGCATAATGCGGGGTCTGGTCGGTCGCCAGATACTGGTCGCGCCAGGCCACCGGACGGCTCAGCCATTCGGGCAGATAGGAGGAAAAGTCGGGGCCCTGGAGCTCGATATCCTCATGAACATGATCGGGCGCCATTTCGTGCATCGCCGGCATCAGCGGCAGCATCGCTTCGAACGCCCCCCACATCTGTGCGGTGCGGACGTGGCGCGGGTCGGGATCGCCGATATCGTCGGGACCCGGGATCGGCTCCATCGTCTCCCACAAGGGGGTCGAGCGCAGGCGCGGGTCGGCCGCCAGGATATTGACCAGGTGGGTCGTCCCCGACCGGGGCAGGCCGGCCACCATGATCGGCCGGTCGATCTCGACCTGCTCGATCTCGGGATGGCGGCGGATAATATCCTCGATGCGCAGCCGTGCCGAGGCATAGCGTACGCATTCGCCGAACAGAGTCGCACGGCCGAGCGTGGTGAGATCCCGGTCTTCGTCATAGCTGCGCAGCCACAGCGCCAGGCGCGAACGGAAGTCGTCGGGCCCGAAATCGGACAGGCCGGTCGCGGCCCGGGCCGCCGCCAGCACCGCGTCCATCTCCATCAGCACGGGTGGACAGGCCTCGATCGCCTGCTGCTGGAGCGGGGTGAGGCGGGGATTGGCGAGATCGTCGATCCGGATGTCCTCAGGCATCGCAGGCCACCATGACCTTCGCCGACAATTCCGCATCGCGCGCGACCGCGAGTGCCTCGTCGAAGCGGCTGAGCGGAATGCGGTGGCTGATGAAGGCATCGGCATCGAAGCCGGGCTCGGAGATCGCCGCGATCACCTCCGGAAACTCGTCCGGATAGGCCATGGAGGTGATGAAGCTCATCTCCTTGCCGAGCGCCATCTTCCAGTCGATCGCGATCGGCTCGTGGTGGACCGCAACCATCACCGCGCGCGCATGGAACGGCGCCATGCCGACGATCGAGGGCAGCACCGAGGGCGCCCCGGAGGATTCGAACCACAGGCTGCTGCCGACCGTCGGCCAGCCGAAGAGATCGGCGCGGCCGTGGAGCTCACCCAGCGCGGCGGCGACCTCCTCCTGGCCGGCGTCGATGACATGGTCCGCGCCCAGCCGCTTCGCGCGTTCGAGACGCTGCCGGGACCGGTCTATGGCGACCACCGAGGCGACGCCCGACCGCTTCAGGAAGAAGACGATGCCAAGGCCGATCGGCCCCACGCCAAACACCGCAACCTTGTCCTCCGGCGTGGCGCCCGCGCGATGGACGGCATGAAGCGCGACGCCGAGCGGTTCGGCGAGCGCGGCCGCATCCCAGTCGACATGATCCGGAATGGGGTGGATCGCCCCACCGACCGTGGCATTCGACACGCGCAACAAAGGTGCGAAAGCGCCCTCGGGCAGGCCAGCACCGATTCCATTGCCATCGCCCATCGGGTTGACGACGACGCGCTGGCCGGGCGCGATGCCCGTCACGTCGGCGCCCACCGCCTCGACGACGCCGGACAGTTCGTGACCGATCCCGAAGGGCGCCTCGGCCGGGGCCGCGACCCCGCCCACCTTGATATAGCCGAGATCCGAGCCGCACAGGCCGCAGCGCCGGACGCGGACGATCACGTCCCGAGGCCCGGGCCGGGGCTCCTCGATCTCGTCGACGCGAACATCGCCCGCGCCGTGGATGCGCACCGCCTTCATCACGCCCCTCCTATTTTCACTTTGCGTTTTCGTTGATCGAATCGGCTACGCATTTAATCGACAATACATTTTATATTGTCAATTATCGATAACGAACGCCGCGACCTGCTCCGCCAGAACCGCCTCATAATCCTCGACATCGGCCAGCTCGGCGAACAGCGTGACCTCGGCGCTGATACGGTCGAGCAGCATGAAGAAGATGTCCGCCCTGGCGCGCTGGCGCCGCGCCTCCGCAGTGTCGCCGATCGCCCGGCCGAAGGCCCGGACCTCGGGCGCAAGCCGCTCGATCAGCCGCTGGCGATCGTCGCGCGCCCGCTGGTGAAAAGCCTGATCGGTCGCAGCGAGTCCGTGGATGAGGACCGAGATCTGCCCCTCCTCACGATAAAAGCCGACCGCCTGATGCGCCCACCACCGCGCCGACAGCCCGCCCGTAGCGACCTCGGCCAGACGCAGGAAATGCGGCATGGCGCGCTCGAGGGTCGCCTCGTAGATGCTCAGCGCGACATCGCGACGCGACTTGAAATGGCGGTAGAAGGTGGCGCGGCTGACGCCCGAGGCGGCCAGTATGTCCTCGACCGGGATCTCGTCGAACGGCCGCGATCGCAGCAACCCGCGCATCGCCTCGACCACATCCTGGCGGCTGGCGACGACCTGATCCTGCTGACGGCCGGATCGCATACCCGGCTTCGGCCCGCGTTTCCGAACTTGCGTTTCAGCCTTGTCGGGCGCGGCCAGCATCATCCCCTCCTGACGCGGCCCGACCGCCCTTCGACCGATCACTTTCGCAGGGTGCGAAACCGCTTACCAATATTAAGGCGAGAGCGATGGGCACCGCAAGCGACATAGCTCCGCTTTTCCGCGAGCTACTGGCGTTATGCCCTTTCGCTAACAATGTGCGTACCAAATTCGAATTTTCATAACGTAAAGTGCTTGAAAGGATGCGGGTGCGCCGATAGACCCGAACGCGAAAGTAAGAGGTGCGGGGAGGGGAAAGGACGATGGCCGTACGATCGCTGGCCTATATTCGCGTCGAGACACGCGATGTCGGGGCCTGGCGCCGATTTGGCGAACAGGTGGTGGGGGCTGCCGCCACGCCCGATTCGACCGAAGACCGGCTGATGCTGCGGCTCGACGGACGCCCCTGGCGCTTCCGCATCGAGAAGGGCGAGCAGGAGAAATATCTCTGCGCCGGGCTGGAATGCCCCTCGGAGGAGGCCTGGGCCGCCGTTCTGGACAAGCTCGACAAGGCCGGGGTCGCCGTGGAGCGCGGGGACGCCGCTCTGGCCGCCGACCGCCATGTGCGGGGCATCGCCTCGCTCGCCGATCCGGCCGGCAACCGGATCGAACTGGTCTGGGGCAATGTCGTGGCGGGTACGCCCTTCGTGTCGCCCGTCGGCGTGCCCGGTTTCGTCACCGGCGAGATGGGGTTCGGCCATGTGGTCGTGCCGACCAGCTGCTATGACGACACCCGCCGCTTCTACAAGGAGCTGCTCGGCTTCGGCGACAGCGACGAGATGCGCGTGCATTTCCCCGGCGGCCCCGAAACTGGCCTGGGCATATCCTTCATGCATGCCAGCGGCCCGCGCCACCACACGGTGGCCGTCGGCGAGTTTCCCGCCCCGTCGGGCCTGATCCACACGATGGTCGAGGTGCCCTCGATCGACGATGTCGGCCTGGCGCTCGACCGCGCACTGGCCGCCGGCGTGCACATCTCGTCCACGCTGGGGCGGCACACCAACGACAAGATGATCAGCTTCTACATGCGGACGCCATCCGGATTCGACATCGAATTCGGCTGTGGTGGTGAACAGACCGTTGACTGGACCACCGTGACCCCGACCTTCACTATCAAAGAGGACCTGTGGGGCCACAAATGGGATTTCGGAGCGTGACGACCAAGACTTTCGACAAGAGAACATCTGCCGACGCCGTCATCGGCAAGCTCCGCGACGGGATGACGATCGGCATCGGCGGCTGGGGCCCGCGCCGCAAGCCGATGGCGCTGGTGCGCGCCCTGCTCCGCAGCGATCTGAAAGACCTGACCATCGTCACCTATGGCGGCCCCGAAGTGGGCATGCTGCTGGCGGCGGGCAAGGTGCGCAAAGTGATCTACGGCTTCGTGTCGCTCGACGCGATCCCGCTCGAACCCTATTTCCGCAAGGCGCGCGAAGCCGGCGGGCTCGAGGTGCTCGAGCTCGACGAGGGCATGCTGCAATGGGGTCTGAAGGCTGCGGCGCTGCGCCTGCCCTTCCTCCCGACACGCGTCGGCCTGGGCACCGACGTGTTCGAGCAGGGCGGCTTCAAGACGGTCGCCTCTCCCTATGACGACGGTGAGGTTCTGCTGGCGATGCCCGCCATCCCGCTCGATTTCGCGCTGATCCACGTCCACCGCGCCGACCGCATGGGCAACAGCCAGGCGCTCGGCCCCGACACCTATTATGACGACTGGTTCGCCAAGGCGGCGAAGGAAGTCGCCATCTCCGCCGAGGAGGTCGTCGACCGGCTCGACCACAGCTATCCGGAAGACGCCAAGGCCAATCTGTTCGAGCGCTGCTTCGTCCAGCATGTCGTGGAAGCCCCCGGCGGGGCGCACCCGACCTCGATGCCGCCATCCTATGGCTGGGACATGGCTGCGCTGAAGGCCTATGCCGCCAGCGCCGCCGAAGAGGGCGGCTGGGATCGCTATCGCGATGAAAAGGTCGGCCCCGACGAGGCCCATTATCTTGCGCAGGCCGGTGGGATCGAAGCGATCTCCAAGCTGCCCTTCCCGATCTTCTGAGGACGACGCGATGACCGCGCCAGACCATACACTCGCCGAACTGCTGATCGTCGCCTGCTCCGAACTCTATCGGGACAATGGCGAGATCGTCGCCACCGGCATCGGCCCGCTCCCGCGCCTCGGCGCGAGCCTCGCCAAGAGCACCCATGCACCCGAACTGCTGATGACCGACGGCGAGGCCTATCTCGTCGAGGATCCGGTGCCGATCGGGCCGCGCGGCTATGACGATCGCAAGCCCTCCGGCTATCTGCCCTTCTCGCGCTATTTCGACAGCGCGGTGTGGACCGGCAAGCGCCATGCGGTTGTCTCGCCGATCCAGATCGACCGCTTCGGGCAGATGAACCTGTCCTATATCGGCGGCAGCTTCGAGAAGCCGAAGGTCCAGATGCTGGGCGCGCGCGGCTTTCCGGGCAACACGATCCACCACATCAACTCGATGTTCGTGCCCGCCCACTCGACCCGCATCTTCGTGCCCGGCGAAGTCGATTCGGTCTCCAGCGTCGGCTACAACCCCGCGCGGCGGCTCGCCGGTGCCGATTTCAGCGGGGTCGAGCTCCGCTTCATCGTCACCAATCTCTGCGTCATGGACTTCGGTGGGCCTGACCATGCGATCCGCCTCGTGTCGCTGCACCACGGCGTCACCGTCGACGAGGTCAAGGCCGCGACCGGGTTCGACCTGATCGTCGATGGCACTCCACCGACGACGCCCGCGCCGACCGCAGAGCAACTGGAGATCATCGCCCGCCTCGATCCGCACAACATCCGCGCGACCGTGATCAAGGGCAATCCTTCGGGGACGCGCGGATGAGCGAAGCCGATCCCGTCCTGCCGGGCTGGTTCACCACCGGCCCCGAACCGCATCTGATCGGCAGCCGCTGCTCGGCCTGCGGCACCTATTATTTTCCGAAGCTGGAGACGTTCTGCCGCAACCCGGCCTGCGAGAGCACGCAGTTCGAGACGGTGGAGCTGTCGCGGACGGGCAAGCTGTGGTCGTTCACCGACGCCTGCTATACCCCGCCCGAACCCTATATCGCGGCCGATCCTTTCATCCCCTACGCCATCGCCGCAGTCGAACTCGACCGCGAGAAGATGATCGTGCTGGGGCAGGTGGTCGAAGGCGTCGGCGTCGACGCGCTGCGCGCCGGCCTGCCGATGGAACTGGTCGTCGAGACGATCCCCGACGCGGTCGACCCGAAGGGCAAGCTCGTCTGGAAATGGAAGCCGATGGAGGACGCGCGATGAGCGAGGATGTCGTCATCATCGGCGCCGGCATGCACCCCTGGGGCAAATGGGGTCGCAATTTCGTCGGCTATGGCGTCGCCGCCGCGCAGGAAGCGCTGCGCGATGCGGGCATCGACTGGCGCGACGTGCAATTCGTATCGGGCGCCGCCACGATGCGCTGCGGCTATCCGGGCTATGTGGCGGGCGCGACCTTCGCCCAGGCGCTGGGCTGGCAGGGTGCCGAGGTGCAGACCAGCTATGCCGCCTGCGCCAGCGGATCGCAGGCGCTGACGGCTGCGCGCTCGCGCATCCTGAGCGGACAGGCCGATGTCGCGCTGGTGATCGGCGCCGACACCACCCCCAAGGGCTTTCTCGCTCCCGCAAAGGGCGAGCGTCCGGACGATCCGGACTGGGTGCGCTTCCGCGTCGGCATCACGAACCCGACCTATTTCGCGCTCTATGCCCGCCGTCGCATGGAAATCTACGGCGACACGCAGGACGACTTCGCGCGGGTGAAGATCAAGAATGCGCAGCACGGCCTGACCAATGAACGGGCGCGCTATCGCAAGGCGTTCACGATGGAGGACGTCGCGGCCTCGCCGATGGTGGCCAATCCGCTGCGCCTTATGGACGTCTGCGCGACCTCCGACGGCGGCGCGGCGCTGATCGTCGCGAGTGCTGCTTTCGCCCGCAAGATCGGCAAGATCGACGCGCCGAAGATCGCGGCCATCTCCACGGTCACGCCCACCTTCGCATCGGCGATCATCGAGATGCCCGATCTCGCCACCGACAGCGCCGTCGTCGCGGAAGCGCACAGCTTCCGTGCCGCCCTGCCCGCCAAGGCCTATGCCGAAGCGGGCATGGGTCCCGAGGACGTGTCGGTCGCCGAGGTCTATGACCTGTCGACCGCGCTCGAACTCGACTGGATCGAGGATCTGGGCCTCTGCGCGCGTGGCGAGGCCGCCGGGCTGACCCGCGACGGCGCAACCCGCATCGGCGGGCGCATGCCGATCAACCCGTCGGGCGGTCTCGCCTGTTTCGGCGAGGCGGTTCCAGCTCAGGCGATCGCGCAGGTGTGCGAACTGACCTGGCAGCTGCGCGGCGAGGCCGGCGAACGCCAGGTCGAAGGGGCGAAGGTCGGCATCACCGCCAACCAGGGGCTGTTCGGGCATGGCTCCTCGGTCATCCTGAAGCGGTGAGCCATGGCTGATCCGATCGACACCCCCCTCACCCGCTTGCTCGGCTGCCGTTACCCCATCGTCCAGACGGCGATGGGCTGGGTCGCCACGCCGCCGCTCGTCATCGCGACCTCGAACGCGGGCGCCTTCGGCTTCCTCGCGGCGGCGGTGATGACGCCCGACGAGGCGCGCAAGGCGATTGCCGAGGTGCGCGCCGGAACCGACAAGCCCTTCGGCGTGAACTTCCACTCCTTCCAGCCGGGTGCGGCCGAGATCGTCGAGGCGATCCTGGAGAATGCGCCCCAGGTTCGAGCCGTCAGCTTCGGACGCGGTCCCGACGCGAAGATGATCGCCCGCTTCAAGGAAGCCGGCATCCTCTGCATGCCCACGATCGGCGCGGCCAAGCACGCCCAGAAGATGGTGCAGATGGGCGTCGACATGGTGACGGTGCAGGGCGGCGAAGGCGGCGGGCATACCGGCTCGGTGCCGACGACGATCCTGCTGCCACAGGTGCTAGACGCCGTGCAGGTTCCGGTGATCGCGGCGGGCGGCTTCGGCGATGGTCGAGGCCTCGCGGCGGCGCTCGCCTTCGGGGCGGCGGGCATCGCGATGGGTACGCGTTTCCTGATGACCCAGGAAAGCGCGCCGCCCGCGAACGTCAAGGCGCGCTACGTCAAGGCCGGGACCGACGACATCACCGTCTCAACCAAGGTCGACGGCCTGCCGCAGCGGATGATCCGCAACCAGGCGCTCGACCGGATCGAGCGATCGAGCGGGATCGGCCTGTGGCGCCGCGCGGTGGAAAGCGGCCTGCAGATGAAGCGCCAGACCAAAGCGAGCTATGCCGACATGCTCAAGGCCGCCAAGGGCATGACCAGCCATGGCGGGCTCAGCCTGCCCCAGGCGATGATGGCCGCCGCTGCGCCGATGCTGATCCAGCGCGCGGTGGTCGACGGCGATGCCGATGGCGGGCTGATGGCGACGGGCGTCGTCGCCGGTCGGCTCGGCGACCTGCCGACCTGCGAACAGCTTATCGAATCCATCATGGCCGAAGCGCACCAGAGACTGGCCGCGCTCGCCTCCCTCTCCTCCGGAGCCCGCTGATGCCGATCACGACCACCATCAAGGACCGGATCGCCGAGATCGTCTTCGACGTTCCCCCGGTCAACGCCTTCGACAGCACCACCTGGAACAGCATCCCCGCGATGGTGACCGAGGCCGGCCGCAACCCCGAGGTCAACGTCGTCCTGATCCGCGCCGCCGAAACCGCGCGCGGCTTCTGCGGCGGCGTCGACATCAAGGAGATGCAGGCCCATCCCGAGCGGATCACGGTCCTCAATCGGGGCAATTACCTGACCTTCAAGGCGGTCCGCGACTGCGAGGTGCCGGTGGTGGTCGCCGTCCACAAATTCGTGATCGGCGGCGGCATCGGCATTTGCGGTGCGTCGGACACGATCTTTGCCGCCGAAGACGCCTATTTCTCGCTGCCCGAGGTCGATCGCGGCGCTATGGGCGGCGCCAGCCATCTGTCGCGCATGCTGCCGCTGCACAAGGTGCGCGCGGCCTTCTTCACCGGCGGAAACATCCCCGCCGCCGAGATGCATCGCCTGGGCGCGGTCGAGAAGGTCGTGCCGCGCGAGGCGCTGGTCGAGGAGGCGCGCGCCTTCTGCGCGGTCATCGCGTCCAAGAGCCGCAAGGCGCTGGTGATCGCCAAGGAGGCGCTCAACGGGCTCGAGCCGCGCGACGTCGACCATGGCTATCGCTTCGAGCAGGGCTTCACCCTGGAAATGTACATGCACGAGGACTCGCAAAAGGCGCGCGACGCCTTCGTCGAGACCGGCAAGGCGGCGACCTTCTGATCATGGATCTGACCTACACCACCGAACAACAGGCCTTCCGCGCAGAGGTGCGCGCCTGGATGCGCGCCAATGTGCCCGCGCAGCCGCTCAAGACGCTCGAAGGCCGCGAAGGCTATGACCAGCATGTCGAGTGGGAGCGCAAGCTCGCCTCGGGCAATTGGGGCATGGTCACCTGGCCCGAAGCTTATGGCGGGCGCGGACTCGACCTGATCCGCTGGCTGATCTTCGAAGAGGAATATTGGGGCGCGGGGGCACCGCTGCGCGCGAACCAGAACGGCATATTCCTGCTCGGCCCGACGATCATGGAATATGGCACCGATGAGCAGAAGGCCCGCTTCCTGACGCCGATGGCGAAGGGCGAACTGATGTGGGCGCAGGCCTGGTCCGAACCCAATGCCGGATCCGACATGGCGGCGATCCGCACCGTCGCGGTCCGTGACGGCGACCACTATGTCGTCACCGGCCAGAAGACCTGGTCGAGCCGCGCCTCCTTCGCCGACTGGGGCTTCGGCCTGTTCCGGACCGATCCGGACTCGAAGCGGCACAAGGGCCTGTCCTTCATCCTGTTCGACCTCAACAGCCCGGGCGTCACCCGCCGCCCGATCCGCCAGCTGCATGGCGAGCCGGGCTTCGCCGAGCTCTTCTTCGACGAAGTGCGCGTGCCGGTGGCGAACCGCATCGCGGGCGAAGGCGAAGGCTGGAACGTCGACATGGCGACCGCCGGCTTCGACCGCGGCCTGATGCTGCGCTCGCCCGCCCGCTTCCAGGCGATGGCGAAGCGGCTCGTCGAGCTCTATCGTCAGCACCGCGACACCGCGTCGCCGCAGGCGCGCGAGGCGGTGCTGCAGGCGTGGCAGGATGCCGAGGCCTATACGCTCAACACCTATTCCGTCGCCGCAACGGTGATGGCCGGCGGCCATATCGGCGCCGAGGCCAGCCTCAACAAGATCCTCTGGTCGGAACTCGACCGGGCGGCGCACCGCGCGGCGATGAGCCTGCTCGGTGCCGGCGCCGAACTGCGCTCGCTCGCCAATGGCAGCGAGAACAACTGGCTGGAGGGCTATATCTTCTCGCTCTCCGGTCCGATCTACGCGGGATCGAACGAGATCCAGCGCAACATCATCGCCGAGCGCCTGCTCGGCCTGCCGCGCTGAGGGGGACGGCCACATGGATTTCCGTCTTACCCAGGACCAGATCGATCTCCGCGGGGCGATCCGCGACTATCTGAGCGGTGAACATGGCCCCGAGGTGCTCCGCCGCCTCGACGCCGACGGCAATCGCGATCCGGCCATCTGGGACGGCCTCGTCGGCATGGGGCTGACCGGCCTGCTCGTGCCCGAACCGCAGGGCGGCCTCGGCATGGGGCTGGTCGAAGCGGTACTGATCGCGATCGAGCTCGGCCGCGCCAACGTCTCCGAGCCGCTCGCCGACAGCGCCCTCGTGGCCGTGCCGCTGCTCGACGAGGCGCAGCAGGCCGAAGTGGCGGCGGGCAGCCTGAAGGTGGCGCTCGCCCACCCGATCAACCCATGGATCGCCGATCTCGACCAGGCCGGCCTGCTCTATGCCGGCGGCATCGCCAAACCGGCCCCCGCCGCTGGCGATCGGCTCGAAACCGTCGATCCGCTCCGCCGGCTCTTCACCCCGACGCCTGTCGCCGAGGATGACCGCCTGCTCGATCGCGCCGCGCTTATCTC
>JAIYAJ010000190.1 GCA_027489105.1 Zymomonas sp. | reverse complement strand
GGGCGTTGCGCGAGGCGGAACCTGGTCCCGTTTGCCAATGGCGACAGGCAGGCTAGACTGCCTTCAACGAGACAGGAGGACGCGATCATGAACTTCCGACTTGCACTGATGGGCGCCGCCGCCGCCATTGGCGCGGCCTTTGCCGCCATCCCCGCCGAAGCCCAGTATTATGGCGGCCCGGGCGGCCCCTATTACGGCCAGGGCCTGCCGCCGCCGCCCTATCAGCGGCCCGGCTATGGCTATGGCGGCGGCTACGGCCCGCCACCCTATGCGCCCCCGGCTACGGGCGGATCGACTGCGGAGAGGGGGCCGAGATCGTCGCATCCCGCGGATTCCGCAACATCCAGGTGCGCGAATGCAGCGGCCGCGTCTTCCGCTACACCGCCTTCCGCGGCCGGCAAGCCTTCGAGGTCCGGGTTGCGTCAAGCTCCGGGCAGATCACCATGGTGCGCCCGCTCTGAACCCTCGGGGTGGCCTATAGGCCACCCTCACTTCCTTGGCGGGCTGAGTGGCCTCGGGGGCAGGATCTCGGCGTCGTTGACGACCTTCTTGGCCATGAAGATGGCGGCATCCAGCTTGGCGAAGCTGCGCGCCTTGTAGAACTGCAGCGCGCGCTCGTTGTTCTCAGCCACCTCGAGCACGAGATGGGAGCAGCCGCGCACGCGCGCCAGATGCTCCAGCTGGTCCATGACGAAAGAGCCGAGCCCGCGCCCCTGGTAATTGGGATGGACGGCGAGTTCCTCGACGAAGAGCGGGTGCATTTCGCGATTCCGGAAATAGCGCTCGTTCATCCAGCTGTCGGCGCCGATGATGTCCTCGGCGCATTCGGCATAACCGACGATCTGCTCCTTGCGGTCAGCCGTGATGACGAATAGCAGTTGCTCGACGCCCTTCTCTTCGTAGCGCTCGAGGAAACGCTTCTTCGAGGTCGGCCGCTGGAACTCCACCGTGGTGCGGTTGACCTCGCGGAACACCAGCTTGAGAAATTCCCAGGTGCGGTTCAGATCACGCCGGTGGATGCGCCGCACCTTGACCAGCGGCTCGGAACCAACGCTGCCAGGGGCAGTTTCAGAATTGATGGCGGGCATGCGGCGAGGATAACCGCTTACCCGAGACCTCGCCAGAGGCCCCTGTTCAACAGCTGGCGCGTGTCATAACGTTGGGTCCGAGCCCGCGTGTCAAGCATCGCGTGGCTGAAACATGGAGGTCGAGTTCAATGCGTTCGGCAATCATCACAGGTTTCATCGGCGCTTTGCTGCTGGGCAGCGCCGCGCAGGCCGCGCCCGCAGGGGCAGGGGCCGTCGAGACGGCCGCGACAGCGGCCAGCGCGTCTTCGCTGGCCGCCCAGCCGGCGCAGTATGTCTATACCGGGCCGCGCCGCTACTACGGCGCCCGCCCGTATTACGGCCGCCCGGTCTATGGACGGCCCTATTATGGCGGCCGGCCCTACGGCTATTACCGCCGCGGCTACCGCGGGGATGGCGTCGCGGCTGGTGTCGCGGCCGGCGCGCTCGGCGCCCTCGCCATTGGCGGGCTGGCCGCCTCGGGCGCCTTCGATCCGCAGCCCCAGTATGCCCCGATGGCGCCGGAGCGCCGTCAGTGGTGCGCGCAGCGCTACCGGAGCTACAACCCGGCCGACGGCACCTTCGTGGGCAATGATGGCCGCCGCCGTTTCTGCGGCTAGGCCAAAAAGCATTTCGAATATGGACGGCCGGGCCCTCGAGCCCGGCCGTTATGCGTTGCAGGCGTATCAGGCGAGGGCGCTGCCGTGGAAGGTCACCGTGGCGTGCGCCAGGCGTTCGCCGGCCCAGCCGAATGCGCCGCTGCGGATGTCATCCTCGAGCGCGGCCCGGCCCATCAGAGCGAGGTCCGAGGCAGCTTCCGGCTCGGCTTTCAGCACGGCCACGAGCTTGCCATAGCGCGCTTCGCCGATGCGGTTGGCTTCGCCGCCAAGCCGCATCCAGCCCGAGATGCCGCCGGCCTGGGCCGCATCGGCGATCGCCGCACGGTGCCCGTCGAGGTGGTGGCGGAGCTCTTCGGCCTCGGCCCAGAGACGGCCGATCGTGGTTGCCCCGGCCGGCGTCTTGGCGCTGAACGCCGAGGCTTCGCCTGAGACGCTGGCCTGCGAGAGCGACGAGCCTGCGATGGCGAGCGGCGCTGCGGCGGCGGCCGATGCAGCCGCGACAAGCCCGCGGCGAGTCAAGGTGGTGGTCATGGCGGATGATGTCCTTTCCGAAGCCCGGCCACGCGGCATCGCATGAGCCGGGCAAGTGCTGTGAAAGACGCCGCCGCGTTCCATCCGCGCGTTTCGGCCGTCGAGAACCGGTCGGTCCACGTGTTGACTTGAAGGCTCGCGCCGTGAACGGCCGGCCAATGGACAGTGGCAATTTCGTGTCAGGGTTTTCCGATGAACGCGCCACTGTCCGCGAAGGGCAGCCGGGAGAGTTGGACGGCAGCGCAGATCGATGCGGTGACGACCGCATAATACAAACATTCGATATCAATGGGTTGTGCGTCGATGCTGACCTAAACGCCAGCCATTCCCATCTTTATAAGTTCCATAAGATGTCTTATGCGAATCACAGCTACGGGCTCTCAAGCTCTTTGCGCTGATGCAAGCTGGATGAAAGCGCGCTTTCGGCGAGCGACGCAGGACGCAACCGGAACGCCTGGCAAGCTGAAGACGGCCCTCAGCCCTCGCCGCGCTGCCAGCCTTCCTTGGTCTCGGCAATGAAGTCGTCCAGCCGACCGGCGGCGATTGCGGCGCGCAGGCCGGCCATCAGGTCCTGGTAGTAAGCGAGGTTCACCCAGGTCAGCAGCATCTTGCCCAGCATCTCGTCGGCCTTCACCAGATGGTGCAGATAGGCCCGGCTGTAGGCGTTCGCCGCGACGCAGCTCGACGCCACGTCGACCGGGCGCGGATCCTCGGCGAATTTCGCATTGCGCAGGTTCATCCGACCGAAGCGCGTGAAGATCTGGCCGTGCCGTCCGGCCCGCGTCGGCATCACGCAGTCGAACATGTCGACGCCGCGTCGCACGGCCTCGCAGATGTCGTCCGGCGTGCCGACGCCCATCAGATAGCGCGGCCTGTCGCGCGGCAGATGCGGCTCCACGGCCTCGATCATCGCCAGCATCACGTCCTGCGGCTCGCCGACCGCGAGGCCGCCGATCGCGTAGCCCTTGAAGTCCATCGAGACGAGCGACCGTGCGCTT
>JAIYAJ010000076.1 GCA_027489105.1 Zymomonas sp. | reverse complement strand
TCGCGGTGAGCCCTTCGCGCATGTCGTCGCCGGTGAGGCTGACCTTCTCCTTCTTCAGCGCGCCCGACTTTTCCGCATAATTGTTGAGCGTGCGGGTCAGCGCGGCGCGGAAGGCGGCGAGGTGGGTGCCGCCGTCGCGCTGCGGGATGTTGTTGGTGAAGCAGAGAACCTGCTCATAATAGCTGTCGTTCCACTCGAGCGCGACGTCGATGCCGACATCGTCGCGCTGGCCCGTGATCGCCACCGGTTCGGGCATCAGCGGGACCTTGGTGCGGTCGAGATATTTGACGAAGGCCGCGATGCCGCCCTCATAATAGAGCTCGACCTCGCGCCGTTCGGCATGACGCTCGTCGACCAGGAACAGGCGGACGCCCGAATTGAGGAAGGCGAGCTCGCGATAACGGTGCTCGAGCTTGTCGAAATCGAACTCGGTGATCTTGAACGTATCGGCCGACGGCAGGAAGGTCACCTTGGTACCCTTCTTGCCGTTTGCCGGTCCGACGACCTTGAGCGGTGCGACCGCGTCGCCCCGGCGGAACTGCATATAATGCTCTTCGCCGTCGCGCCAGATCGTCAGATCCAGGATATCCGACAGCGCATTGACCACCGACACGCCGACGCCGTGCAGTCCGCCCGACACCTTATAGGCATTGGCGTCGTTGGTGTTGTCGAACTTACCGCCGGCGTGGAGCTGGGTCATGATGACCTCGGCCGCCGAGACGCCTTCCTCGGTGTGGATGCCGGTCGGAATGCCGCGGCCATTATCCTCGACCGAAACCGATCCGTCGGGGTTCAGCGTGATGATGATCCGGTCGCAATGGCCGGCCAGCGCCTCGTCGATCGCATTGTCGGACACCTCGAACACCATGTGGTGGAGGCCCGAGCCGTCGTCGGTATCGCCGATATACATGCCGGGGCGCTTGCGCACCGCGTCGAGGCCCTTGAGGACCTTGATCGAATCGGCGCCATAGCTGTTGGTGTTCGGGCTGTTCTCGGTTTCGTTCGTCATGCCCAGCCTATAGCCCCGGCTGTCATAAAATCCAAAAGAAAGCGCCCGAATCGATGTCCGCCGGCCCTTCCGCTGCGGCCATCCGAGGCTTGATCCTTCGCCGCTCCGCGAGAGGATCCGAACTTGTCGTCTGGCGCGACATTGCGAGGGGGCGGGCAGGGCTCAGCGCAACATGCGTCGATAGAGGATCTGCGAGGCGACGAAGGTCTCGGCGTCGAACGGCCGGTTGTGCAGGGCGTCGAAGGCGTCGAGGCGCAGGGCGTCGATGTCCCCGCCCGCTGCGAACAGATTGGCGATGTCGACGAACAGCTGGTGATTGCCCTCGTCGCGGCGGTCGGTGAGCGTCGTCTTCGCCCCGGGATCGAGGCCGACCAGATAGGGGAAGACATAGCGGGCCTTGAGCATGCCCGCGTTGATCGCACGCATATGCGCGATATCGACGGCGCAGGGATAGCCATGCTCGGCCATTTTCTGGAGGAGGGATGCGACTTTACCCGCCGATCCGGCCCGGATGATGTAGGCGGCTGTGCAGGAGGCGAAGATGTTCTTGCAGTCATAGGTCGCGAACTGGGTGAAGGACGGTGAGCGTATGTCGCCCACCTGCCGTCGCTGACGCAGAAGCTGGTAGACCGATCCGACGTTGGTGAAGGAGATCATCTGGGTCAGGAACAGGACGTCCCACTCCTCCTTCTCACACTCTGCCAATGCGTGGCCGACATAGTCGCCGAAGGCATCCGGAAAGCGGATGTCGTCTTCGAGGATCAGGAAGTGACGGTCGTCGCCGATCGACTCCGTAACCGCCTGATGCGACAGGAAGCAGCCCAGTTCGTTCCGGCTGATGCCCCGTTTGCGATCGTCCCCCTGCAGCGCGGGAAAACGGCCGACCTTATCGAGTCCATATCGCGCTAGCGCCTCTTCCATCCTGGCGCGGCGGTCGGTCGACCTGTCCAGATTGATGAACAGCCCCGAAATATCCCCCAATTTCATCTGCGCTACGACTTTCTCTCCACCCCTGGAGCGCCGATCTATACAGCCCCGCTCGCGTGAGGCCAGTCCGCCTTGGTTCACTCTTCCCGAAGGATGCCATTTTCCACGGCAAGCCAGGTGGCCGTGCCGATGCCCTCGAACAGCGCGCGCTCGGTACCGGTCAGCCAGATCTGGCCGCCGCTTCGTGCGAGCCGTTCGAACAGCGCGCCGCGGCGGATTGGGTCGAGATGGGCGGCGACCTCGTCCATCAGCAGCAACGGCCGCTGGCCGCGCTCCTCGGCGACCAGATCGGCATGGGCCAGCACGATCCCCAGCAGCAGTGCCTTCTGCTCGCCGGTCGAGGCGCGGGCTGCGGGTTGCTGCTTGGCGGCGTGGCTGACCGCGAGGTCCTGCCGGTGCGGTCCGGCCAGCGTCCGGCCGGCGGCCCGATCGCGCGCGCGGCCAAGCCGAAGCTCCTCGGCCAGCGGGCGGCTTCCCGGCACCCAGCCTTCGATGGCCAGCGCGGCCCGTGCAAAGGGCGCTTCGACCTCGGCGGCGATGCGAAAGCCCAGCGCGACGACGGTGCGCGCGCGCGCTTCGGCGATCGCGCCGCCATGCTGGCCCATCTGCAGTTCGAGCGCATCCAGCCAGGCCGCGTCGGGCGTACCTTCGGCGGCGAGCAGCTTGTTGCGCGCACGCATCGCGGCTTCATAGCGGCTGACATGATGCGCATGGCCCGGTTCGATCGCGAGGACGAGGCGATCGAGGAAGCGGCGGCGCGCCTCCGCGCCCTCGGCGAACAGCCGGTCCATGGCCGGGGTCAGCCACAGAAGGGCGGTCCATTCGCCCAGCGCCGTGGCCGAGGCGGCCGCGCCGTTGATCCGGACCTGGCGGCGATCGGGCGTGGCGGCGGTGGTCCCCGTGCCGAGCCGGACGCCGTCGGCCAGTTCGGCCGCCACCGCGAAGCCGCCGGGCCCGCTGCTGCGCGCCATTTCGGACAGAGGCGCGCCGCGCAGCCCGCGACCGGGGCCGAGCATAGACACGGCTTCCAATATGTTGGTCTTGCCCGCACCATTCTCGCCGGTGAGCACGACGAAGCCCGGTGCGGCCGCTATCGTCGCCGACGCATAGGAGCGGAAGTCGGTCAGCATCAGGCGGGCGACGGTCATGCGCCCCTGTTGGCGATTTTTGCGCGCAAGGGGAAGCGCAGGGACGGAGCGATGATCATGCGGGCAGCGCATGGCGCTCTCGACCTGTCTCCAAAATGGGCTAAGCAACGGCGATGATCGCTGCTGCATCCTTCCGTCGCGCGCTCCTGATGGGCGCTTTCCTGATCCTGTCGGGCGCCGGCACCGCCGCGCAGGCGGGGTTGCGTGCCATCTATGTCGATATCGCCAAGGCGAAGCAGCTGCAGATCGACGTTTACGACAATGGCGACGCGCGCATCGGCGAGGTGGGTAGCGAAGATTATGGTCTGCTGGTCGGCGGACAATTCTACATCGTCGACAAGGAGGGCGGCACGACCACCGTCGCACGGCTCAGGGACGTGGCGGCGGCGATGGACCAGGTGCTGCCGCCGGTGTTCAACGGCCTGTTCGAACTGGCGCCCGGTGCCATGCCCAAGGCGCCGCTGACCATCGAGCCCGGCGAGGCCGGGAGCGCGGGCGGGCGCGACGGGCGCGTCTACCATATCAAGGGGCTCGACCATGTCCGGCCCGACAAGCCGAGCGATTTCCTGATCAGCGCGGACGAGGATCTGAAACCGGTCGGTGCCGCGCTCGAGGGCTTCATGAACGCGGCGGTGGTGCCGTCGGCGCCGTTAATCGGGGCGATGGCGAAGGAGCTGATCGCCGAGACGCGGACGATCTTCTCGCTCGGCACGCCGATCGACGTCGGCGGTCGCTTCCGGCTCAATGTCGCCAGCAAGGCGGCATTTCCCTCGGCTTATTTCCGCCTTCCGGCCCAGCCGCAGAGCGTCGGATCGCTGGTCCTGTCGATGAGGGCGGCGATGGCTCAGAAGCCGCAATAACGTCCCTCCCGCACCGAAGTGCGGGAGGGAGCCCTATCATCAGTGGGCGATGCCCGATGCGGCCAGCATCGCCAGCGTCATGATCTCGGACGCGTTGGACGACATGGTCGCGATCTGGACCGGCTTTTCCATGCCGACCAGCATCGGCCCGATCACCGAGCCGCGCCCGAGTTCGCGCAGCAGCTTGGCCGAGATATTGGCCGACTGCAGGCCGGGCATGACCAGCACATTGGCCGGCGCCGACAGGCGGTTGAACGGGTAGAGCTTCATGATCGACGGGTTCAGCGCGGCATCCGGTGCCATCTCGCCTTCATATTCGAAGCTCACGCCGCGCGCGTCGAGTTCGCTGACCGCGCCGCGCACCGTCTCCAGCCAGGTGCCCGACGGATTGCCGAAGGTCGAATAGCTGAGGAAGGCGACGCGCGGTTCATG
>JAIYAJ010000246.1 GCA_027489105.1 Zymomonas sp. | reverse complement strand
ATCTGTCGGGTAACGTCAATCCCGACAGCATGACGGCAACGCTGACCGAGCGGGGCTTTTCGAGCGAGCAGATCCGCACGCTGATTGCCCAGCTGGTCGACAAGGAGGCGCTGACGCTGGCGACCGACAAGGTTTTCCTGGTGACGGGCACCCTGCTGATCGCGATCACCGCGCTCGTATGGCTGGCGCCGCGCCCCAGGATCAGCGGCCCGCCCAGCGCCGGGCATTGAGGCGATCTTCCAGTCCGCCTGTCACCCAGGTGCTAGGCCTGACCCCGGTGACAAGCTTATGATCGACCCATGACCGCACCCGCCAGCTTCGCCCGCCGCCCGCTTCCCGACGCCCTGATCGAGGACGTGCGCGCCCTTCTCGGTGACCGCCTCCATCTCGGCGAGGCGATGCGCAGGCAACATGGATCGAGCGAAGCGCATTTCGATGCGGTCCTGCCCGATGCCGTCGCCTTTCCGCATTCGACCGAGGAGGTCGCGGCTCTCGTGCGGCTGTGCGTGGCGGCCGGGATACCGGTCGTCCCCTTCGGCGCCGGGACATCGCTGGAAGGCAACGCCACGCCGGTGCGCGGTGGCGTCACCATCGACCTGAGCGAGATGAACCGCATCGTGGCGGTCAATCCGGAGGACCTCGACTGCACGGTCGAAGCCGGCGTCCGCCGCGAGCAGCTGAACGCGCATCTGCGCGACCAGGGGTTGTTCTTCCCGATCGACCCCGGCGCCAACGCCACGATCGGGGGCATGGCCTCGACCCGCGCATCGGGCACCAACGCGGTCCGCTACGGCACGATGCGCGAGGCAGTGCTGTCGCTGACCGTGGTCACTCCCGACGGCACGATCGTCCGCACCGCACGGCGGGCGCGCAAGTCGGCCGCGGGATATGATCTCACGCGGCTGATGATCGGCGCCGAGGGCACGCTGGGCATCATCACCGAAATCTGCCTGCGCCTGCACGGCATTCCCGAAGCGATCTCCTCCGCCGTCTGCCCGTTCGACACACTCGCCGGGGCGGTGGACACGGTCGTGCAGGCGATCCAGCTGGGTGTGCCGATGGCGCGCATCGAGCTGCTCGATGCCGCGCAAATGCGCGCCTGCAACGCCTATTCGAAACTCGACTATCCCGAGCAGACAACCCTGTTGTTCGAATTTCACGGCTCCGAACGGCATGTCGAAGAGCAGGTCGCGACGGTCCGCGACCTCGCTGCTGCCAATGGCGGGGGGCCATTCCTATGGTCCAACCTGCCCGAGGAGCGCACGCGGCTGTGGAAGGCCCGGCACGAGGCCTATTATGCGGCGATGAACCAGCGTCCGGGCGCCGTCGGCCTGACCACCGACGTCTGCGTGCCGATCAGCCGGCTCGCCGACTGCATATTGGAGACGCGGCAAGACCTCGACGGCTGCGCGGTGCCTGCGACCATCGTCGGCCATGTCGGCGACGGCAATTTCCACGTCGTCTTCGCGATCGATCCGAATGCATCCGAGGAGATGCACGAAGTCGAGGCGCTCAACGCCCGCCTCGTCGCGCGCGCGCTGTCGATGGACGGCAGTTGCACCGGCGAGCATGGCATCGGTCTGGGCAAGCAGGGCTTTCTCGTCGACGAACTCGGCGATGCGGTCGAGATGATGCGGACGATAAAGCGCGCGCTCGATCCGAAAGACCTGTTCAATCCGGGCAAGATATTCCAGCTTTGATCCAAGGCGCGGAATCGCGCGCGTACCGGGCAGGAGAGAGAAGCGGATGAGCAGTCGTCACCTCGTCGATGCGGAGATCGTACCGCTGATCGACATCTTCGCTGAAATGGCCTTCACCCCGGAAGCGCTGCCCGCGCTGCGCGAGGCGCCGATGACCGCGCCGTCGCCGCCCGATGACCGGGTACGGCACGAATGCGTGACGGTGCCGGGACCGGCCGGCGCACCGGACATCGACCTGCACATATTGACCCCGGTCGCCGCAAAGGGGCCGCTGCCCCTGATCTACCATATCCATGGGGGCGGCTATATCGTCGGCAAGGCCTCGGAGATGGTGCTGCGGCATCAGGGGCTCGTGGCTGAACTCGGCTGCGCGCTGGCGTCGGTCGAATATCGCCTTGCCCCGGAAACCCCTTTTCCGGGCGCTATCGAGGATTGCTATGCGGGCCTCGCCTGGATGTTCGACCATGCCGACGAGCGCGGGATCGACCCCGAGCGCATCGGCGTGATGGGCGAGAGCGCGGGCGGCGGCTTCGCGGCAGCCCTCGCCCTGCTCGCACGCGACCGGGGAAAATATCGGCTCGCCTTTCAGCATCTCGTCTATCCGATGCTCGACGATCGCACCGGCACGCTGTCCGAACCGCACCCTTATGTCGGCGAGTATGTCTGGACCGCCTCCAGCAATCGCTTCGGCTGGTCGGCGCTGCTGGGGCATGAGCCGGGGAGAGACGATGTCTCGCCTTATGCTGCTCCGGCGCGCGCGACCGATCTCACCGGACTGCCGCCCGCCTTCATCTATACCGGGGCGCTCGATCTCTTCCTGGACGAGGATCTCGAATACGCACGGCGACTGGCGCGTGCCGGCGTCCCCGTCGAGTTCCACCTCTTCCCTGGCGCCTTTCACGGCTTCGAGCTGGCGGCGGAGTCGCATCTGGCGAAGGAGGCGAGCCGGCTGAGCCTTTCCGCCCTGCGCCGCTTCATGCGTTTATAGGCGCGCAGGACGGCGCAGGCGTCAGGCCGAAAGGCGCTCCTTCCGCACCATCGCCGACGCCATGTTCCGTAAGGCATCGGCCATCTTGGTCGAGAAGTCCGCGTCCAGTCCGTGGGCCGCGCAGTGCTCGACGATCGCCCGCTCCATCGCGTCGGCCCATTGCTGCGCCGTCTGCGCACTCACGGCGATCGCCCCGTGCAGCGACATCACGCATTTGCCGGGATTGTCGACGAACCAGTCCCTCGGCCCTCCGAGCCAGGCGGTGAGGAAGCCGCTGAGCGAGTAGCGCATCGGATCGAGATCGCCGGCATGGAGCGCACGAAGTTCGCCATAGCCGGCGTCCTCGTCCATCAGATCGTAGAAACGATCGACGATGGCCCGCACGGCGGGCTCTCCCCCGACCATGTCGAACGGCGTCATCCTGTTCATCGCGCGGGCCTCCTCCCAGATGTGATCCGGCCATGTTGGGCGCCGCACTGGCCGCGCGCCTTGACCTTGGTCAAAGCAACATGAGCGATCGTTAATCCGGGAACCGGATCAGGATCGACTTTTTAGATTTAGAAACAGGTATTTGCGGCCTGTCACTTCATTCAACCTTGCAGCAGCTTAACGTGCATCGGAGCGCCGATTGGGCGAATATCCTGTCAGCGAGACGAGGCCGATGACCTCGCCGTCGCAGGACGAAAGGATAGCATGATGTTGAAGACAGCCCTTCGCTTTACTGCCCTGACCGTCGCGATTGCGGGGCTCGGCACCACGCTGGTCATGGGTGCGGCCAACGCACAGACCCCGACCGGCGACGTCCCGCTCTGCTCGCGGACGATCACCGACAAATGCATGAACCCGTCGCAGGCACCGGCGCGGCATATCGCGCACACGACGCACAAGGCGCATCATGTGCGGCATGCCCCAGCGACGAAAACCAAGCCGACCACCGCCGGCTGATATCCGAAGACCAGACCGAAGCGATCAAGGGAGTGGCCGCCGGCCGCTCCCTTTTCGCATGCGCGGCACTCCTGGTATCGCCGTATCGCTGCGGGCGTCTTCCTATGGCCCTTATGTTCAAAAGCGGCCAATCGGGGTATTCCGGTGACAGTGCATTTAACTCTACCTGCAGGCAGTTGCCTGTGCCGTTCGCTTTCGGCCCGCGCTTGCCCGGCTCTGGATCGCGCCGCGTCGTTGCTCCGATATGATCAAGGAAGCGCCATCTAGCTAGCGGCCGACGCTCTCTAAACGGCGCGATTCGGTCGAGAGGATTAATGCACTGTCACCAATACCCTCTACCCTCGATACCCTCGATACTGGACCGCACCCTTTGGGTGAGACGCGATAATTAGGGACAGCGTGTTGCTGCCAGATCCAAGGGCTGCTGCGCAGCAGCCCTTGGCGCCGTTTCTTCATACTCATCGGGCGATCGGT
>JAIYAJ010000564.1 GCA_027489105.1 Zymomonas sp. | reverse complement strand
GGGCGCGGCTGCCCCTATCAGCGCCGCGACAGCGGCGCGTCCATCCTCGACTGAGCGAGCTGCGCGCTCGCCGCTGCCATTCGGCGAACCGGCATTGCCTGGCCGATCCCAAGACGCGAGCATGGCCGCCCGCGCCTCGGGTGCCAACGGCAGGCTCGCAAAGCCGTCGAGGTAGATTGGTTGATTCATGCGAGGTCACTTTATCGTGTTCCTCGCGCTTTGCTCGCACAAAGCAGCATTAACCTTGGTCATAGCTGAGGGTTCGGTTATCAGAACGCCATTAAACCATTGATATAACTTACCAATATGGTTTATCAAACCGAAATTCACCGGACTCGTGTAAGCGCAACGTACAAATGCCACTCGCCCGCCAGATAGAGATGTCTGAATCTCTGGTCGGCGCCTTCCGAGTGGCATGCCGCCCGAGCGCTTGGGGGGCACGCTGATGACGGTGGTTGGGAGGAATGCGGTCGCCCGACAATCTGCTCATTATCCGCCTGGGTCTACGGTCTTCCTTGTGGGAAACAAGGGCCCGATCACGTTCATCTTAGAAGTAGGATATGGCCGCTGCAATTTCACGATCTTATCGTAGGTGCCGGTGAGCCACAGGTCGACCTCCTCAGGCTCGAGTATCGTGATCATCGCTTTCGGGTGGATTGGCGCCACAAGTTCGTTCGCATCGCACGTTACCATCGTGAACCCTAGGCCAGCAGCGGTCCGCTGCCAGAAGCCACCGACGGCAAAGGCCGGCTGATCCGTTACGCTGAACCACATCTCACCCTTGAGCGGAGGCTTCCCATCCCCCAAATCGTGCTTCTCAAGCGTGAATTCCGCAAACTCAGTTAGCGGCACGATGCAGCGGTTCTCCGGCTTCTCCGCAAGCCGGCGCCACTGCGGCAGCTTCAGGTTTCTGACGTTGGTCATCGGCCACGCCGCCTGTCCCCCCAGCACGTCCCAGGTCATCACGTCCCAAGCCCGCTCCCCGGCTTCTTCGCGGATAACGTAGTTGCGCGATTTCGGCCGCAGCTCGACGGGGTTGAAGGTGTTATCGCGGGGACGCTCTGAGAAGAGCCTGCTGGTCGCGCCGAACAGCGTCTCGGGTTCACCGCGGTAGCGGGCTCTATTGCACATGCGCTCAGGCTAGCACCCTGGACCATATCTGCAACAGATGTGCGGACACAGTCGTCCATTCCGTCTCCGTTCCAGCAATCCACAGCTCCGTGTTTGCCCCGCCTTGACCAATCGGGCCCGGTGATGGAACATAAAGGGAACGATTAGGGTCTTAGAACACCATGTACGCCGCCCTCGATTCTCTCCCGCCCAGCATAGCGGACCTCCGCACGATCGCGACGCCCGCGACCGATTACCGGGTGCTACCGTTCGGCGTCGTCGCGATTGATAGCCGACTCGGGGCAGGGGGCCTGCGTGCAGGTGCGCTCCACGAGGCGGCGGCGAGCAGCCTCTCGATGGTAGACGATGCGGCCACAACACTGTTCCTTGCCGGCATCGCTGCGCGTGAAGCCGCGAGCGCAGGTGGGCCAGTGCTATGGGCGAGCTGTCGCAGCGACCTGTATGCGCCAGGCTTGGCCCAAGCTGGCCTGCCTTCATCTAGCGTGATCTACGCGCAACCAAGGGATGATGCGGCGCTGCTGGCGGTGATTGAAGATGCCGTTCGCGACGGCACGCCGTCCGCGATCGTCGCGGAGGCGAACCGGGTGTCGATGGTCGCCACCCGGCGGCTTCAGCTGGTGGCGGCCGAAGCTGATATACCGGTGCTGCTGCTCCGCCGTCGACGCGGGCGCGACCAGGATCCCCTTGCCGAACCCTCGGCGGCTTGGACGCGCTGGCGCATCAGCGCCGCGCCATCTGAGCGGCTGACCGCCGCCGGCGTCGGGCGGCCGCGTTGGTTGGTTGAGCTGGCGCGGCAGCGGGGGGGGGCATCCTTCTCACTGATATTGGAGGGTAGCGATGAGACGGGTCGTCTCGCTGTTCCTACCGAACTTGGCCATCGAGCGGCTGAGACGGTTGGAACGGCCCGCTTCGCGGTTGCCTGAGCGGCCAGCTCTTCAACTCCCCGTCGACGCTGATCCTGGCGCTTGCTCCGTGCCTCGGCGCGGGGGCTGGCGACCTGGTGCGCGCTGGGCACGGAAAGGTGCGCCGGCGCGAGAGGATGTTGAGGCGCAGATCGCGGCGCTGCCGATTCACGCCCAGCCGCCGATGCGCGAGCTTGGTCGGAGGTCGGAAGCAGCCAGCCATCCCTACAAGGCTGTACCCGCAGAAATCGCTGCCAAAGCATCGCGTTGTCAGATTGAAAGCACATCGTCCGCACCGCTGGCGCTGGTGGGGAAGGTCGGCCGCCGCGAGGAAGTTGTGGCAGCGTGCGATGCTGCGCGGGCGCTTGGTATTCGCCCTGGCATGGCAGCGACCCACGCCCGCGCGCTGGTCTCCGATCTCGACTTCCGTCCTGCAGACCCGGAAGCGGATGCGGCGCTCCTTGATCGTCTAGCGCTTCTCGCTGTGCGGCGCTGGTCGCCAACTGCGGCAGTGACGCCAACCGATGGTGTGTGGATCGATCTCACCGGCTGCGACCATCTCTACGGTGGTGAGGAGCGGTTCTGCAGGCGGCTTTTGGCATTCTGCCACCGCGCAGGCTTTACGGCGCGCGTGGCCGTGGCCGATACACCTGGTGCGGCGCATGCGCTCGCCCGATACGGTCGGGGCAACGTCATCCGGGTAGATCCCGGCAGGACTGCAGACTCGCTTGCCCCGTTGCCGATCGCCGCGCTCCGATTATCGTCAACGGCACAAGCGGCAGCTCGGAAGTTCGGGTTCGAGCGTATTGCCGATCTTCTGCCCGTCGCGCGGGGTCCACTGGCCCGACGGCTTGGTTTGCCGGCGATCACGCGGCTTGATCAGGCACTCGGCGCTGTCGCCGAGCCCATCACGCCCCGCGAGGATGCGGAGGTGCCGTTCGTCGAGCGTCGGTTGCTGGAGCCGATCGGCACGGCCGAAGCGATCGAGCACGTGATGGGCGACCTCATCGGCGACCTCGCGCAAGTGCTGCAGGAGCGGGGGCTCGGTGCCCGTTCGCTCCGCCTGACGGGGCTGCGCGTCGACGGCACCGAGCAGATCGCCGCAATCGGGACCTCGCGACCGACGCGGGAGGTTTCGCACCTCCTCCGGCTGTTCAAGCTGCGGATCGATCGGATCGATCCCGGCATGGGGCTAGAGCAGTTCTGGCTTGTCGCACCCCACACCGAACCCTTGGATGCTGTGGACCTGGGCGCCGTGCTTGCCGGCGACACGATGGTGCGCGATCCGTCTCGCCTCGTCGATGTCATCGCCGGTAGGATCGGGCCGCGCGCCGTGTTCCGGATTGCGCCTGTTGAGAGCCATGTGCCGGAGCGGGCGGTCGCACAGGTGGATCCGAACGATCTGCCTGAAGAATGGCCCATCTGGGAGCGGCCTATCCGCCTGTTCGCGCGACCTGAACCGCTATTCGCGGTGATCGCCCTCCTCCCCGATCAACCACCTCGCCGGTTCGAGTGGCGGGGCAAGCGCTATACGATCGTCGCCGGCGACGGCCCTGAGCGGGTCCACGGCGAGTGGTGGCGTCGCGACGCGGAAACCTGGGCGGTGCGCGACTATTACCGCGTGGAAGAGGAAGGGGGTGGGCGGTTCTGGGTGTTCCGCCGCGGCGACGGCTTCCATGACAACACCGGCGACCTGTCCTGGTGGATCCACGGTGTGTTCGGATGAGCCGCTATGTCGAGCTGCAGGTGCTGACCCACTTCTCACTGCTACGCGGCGCCTCCAGCCCTGACGAGCTGTTCGCCGCTGCCGCGCTGTTCGGCTATCCCGCAATCGGCATCAGCGACATCGGCACGGTAGCTGGCGTCGTTCGGGCATGGGAGGCGCAGAAGGCGACAGGGGTCCGCTCGATTGCCGGCACGCGCGTCGATCTGTCGTGCGGCCGCCGCCTTCTGCTCTACCCGGCCGATCGGCCAGCCTGGTCCCGCGTCACCCGGCTGCTCACGGTTGGCAAGAAGCGGGCAGGGAAGGGGGGCTGCCTTCTCCATTGGCACGACCTTGAGCCCTGGTCTGAGGGTGTGGTCGCCATCCTGCTCCCTCACGAGGCGGACGCGGAGAACCTGGCTGCACTCGCGGATCTGAAGAAGGTCTATGGGCGCCGTGGCTACATGGCGTTGTTTCAGCGTCGTCGTCCCGGCGATGCGGTACGGATCGATGCGCTTGCTCGGCAAGCGGGCGGTGCCGGCGTGCGCGCGGTCGTGACAGGCGACGTCCTCTACCATGCTCCCGACGCCCGCCTGCTGCAGGACGTCGTGACCGCCGTGCGGGAGAAATGCACGGTAGATGAGCTGGGCTATCGCCGCGAAGTGAATGCCGATCGCGCGCTGAAATCGCCCGAGGAGATGCTGCGGCGCTTCTCCGGCTATCCCGATGCGCTGCAAGCCAGCGTCGACATCGCGCGCGCCTGCACCTTCGACCTGGGCGAGCTGGCCTATCAGTATCCGCACGAGCGGCTGATAGACGGGCTGACAGCGCAGGAGGCGCTGCAGCAGCTGGCGACCGATGCCGTGAACCAGATGTTCGACGGCGACGTGCCTAGGCCCTACACCGACCAGATCGCGCATGAGATGAAGCTGATCGGTGAGCTGGGCTATGCACCGTATTTCCTCACCGTCTATGCCATCGTGCGCGAGGCCCGCCGGCGCGGGATCCTCTGCCAGGGCCGGGGCGCGGCCGCCAACTCCTGCGTCTGCTTCGTGCCTGGCGTCACCTCGATCGACCCGATCAAGCACGAGCTGCTGTCCGAGCGGTTCGTATCCGGCGAGCGCCGGGAGCCGCCGGATATCGACGTCGACTTCGAGCATGAGCGCCGCGAAGAGATCATCCAGTGGATCTATGAGACCTATGGGCGCGATCGATCGGCGCTGACGGCCGTCGTCACCCGCTACCGCGCGCGCGGTGCCGTGCGCGACGTCGGCAAGGCGCTGGGCTTGCCCGAGGACCTGACGTCTTCACTCGCTGGCTTAGTCTGGGGCTGGTCGGCCGAGGGCGTCGGCGAGAAGCAGGTCGAAGAGCTCAACCTCGATATCGGCGATCGCCGCCTGCGCCTCACGCTCGAACTAGCCCGCAAGCTGATCGGTGTGCCGCGCCATATGAGCCAGCACCCAGGGGGCTTCGTCCTTACCCATAATCGCCTCGATGACCTGGTGCCGATCGAGCCGGCGGCGATGGAGGATCGCCAGATCATCGAGTGGGACAAAGACGACATCGACGCGCTCAAGTTCATGAAGGTAGATATTCTGGGATTGGGCATGCTCGGCTGCATGAACCGCGCCTTCAACATGCTCGAGGCCGACAAGGGGCTGCATGTCGAGCTGAAGGATCTGCAGGACGACGATCCGGCGGTATTCGCCATGATCCAGAAGGCGGACACCCTCGGCACCTTCCAGATCGAATCCCGCGCGCAAATGTCGATGCTCCCGCGCATGAAGCCCCAGCGCTTCTACGATCTGGTCATTCAGGTGGCGATCGTCCGTCCTGGTCCGATCCAGGGCGACATGGTCCACCCGTATCTCCGCCGGCGAGAGGGGCTCGAAAAGCCTGAGTACCCACGTCCTGAACTCCGCGCCGTGCTGGAGAAGACGCTGGGCGTGCCCCTCTTCCAGGAGCAGGCGATGCGGGTGGCGATCGTCGGCGCTGGCTTCACAGCCGCCGAGGCCGACCAGCTGCGCCGTGCTATGGCGACCTTCAAGTTCACCGGCGGCGTGTCGCACTTCAGCGAGAAGCTGATCGAGGGCATGGTGGAGCGTGGATATCCGCGCGAGTTCGCCGAGCGCACCTTCCGCCAGCTCGAGGGGTTCGGCTCCTATGGATTCCCGGAGAGCCACGCCGCCTCCTTTGCCAAGATCTCCTATGCTTCGGCGTGGATGAAGCACCACCATCCCGATGTGTTCTGCGCGGCGCTGATGAACGCCCAGCCCATGGGCTTCTACGCGCCGGCGCAGATCGTGCGGGATGCTCGGGAGCATGGAGTCGAGGTTCGGCCACCCTGCATCAACGCGAGCCGCTGGGACTGCACGCTCGAGAGGACCAGCGGACGCTATCTGGCCGTTCGCCTCGGCCTCCGGCAGATCCGTGGGCTCTCCAACGCCGATGGCGCCAAGATCGTCGGGGCGCGGGGGACCACGCCGTTCGGCAACGTGGAAGAGGTGTGGCGGCGATCAGGGGTACAGCGCGCGTCGATCGAGAAGCTGGCGGACGGTGATGCCTTCCACGCCTTCGGCGCCGATCGCCGGCAAGGGCTGTGGAAGGTGCGGGGGCTGGGCGAGGCGCCGCTGCCCCTCTTCGCCGCAGCCGATCGCATTGCGGAAAGCGTCAGCGCAGAAGGGCTCGAACCCGAGGTCGCGCTGAGACCGCTGACCGACGGGCGCGAGGTGATCGAGGATTATCGCTCGCTGCAGCTGTCACTCCGCGCGCACCCGCTCACCTTTGTTCGGGACGAGCTGCGGCGGCGGGGTGTCACCAAGTGCGCCGATCTCGCCAACATCCGTGATGGCCGCCATGTGGAAGTCGCCGGCATCGTTCTGGTCCGCCAGAAGCCGGGTTCGGCCAAGGGGGTGCTGTTCATCACCATCGAGGACGAGACCGGAATAGCAAACGGCATCCTCTGGCCCGACCGCTTCGAGGCGCAGCGCCGCACGATTATGTCTGCGTCGATGGTCGGGCTGAAGGGCAGGGTGCAGAAGGAAGGCGAGGTCATCCACGTCATCTGCGATCGGATCATCGACCACGGAGATCTCCTGCACCGCGTGGGCGAGATGTCGTTCCCGCACCGCACTGGGCGCGGTGACGCAGCTCAGCATCCGGGTTCGCCCGACCGCGGCGACAAGGGCTGGAACCCTGACCCGCGCAATCAATATTGGCCGCCGCACGCCGACGGCATGGATCCGGAGGACGTCATGCGGTTCAAATCGCATGACTTCCATTGATCCATGGCGAAGTTGCCGAGGCATCAGCGCGTCGTGATTGCGCTCTCCGTCCATATTCTTCGTCGTGGGGTGTCGCGATGCTCCGAGGCCCGCATCGACGTTCCGGAGGTTCGCTTGGCGCTGCGCTGCCTGCTGCCACATTGCCCGGAGAAGTGGCCGCTGACGTGCTATTGGGACGCGGCGGGGCAAGAGAACGAGATCGGGCGGTCTCAGGGTGTCACTGCTGCGTTCAACGGGATCGTGCGGCAGCTGCGTCGCGCCGGCTGCTATGAGGAGGTTACCCCGTCATGACCTTCCCTGAGGCCAGAAATGCCGGGTAAAGTCGAAGGCAACTACGCCACTCTGGCAGAATGGGCCGAGCAGCGGTCTGACATGCGGATCGTCTGCGAATGCGGTCGAACGATCAACATCCCCGCCGATCAGATTTTGGCTCGCTTCAGATTCGACGGCGGTGTTCTGCAGGCTGTGATTCGCCTTCGCTGCACCGCCTGCAGGAGACGTGGGCATGCGACGATAACACCCATTCCTATTCTGAAGCGCTAGGTGGAGACGCTTGCAACCGCAGCGGCCTCTGCTCTTAAACGGAGTGGGTTCTGCTCAGATTAGGTGACATTGCACGGTGCTCGCTGCTCAGGCAAACTGGCAATGTGCTCCCAAATAGAGTTAGCCTGCTTACGCTTTTTGCCAATGAGGCGACCTGGCGAAAAGCGGACAGGCCGCGTTTGAGTGAGACCCTTGTTTAGCTGCCGTCCCGCAAACGATCGAGTTCGCAAAAGCGAAGGAGCGGGCGGGCCACGCCCGCCCAACTTTTCGAGCTTGCACGCTCCAGTAAGCTCGATCAGTCGGTCCACTCGAAACAGCCGCTGCGCTCAATGAATAGCCGTAAGATCCGATCGGATCGCCGTACCAAGTCGCGATCTCTAGCATGCTGTGGTGATTTCGCACCGTGGAACAGGTTACAGCGAACGCAGTAAATGACTCGTAACAGCTGCGGCCAAGTTGGCACGTCGCCGTCTGTCCATCCAAGCGGCTGCATCTTTACGCCTTCACGCTGACAGCGGTCGAACAGCTCATCGCGCTCCTGCGCCCAAAAGGCGTCCCGACCGAGCTTCTGGCGTACGTCACGGACGTTGAGCACTGGCCATAGCTCCGAGAATGCCAACACACGCCGCTGGAAATCGTCTTCACGCATCAGTTGTTCGTAGGCGTCGGTTGCCCGGCGGTTTTCGCTGATAGCGGTGATCATGGCGGCATCATGGTCAGCCCCGGTCACCGATTCCATCCAACCGTTGAAGCCCATCCATAGACTCATGAACGACATGAAGGACGAGCGTTGGCGACCCGCATTTTCAATCAAATCGCGTGCAAGATCGGCAGCTTCCGGATCCAGCGTTCGGAAATTACTGAAGTTCACCATTGCCGATTTGCTCCAAAATCGCGTTCCGAGATGCTTCGGTCTAGCCGGAATGTTTCGCGATTATAACCGCGCCTAGACGGGAGCTTCCGCAATCTGCCGAAGCGTCGCCACAAACGTGTCCAGGAGCTGGACCTTGCATAGCTGCCGGCGTCGTAGCATCACCACCCCCAACCAATCCGCGGCGATAACCGAACGACGGCAACACCGTCTCTACCGATCGGAAATCGTTCGCCGTGGATGCGTTGGGCGCTAGGCAGATGTCGATCGACAATCGCTATCCACCGGAGGCTATCATTGGCAGCGAGCCCTACGCCTGATTTCACCGTCGCTGACGAGGACAAGCTGCCGATCGCGGCGCATATCGTCCCTGCGATCATGCAAACTCTGGCCAGCATGTCGGATGATAATGTCGCCACGGCGGATGACGTGCTCGACGTGCTGGCGATCTGCATCGCGTCGATCATGGAGAATGACACGCACATCACGACACCCAAGCACACACGTCAGGCACTCGAAACGATCGACACCTTCATCAAGCGCTGGGCACGCCGGCTGCGCGATGAGCGTCCAGCCCCTGATGCACCAAGCTTTCTCGAGACCGCGATTGCTGAGTATCGGGATCAAATTGCCAAATTAGAAAAGGACGGCAAGGGCCAACCCAGCGGTTCGTGATCGCCATCACAAAAAAAGGCGCTCCACCGCGGAGCGCCTACTAAGGTTGGGTCGTGCGGCGTGAATAGCGCTTCATCCCCGGCGTTCAACCAGCTGTGACAATTTCATACAATTGCATCACAGGGTTACGCCTACAAAGACCATGGTGAAGGCAATCAAACCGGCAGCAACCTTGCCTATGCCTATTATTCTCGCGGCAGTTCCGCGTCGTTGCTTTCGCCAGGTCTTGTCTCGAGCGGTCCACAGCGCCAGCACGCCATCCACGGCCAGCACCGATCCGACGATGAACAACGCGATGCTGAAGGCTTTTACGAACCCAGTAAGGCCGTGCCCGCTCATCAGAAAGAAGGCGATCAGGCTAACGGTGAGGAGCGCATAGAACCCCATTCCCAGGTCCAGAACGCTGTGGATACGGTAGATGCGCCGGCGATCGAGCGGGTTGCGGGCGATCACAAGCGGTCGCTTGCAGTTGAGGCACCCGCGGATCTTGTGCCGCTTCAGGCTCTGAAACAGGATGCTTGCGCAGTAGGGGCAATGCGCCACCTGAATGCCCGGCGGAGCGTTCATCCCTCCATTCTCCCCAGGTAGTAGACGTCGATCACCGATAGGCCCGTCCGAACGCCTTCGACCGTCACCCTTGTAGTTTCTCCGCATTGGGGGAGCTCTCTACCTGTCAGCCGCCAGTGCATTCCCTCCGCGTCGCAGAGCATACAGCCTCGCAGCGTCGTTTTCAG
>JAIYAJ010000440.1 GCA_027489105.1 Zymomonas sp. | reverse complement strand
GGTGTGACGCACCTTGACGTGCAGGGCTTTGCGGCGGCGGGTGACGGCGGCGGCGGCCTGATGCGGCGCTCGGCGGTGCAGTCGGCGGGCAACGGCAAGGTGTCGAGCCTCAACGGCGTGTGGTTCGAATGGGCACCGTTCCAACCGATCACCACCAGGATGTTCGGGGCGGTCGCCAACGGCGTGGCCGATGACAATGTGGCGATCACGAACAGCGGAGCCTATGCGGCAACGCTGCCAAACCCGCATTGGCGCGTTTCGGCGGGTGTGCATTTCTCGTCTGTCAATTTGACGGTCAACCTCGGTGACTATTCGACTTACGAGTTTGTCGGCTCGATCAGTTCGTCGGCGGCACGCGGCTTGCAGCTTGGAACGCCGACCGGGCGCAATCTGAATTGCCGCTTGATCGGCCTCAACGTGCAACGGCAGGGCAGCTTCACGACGTCGGACGGGTCAATCGGGCTGCGGCTGTGGAACTTCGTCTGGTCGCGGATCGAAGTGGCTCGCGTATGGGGCTTTGACGACGGGCTGTATCTCGACGGCTCGTTTGCCAACGGCGGTTGCTCCTACAACGTCATCACACTCGGCCAGCTTCACGACAACCGGAAGAACCTGCGGCTGACGGCCAGCGGGGCAGGCTTCACGAACGAGAACACGTTCATTGGCGGGTCGTTCAACCATTCGACCGGCTATCCGAATATCCTGACGCACAATGTGCTGCACGATATCTGCCCGAACCCGATCAACAACAACCGCTATATGAACCCGTCGTGGGAAGACAACAACGCGGCGGCGGTGGCAATGGAGCTGCACGGACCGTACAACGTCGTTTTCTGGCCACGCATCGAACGTCCGACCGATCAGGCAACCTACCCTATCGTCTTCGGCACGACGGCTGCCGATTGCGCGATCATCGGCGCGGGCTACGGCATCAAGCAGAGCAATATCACCGACAACTCGACGGCAAAGACGAACTGCTTTGGCACCGTGTCTGGCGATGTGCTGAGGCGCGCAACACAGGTTGGCGTCAACGAGCAGGTGCTGTTGCTGCAATCGCTGGCGACCAGCGGGGCGGCTCTGCTGCGCGGGCGGGATAGTGCGGGCGTGGAAACTGTCAGGTTTGACGGCGACGGCTCGTTCGGACTGTCTGGCACTGGCCGGATCGGCACGCCGGGCGGGTCGCGGCTGCTGCTCTACAACAACGCGGGCGTCTCGGCGCGCATCGATTTCTACAAGACGAGCGCGGCCAACGAAGTCGGGGCGACGTTCTACTCGTCAACGTCGGTAGCGGTTGGATCGATCACCTATTCCAATACCGCCACGACCTACAACACCACGTCCGATTATCGGATGAAGCTTGGTGTCACGCCCCTGTCAGCCCACGGCGCGTTCATCGACGCGCTGCGCCCTCGTGCGTGGTCTTGGTCGATTGATGGCTCGCTGGGCGCGGGCTTCATCGCGCATGAACTGGCGGAGGTTTCGCCCACATCCGTCAGCGGGGTCAAGGATGCCGTTGACGAAGACGGCAACCCTGTTTTGCAGGCGGCGTCTGCGGCTTCTCCCGAAATCATGGCGAACATCGTGGCGGAGCTGCAAGCGCTACGCAAACGCGTCGCAGAACTGGAGGCACGGACATGACCAGCTTGATCGAACGGGCCATCAGCTTGAGCGGCTTTGAACGCCGTGAAGTGCACGGGGTGCGCGATGTGCCGGAGGGCATCTGTCTGATCTGTGCGCAGGTTGCAATCAGCGCCTGGGCGCTGGCGGATGAGAAGCTGCGGGCGGGCTTGATGGACTTCGCCCCGCGCCTTGCCGTTTCGGACGGCAGTGCGATGGTGGAAATGGAACGTGTGCTTGCGCTGTGCGAATTGGCGTTGGCCGCCATCAAGCCTGTGGCCGGGTCGCCGTTGTCCGTTCAGGACGTGCGGCGGCGTGTCATGTCGCTTCCGCCTGATGCCGAGCAAGGTCAGCCGACGATCAAGACGGCCTCGCAGGCCGTCATGCGGGCCTGCAAAATTGTCTACGACAGCCCTGTCGCCGCTGCGGATGCCGCCATGCTGGCGCTGACGCTGTTTGCCGAAAGCCCCGAAAACAGAGGCGAGGCGTTTGCCGTGTGCGTGCAGGCGCTGGAAACGCTTCTGGCCATCCGCGATGAGGTGCTGGCATGAGCCGCTTTGAGCCGTGCTACCGCGCCATGATGCGCTGGGAAAAGGGCTATGCGGATCACCCGCGTGATCCGGGCGGCAAGACGATGGACGGCGTGACACAGCGGGTTTTTCACGCCTGGCTGCGCAATCAAGGCAAGCCCGTGCGGCCTGTGCGCGACATCACCGAGGCCGAAAAGCTGGCGATCTACCGCGAACAATACTGGGACGAGATCAAGGGTGACCAGCTGCCTCCCGGCATCGATCTGGTCGTGTTCGACATGGCGGTCAATTCTGGTCCTTCGCGTTCCGCGCGCTACCTGCAGGCGGCCCTTGGCAGCAACCGGCAAGACGGCGTCATCGGACAGGTGACGCTGGCAGCGGCGCGTGAAGCTTACGAGCGTGACGACGATGACGACGTGATCCGCCGCATGATGGCCAGCCGCAACGCGTTCCTGCGCGGACTTCCGACATGGGATCCCTTCGGCGCGGGCTGGGCCAACCGCACGCGCGACATCGAACAGCGCGCGGCGCGCATGGAAGCCATTGAAGATGAGGCGCGCGCGTTTGCCAAGGCGTTCCCGCGCGAGGACGCGGACCGCTCCAGGCCTCCTGTCGTGTATCGCCCGGACAAGGCCACCAGGCCTGTCGAGCCTGTGACGCCCGTGACGGTGCCGGACAACCTCGGCCAGATCAGCGCCGGGGCCGGTATCGTCTCGACGCTGATTGCCGCC
>JAIYAJ010000401.1 GCA_027489105.1 Zymomonas sp. | reverse complement strand
TTGCGGATCGTGCCGTTGGGCGACTTCCACATTTTCTTGAGCTTGAACTCTTCGACGCGGGCCTCGTCCGGCGTGATCGTGGCGCACTTAACGCCGACGCCATATGGCTGGATCGCCTTGGCGCTGTCGATCGTGATCTGGTCGTTGGTCTCGTCACGCTTCTCGACCGAGAGGTCGAAATATTTGAGATCGATGTCGAGATAGGGGAGGATCAGGCGTTCGCGAATCCACTGCCAGATAATCCGCGTCATCTCGTCGCCGTCGAGTTCGACGACCGGGGTTTTCACCTTGATCTTCGCCATGCTTCTTCATCTCCGGGGAAGGATATTGCCGCGTGTCCCTATGCCGAGAAATCGGCAGGATCAACCGCTCGCGCGGCCTTTTCTCGGCATTGGCGACAAAGATTTCCGCGGATGATCGCCAGCGGCAATGATTGTCAGCCGGTATCGCTGTCCCTACAAGGTCGCGATGACCTCGCTCGAAAAACCCGAAATCGGCACCACCTCCGTCAAGTGGCGCTGGCCCAGCATCCACCCCGAGGGACGCAAGTTCGTCCTCATCTCGGCGGTTATCTGCCTGATCTTCGCGCTCATGGCGTGGGAAACCCTCGCCTGGCCGATGGCCGGCATAACCGTCTGGGTCGCGGCCTTCTTTCGTGATCCGATCCGCAGCACGCCGGTGGGTGAGGGGCTGGTGATCGCGCCGGCCGACGGGCTGGTGACGATGATCACCACCGTCCCGCCGCCGCGTGAGCTGGCCGGAGAGGATGGACTCGGCGATGCGCCGATGACGCGCGTCTCGATCTTCATGTCGGTGTTCGACGTGCACATCAACCGCACGCCGATCGCCGGGACGATCAAGCGAATCGTCTATATCGCGGGCAGCTTCCTCAATGCCGATCTCGACAAGGCGAGCGAGGAGAATGAACGCCAGCATTTCCTGGTCGAGGGGCTGGACGGTACCCGGATCGGTTTCACCCAGATCGCCGGGCTGGTTGCGCGTCGCATCGTACCGTTGACCAAGGTCGGCGAAACCGTGGGGCTGGGGCAGAGAATTGGCCTGATCCGCTTCGGCAGCCGCGTCGATGTCTATCTTCCGGCCGGAACGGGGCATCGCGTGGCCTTGGGGCAGCGCACTATCGCCGGAGAGACCGTGATCGCGCGGCTCGGCGAAAGCGATCGGACGATCGGCGCCGCTCAGTGAGCGGGCAGGGCGTCCGGGGGAACTGAGAATGGCGATGCTCGGCAGACGCGAAAACATCCGGCGCGGGATTCCTGCGCGCGCCGTTGCGCCCAATGCGGTGACGGCGCTGGCACTGTGCTCCGGCCTCACCGGCGTCCGGTTCGCGATTGCGGGCGAATGGGAAAAGGCGCTGATCGCCATTCTCGTCGCCGGGATCCTCGACGGGCTCGACGGACGCATTGCCCGGCTCCTGAAGGGTGAGAGCCGTTTCGGAGCGGAACTGGACTCGCTGTCCGACGTGATCGCCTTCGGGGTGTCGCCGGCGATCATCATGTTTCTCTGGTCGCTGAACGCAATTCCTCGATTTGGCTGGGTGTTCGCCCTCGGCTATGCGGTCTGTGCAGCCCTCCGCCTCGCGCGTTTCAACGCATCGATCGACAAGGCCGAGCATCCGCGCAAAGCGGCCGGCTTTTTGACCGGCGTGCCCGCGCCGCTCGGAGCCGGCATCATGCTCGTTCCCGTTGCGATGTGGCTGTGGAGCGACGTCGTCTGGTTTCGCGATCCCTATTTCATTTGCGCATGGGCGGCCCTGGTCGGCTTCCTCATGATCTCGGATGTAGCGACCTACAGCTGGTCGTCGCTTCTGATTTCGCGCGCCTGGCGTCTGCCCGCCTTGCTCGCGATCGCCATGCTGGGAGCAGCCCTGTTTACCGCGCCCTGGCATACGCTCAGCCTGATCATGCTCGGCTATCTCGCGACCGTCCCCTTCAGCGTCGCAGGCTATAGTCGGGTCAAGCGGCGACCCGAAGCGGTTGCTGAACAGGCGTCATCCGGAACTGAACCTGACGCGTGACCCGTACCCGGCGGTGGGCTGGCATCTGCTGCTCCGGCAGAGTGCACTCCGATAGACGCAAGGCGCGTCGGATATAGGGCATTTCCTGTCTGGCCGTCTCGATCACGACGGCGATCGACAGCAGGATCATCGACGCGAAAAAGGTGAAGAACAGCAGCTGAAGCATCGAATCTACTCCGTTGCAGGCGAGCCGGGTAACGCTCTTGTCGGCTCGCGGTGCCATATTCTCTCGATGAACATGTTATGTTCTTATAATGTTCCATCTGTCAAGCGCTGTTGAAGGCTTGCCTTTCGGGCGATGCTGGATTAAGTCGCCGCGCATTCCGCATGTGGGGCACACATACCGGTGCCGGGTTTCCCGGTGACCGCCCCACAGAGGTTCAAACCGGGTAAGGAGAAAATCCTATGGCGGCTCCCACCGTCTCCATGCAGGCGTTGCTCGACGCCGGCGCGCATTTCGGTCACCAGACTCACCGCTGGAATCCGAAGATGAAGCCGTATCTGTTCGGCGATCGCAACGGCATCCACATCATCGATCTGTCGCAGACCGTGCCCCTGTTCGCACGCGCGCTCGACTTCATCAGCCAGAGCGTCCAGCACGGCGGCAAGGTTCTGTTCGTCGGCACCAAGCGCCAGGCGCAGGAGCCGATCGCTGAAGCCGCGCGCCGTTCGGGCCAGCATTATGTCAACCATCGCTGGCTGGGCGGCATGCTCACCAACTGGAAGACGATTTCCAACTCGATCAAGCGCTTCAAGGCGCTCGAAGAGCAGCTGTCGGGCGACACCCACGGTCTGACCAAGAAGGAAGTCCTGCAGCTCACCCGTGAGCGCGACAAGTTCGAGCTCTCGCTCGGCGGCATCCGCGACATGGGCGGCATTCCGGACGTGATGTTCGTGATCGACGCCAACAAGGAAGAGCTGGCGATCAAGGAAGCCAACACCCTCGGCATCCCCGTCGTCGCCATCCTCGATTCGAACGTGAGCCCGGACGGTATCGCCTTCCCGGTTCCGGCGAACGACGACGCGGCCCGCGCGATCCGTCTCTACTGCGAAGCCGTCGCCGAAGCCGCGACGCGTGGCCAGCAGGGCGGCCGTCAGGCGCGTGGCGAGGATCTCGGCGCTTCGGTCGAGGCTCCGATCGAAGAAGCCATCGCGTAACAAATCTATCGTCGTCCCGGCCTAGTCCGGGATCTCCCGGCCCGTGCCTCGGCACGGGTCCGGCTTGAGACCCCGGCTCGTCCGGGGCGACGCGTTTCTGACGAAAGGAAAGCATATGGCGGATATCACCGCTTCGGCCGTCAAGGAGCTTCGCGAGAAGACCGGCGCCGGCATGATGGACTGCAAGAAGGCGCTCACCGAGACGAATGGCGACATGGAAGCCGCCGTCGACTGGCTGCGCACCAAGGGTCTCGCCACTGCCGCGAAGAAGTCGAGCCGGACTGCGGCCGAGGGTCTCGTCGGCGTGGCCGTCGAAGGCACCAAGGGTGCGGCTGTCGAGGTCAATTCCGAGACCGACTTCGTCGCCAAGAACGAGCAGTTTCAGGACTTCGTCCGCACCGTGACCAAGCTGGCCCTCGAGGCCGGTGACGACGTCGCTGCGCTCGCCGCGGCCGCCTATCCGGGCGGCGGCACCGTCTCGGAGAAGCTGACCGCGAACATCGCGACGATCGGCGAGAACCAGACGCTGCGTCGCGCAAAGATCGTCCAAGTGTCGCAGGGCGCGATCGTTCCTTACGTCCATAATGCTGCGGCCCCCGGCCTCGGCAAGATCGGCGTGCTCGTCGCGCTTGAAGGCGATGCCCCCGTCGCCGAGATCGAAGCTGTCGGCAAGCAGATCGCGATGCACATCGCGGCCGCTTTCCCGCAGGCGCTGACCGAAGACGGGCTCGACCCGACCGTGATCGAGCGCGAGCGCGCGATCGCGGCCG
>JAIYAJ010000555.1 GCA_027489105.1 Zymomonas sp. | reverse complement strand
GTTGGTGGCGCCCATGACTTCACGGTTGCGCGCGACGGCGTTCTCGCCTTCGAGCACCTGGACCACGACCGGGCCCGAGATCATGAAGCTGACGAGGTCGCCGAAGAAGGGACGCTCGCGGTGCACGCCGTAGAAACCCTCGGCCTGCTCCTTGGTCATGTGGATGCGCTTGGAAGCGACGACGCGCAGGCCGGCCTCCTCGAGCTTGGCGGTGATCGCGCCCGTCAGGTTGCGACGCGTCGCATCGGGCTTGATGATCGAAAAGGTACGTTCGGTCGCCATCGGCGAGCGGCTCCATGTCTGTCTGGGTGGAAGATGGCGCGCCTTTAGTGGTTGCGCGGGCCGATGGCAAGGCAAGGCTGGCCCCGCTGCCGCAGCATGATTCGCGCCATTGGCCGGGCGCCGCCGCATGGTAGAAGCAGGCCATCCATTTAGCGCGGAGTTTTCAATGTCTTTCGATAGCCCCTGGGGCCAGCCGCAGTCGCACCATCGCAGCGCGAGCGTTGCCGACGACATCGATTTCGAGATCAAGGGTCAGGAACTGCAGTTCGTCGAGATCGAACTCGATCCCGGCGAGAGCGCAGTCGCCGAGGCAGGCGCGCTCGTCTGGAAGGACGGCAGCATCAGCATGACGACGGTGTTCGGCGACGGCAGCGGCGGTGCCAACGAAGGCTTCATGGGCAAGCTGCTCGGCGCGGGCAAGCGGCTCGTCACCGGCGAGAGCCTGTTCACCACCGTCTTCACCCATCAGGGCCAGGGCAAGGCGCGCGTCGCCTTCGCCTCGCCGACGCCGGGCGCTATCCTGCCGATCCGGCTCGCCGATTATGGCGGCCGGTTGATCTGCCAGAAGGACAGCTTCCTGGCGGCCGCGCGCGGGGTGTCGATCGGCGTCCACTTCCAGAAGCGCGTGATGACCGGTCTGTTCGGCGGCGAGGGGTTCATCATGCAGAAGCTCGAAGGCGACGGCTGGGTATTCGTCCAGATGGGCGGCACCGTAGTCGAGCGCGAACTGGCAGCAGGCGAGGAAATCCACGTCGACACCGGCTGCATCGCCGCTTTCACCCCCAGCGTCGATTTCGACCTGATCACGGCGGGCGGGGTGAAGAGCATCGTCTTCGGCGGCGAAGGCCTGTTCTTCGCGCGGCTGCGCGGGCCCGGCAAGGTCTGGATCCAGTCGCTCCCCTTCTCGCGCCTCGCCGGCCGGATGATGGCCGCCGCGATGGGCACCGGTCAGAATCGCGGGGAAGGATCGGTGCTGGGCGGGCTGGGCGACATCATCGGCGGCAATCGCTGAGGGCGGGCTCTTCCCCGCTTAATGTATAGACAAATAATTTCCCCAGACAGGATGCCCCCGCTCATGCGCAAGATGCTCACCGCCCTCGCCTGCTCGATCTCGCTGCTCCCGGCGATGGCGACCGCAGCACCGCCCGCCCCCTCCTTCGACCTGCAACGCTATGCGCAGGACGTGAAGACGCTGGCCGACGACAGCTTCGAGGGCCGCGCCCCCGCCACGGCGGGCGAGAAGAAGACGATCGATTATATTACCGCCCAGATGAAAGCCGCCGGTCTGGAACCGGGTGGCACCGGCGGCGGCTGGACGCAGGACGTGCCGCTGCTCAAGTCCGACATCGTCGGATCGCCCAGGCTGAGCCTGCGCATCGGCGACGCCGCGCCGCGCGCGCTGGCGCAGGGCGAGGAGATCGCGGTCCGCGCCGCGATGACCGGGCAGAGCGAGGTCAAGCTGGCCGGCGCACCGCTGGTGTTCGTCGGCTATGGCGTGAAGGCGCCCGAGCGCGGCTGGGACGATTTCAAGGGCGTCGACCTCAAGGGCAAGATCATGGTCGTGCTCGTCAACGACCCCGACTTCGAAGGGGGCGAAGGCGATTTCGGCGGCAAGACGATGACCTATTATGGACGCTGGACCTACAAGTACGAGGAAGGCGCGCGGCAGGGTGCGGCCGGCGTGCTCGTCATCCATGAGACCGCTCCCGCCTCCTATGGCTGGGCGACGGTCAAGAACTCCAACACCAACACGATGTTCGACATCGTCCGACAGAATCCGGCCTCGGCGCACAGCCCGATGGAGGGGTGGATCCAGCGCGACCTCGCCGTCGACCTGTTCAAGGCCTCGGGCCTCGACTTCGAGGCGATGAAGGCAGCTGCCCGACGCAAGGACTTCAAGCCAGTACCGCTGAAGGCGACGCTCGACGCCGACTATGCGGTGAAGCCGGAGAAGATCGTCAGCTATAATGTGCTCGGGCGCCTGCCCGGCAAGGGCCATCCCGGCGAGACGGTGATCTATTCGGGCCATTGGGACCATCTCGGCGTCGGCCTGCCCGACGCGCGCGGCGACCGCATCTATAACGGCGCCCGCGACAATGCGACCGGCATCGCCGCGCTGCTCGAACTGGCGCGGACCTTCGCCAAGGCGCCGCGCACCGACCGCTCGATCGTCTTCCTCGCGGTGACCGCCGAGGAAAAAGGCCTGCTGGGCTCGACCTATTATGCAGCCAATCCGGTCTATCCTGCGGCGACGACCGCCGGCGTGATCAACATGGACAGCATCGTCGGCGGCGGGCAGGCGCGCGACTTCTCGATTTCGGGCGTCGCAAAACTCGGCCTGCTCGACATGCTGGTCACCCAGGGCAAGGCGATGGGCCGGACCTTCGT
>JAIYAJ010000363.1 GCA_027489105.1 Zymomonas sp. | reverse complement strand
GGTACCAGCGCCATGATAGGAGGCGGATTCGGCCTCGAGCAGTTCCTCGCGGCCGACCTTGCCCTCGGCATAGAGCTGGCGGACGCGCTGCTTTTCCTTGTTGGCCAGACCGGAGGGCATCGGGCCGGCGGGGATCAGGATGGTGGGCAGATGGCCGAAGCGCAGCGCGCCGATCAGAAGCCCCGGCACGATCTTGTCGCAGATGCCGAGCAGGGCTGCGCCTTCGAACATGCCATGGCTCAGCGCGACGGCGGTCGAGAGGGCGATGGTGTCGCGGCTGAACAGCGACAGCTCCATGCCTTTCTGCCCCTGGGTGACGCCATCGCACATGGCGGGGACGCCGCCTGCGACCTGCGCGGTCAGGCCGGCCTCGCGCGCCCACAGCTTCATCTGGTCGGGATAGCGGCCATAGGGCTGATGCGCCGACAGCATGTCGTTATAGGCGGTTACGATGCCGATGTTCATCGCGCGGCCGTCGCGGATCGCCGCCTTGTCCTCGCCCGAAGCGGCGAAGCCATGCGCCAGATTGCCGCAGGACAGGCGCGGACGGTCCACGCCCGTGTCGCGCTCGCGCTCGATCAGGTCGAGATAGGCCTGACGGCCTGGCCTGGACCGCTCGACGATCCGGGCGGTGACGGCCTCGACGGCCGGATGCAAAGTCATCGTTCCCACTCCCTCGCTGGGACCGGGCCGGGCGCGCCTCGTCGCCCGTCGCCGGTCATGCGCACCAATGAATGTCGATCGCCTGCTCGGCGTCGGCCAGAACCCGTCCGATCGGCAGCGGCGAGCCTGCGCCGTCCTTGATCGCGCGTTCGAGCAGCTTTTTCTTGTCCTTGCCGGTGACGACAACGGTCAGCGTGCGCGCCGACAATATGGCGGCGCGGGTCAGCGTCACGCGGGCGACAGGCGCCTCGGCGGGCAGCGGATCGGGCAGCACGCCCACCGCGCGACGCGCCTTGGGTGCGTCCAGCGCCTCGTCGAGATCGGGACCGGCGAAGATCGAGGCGGTGTGCCCGTCATTGCCCATCCCCAGCCAGACCAGATCGGGCGGCCAGGGCAGTTCCTGCAGCCGCGCATCGGCGGCCCGACCGGCGGCCTTATGGTCGGGGGCCTTCTCGCTGATGAAGGGGATGACGCGGGCGCCCTTGGGCAGGAAAATGCGCGCCAGCATCGCCGCGTTCGACAGCGGATCGGTCATCGCCACGATCCGGTCATCGGTCGGGACGATCATCACCTTCTTCCAGTCGATCCTGGCCTTGGCCAGCTTTTCGTAGATCGGGACAGGTGTGCGTCCGCCCGGCAGGGCGAGCAGGCATTGTCCGCGCGCATCGAGCGCCGATTCGACGATGAAACCGATATCGCCGGCTACCGCTTCGGCCAGTTCATCGGCATCCTCATAGTCCCACCATTCGGCTTCGATCATCAGTCTTTCCTTTCATGGCCGCCGCTTCACGCATTGGCCGTGTCGCGCGCTGCGGCGCCTCAATCGTGCCAGGTGACCCCGTCGCGCTCGGTCAGAGCGATCGCAGCGGACGGTCCCCATGTCCCGGCGGTGTAGGGCTTGGGCTTCATCGAATTGGCAGCCCAGCCTTCGCGGATCGCATCGATCCACTCCCATTGGGCCTCTACCTCGTCGCGCCGGACGAACAAGGTCTGGTCGCCCTCGATCAGGTCGAGCAGCAGCCTTTCATAGGCGATCCGACGCCGGCTGTCGGCGAAGGCGTTGGGCATCGAGATGTCGAGCGGCACCTCACGCAGGCGGATGCCGTCGCGATCGAGGCCGGGTTCCTTGGACATCAGCATCAGCCGGACATTCTCGTCGGGCTGCAAACGGATGATCAGCTTGTTGGGTTGCAACATCGCGCCGCGCCCCTCGAAGATCGAGTGGGGCACGCTCTTGAACCGGATGAAGATCTCCGACTGCCGGCTGGGCAGGCGTTTGCCGGTGCGCAGGTAGAAGGGCACGCCGCGCCAACGCCAATTGTCGATGTGCGCCTTGAGCGCGACGAAGGTTTCGGTGTCCGACGGCTTGCCCAGTTCGTCGAGATAGCCCGGTACCGGCCCGCCGGCCATCGCGCCGGGGCCATATTGGCCGATCACGCTGTGGGTCGCCACGGTGGCGCGGTCGATCGGGCGCAACGAACGCAGAACCTTGACCTTCTCGTCGCGGACCGAGGTCGCGTCGAACTGCGCAGGCGGCTCCATCGCGACCAGCGCGAGCAGCTGGAGCATGTGGTTCTGGACCATGTCGCGGATCGCCCCGGCTCCGTCGTAGAAGCCGACCCGGCCTTCGAGGCCGACGGTTTCGGACACCGTGATCTGGACATGCTCGATCCCGCCGGCGCGCCACAGCGGCTCGAACAAGCTGTTGGCGAAGCGCAGGGCGAGCAGGTTCTGGACGGTTTCTTTGCCCAGATAATGGTCGATGCGGAAGGTGCGATCCTCGGGGAAGACCGCCGCGACGGCGTCGTTGATCACCCGGCTGGACGCCATGTCGTAGCCGAGCGGCTTTTCCAGGCCGATGCGTACCCCGTCACCGGCGAGACCGGCGTTGGCCAGGCCCTCGATCGTCGAGCCGAACAGCGACGGCGCGGTCGACAGGAAGATCGACAGGCCCCGCTCGGTCGAGCCGACGCGCTCTGCAAGGGTCGCGAAGTCCTCTTCCTTCGACGCGTCGACCGGTACATAGCTGAGCCGTTCGAGAAAGGCGGCCAGCGCGTCGTCGTCGAGCCGTTCGGTTGGCACGAAGCGGCGCAGCGCGGTGTCGGCGAAGACCCGAAACTCCGTATCGGTCATCACGGTGCGCGCTGTGCAAACGATTGCAAGCGCGGGCGCCAAAAGACCCTCGGCGGCCAGTCCGTAGAGCGATGGCAAAAGCATGCGCTGCGATAGATCGCCGGTCGCTCCGAACAGAAGCAGCTTCTCGCTGGGTGTCGTCACCAGTTGGTCTCCCTCGTTTTCGCCGGCTCTGTCCGGCGCCGCGCTCCGCGCCATGTAACGCAGTTGGAACGCCTGTGTAGCAAATGGATCGCCGCGCGGTAGCGGCCATGACGCATGGCCCGATTATTACCCTCCCATAGTTGCAGAAAGGGGACGGGTCCATGGCGCAGGCACTATCGTCGGCCGGTTCGGGCGAGCGGCGGCTGTCCGTAAGGCTAGCACGCGACGAAGCCGATATCGTCGCCGCCCAGCGGCTGCGCTATGACATATTCTTCCGCGACATGGGCGCAGCACGCGATGCCTTCGCCGACCTGCGCGACATCGATCCTTATGATGGCCTGTGCGATCATCTGCTGGTCGAGGATCAGGGCCGGCCGGGCAGCCCGGTGGTCGGCACCTATCGTCTGCTTCGCCAGAGCGTCGCCGAGGCGCATGACGGCTTCTATTCGGCGCATGAGTTCGACCTGTCGCCGGTGCTGGCGCATGGCCGCCGGGAGGGCATGGAACTGCTCGAGCTCGGCCGCTCTTGCGTTGATCCGGCCTATCGCGATGCCGGGACGATCCAGCTGCTGTGGCGCGGAATCGCCGATTATCTGCAGCGCCATGCGATCGGCTATATGTTCGGGTGCGCGAGCTTTCCCGGCGTCAACCCGGCCGAACATGCCGAGGGTCTTTCGCTGCTCGCGCACAATCATATGGCGATGCCCGAATTGCGGGCCCGGGCGATCGGCGATCAGGCGATCCCGCTCGCGGCGCTGCCGATCGGTGGCTATGACCCCCGCATCGCGCTGCGGCGCCTGCCGCCGCTGATCAAGGCCTATCTGCGGGTCGGCGCGGAGATCGGCGACGGCGCCTATATCGACCACGCCTTCAACACGATCGACGTGTTCGTGCTGGTCCCCGTCGCGCGCATCGCCGCGCGCTATGCCCAGCGTTTCGAGGTCGCCGCCTGACTTTTTCGCTGCGTCCGGGTGCTGCTGCCCCACGAAACGCATTGACGCGCCGCCACCAGGATGGTGATCCGCCTTCCCAGACCATGAGGGAGGATCGTCTTGCGGCAGGCCCGCTTATTGTTGAGCGCCACCATCTTGGCGGCACTGGCGCACCCGGCCTGCGCGGCGGAGGACGAAACCATCATCGTTTCGGGCTATGGTCTCGACCGCTCGCCGGGCGATGCCGCCTATGATGTGGTCAGCATCGATCGCGACCGCCTGACGCTGTCGGCCAGCGGGCGGATGGAAGACATATTGCGCGATGCCGCCGGCTTTCAGCAATTTCGCCGGTCGGATTCGCGGTCGGCCCACCCGACGAGCCAGGGTGTGACGCTGCGCGGTCTGGGCGGCAATGCGGCGACCCGCGCGCTCGTCCTGCTCGACGGGGTCCCCGTGATCGATCCGTTCGGCGGCTGGATCAGCTGGGCCGCGCTCGATCCGGCGCGGATCGGCCATGTCCGCGTCACGCGCGGGGGCGGAAGCGGCGTGCAGGGCGCCGGCGCGCTCGCCGGGACGATCGAACTGACGAGCATCGGCGGCGACGACGCGCCGCGCGTCGATGCCGGACTGGCCTATGGCAGCCGCAACTCGCTCGATGCCGATGCGACCGTCACCACAGCGCTCGGCGGGGGCTTTGCGATGATCTCGGCCGGCCATGCTCGGGGCGACGGCTTCGTGCCGATCGTCGCGGACGACCGGGGACCGATCGACCGCGCGGCGCGCTATCGCCAGAGCCGGGGTTCGGCGCGGGCTGTGATCCCGGCGGGCGAGGATGTCGAACTGCAGGCCAATGGTTCCTTCCTGCTCGACCAACGCGATCGCGGGGTTCCTTTCACCGGCAATGCCAATCTGGCGGTGGACGCCTCGCTGCGCCTCGTCGGGCGTGGTCGTTGGGGCTGGGAGGCGACCGCCTGGCTCCAGCACCGCGAATTTTCGAGCGGCTTCGCGAGCATCGGCGCGCGCCGGGCGACCGTTACCCAATCGCTCGACCAGTATAATGTCCCCGCCAACGGGGTCGGCGGCCGTTTCGAACTGCGGCCCTGGCTGGGCGAGGGGCGGACATTGCGGCTGGGCGGCGATCTGCGCCATGTCAGCGGCCGGACCGAGGAAGTGGTGGTCGCGACCAATGTCGGCCGCGTCGCGGGCGGCGAGCAGCGCATCTATGGCGGCTTTGCCGAACTGGCGCTGCTGCCGGCGCCGGGCCTGACGCTGACCGCGAGCGGCCGGATCGACCGCTGGGAATTGCGCGACGGCCGGCGGACCGAGATCAACCGCAACAGCGGCGCGCTCGTGGCGGCGAACAGCCAGCGCTATGCCGACCGCTCGGGCACCGAAACGACGGGTCGTGCAGGCATTGCCTGGAACCCGCCGGGTCTGGCGGCGGTGCAGCTGCGCGGTGCCGCCTATAGCGGCTGGCGCCTGCCGACGCTCAACGAACTCTATCG
>JAIYAJ010000120.1 GCA_027489105.1 Zymomonas sp. | reverse complement strand
TCATGGCAAGAGCGGCATCGATGCGGCGGTGCGCGCCGGCTACGACTCGATCGAACATGCGATGTGGGCCGACGAAGAGAGCCTGAAGCTGATGAAGCAGCACGGCACTTGGCTGATTCCCACCGTCTGGCCGATCACATGGGTCGGCGACACGCCCGAGAAGGTGCGGCAGGGACCCTTCAAGACTCTCGCGCCCAACTCGCTGGCCAAGCTCTATCAGCTCGGTGACCAGCCCAAGAAGATGGTGCGCGCCGCGATCCGTCTGGGCGTTCCGATCGCGCTGGGCACCGACAACGGCATCGCGCCGCACGGTACCAACAGCTATGAAATGCTCGAATATGTCGAGGCCGGCATGACGCCGATGGAGGCGCTCAAGACGGGCACGGTCAACGCCGCAAAGGCCGGTGGCGTGCCCGATCGCGGCAGCATCGCGCCGGGTCTCGCCGCCGACATCATTGCGCTCGACGGCGATCCGCTCACCGATATCCGCGCGGTGCTGGCGGTCGATTTCGTGATGCGCGACGGCATCATTTTCAAGAAGGACGGCAAGGCCGGGGAGACGGGGCTGTGACAATGAAAACGCTTATCCGCGGGTTCCTGCTCGCCGGCTCGATGCTCGTCGCCGGCACCATCGCACAGGCCGAAGCGATCATCTTCGACCATGTCACCCTCGTCGACGGGACCGGCGGCACGCCGCAACCGGACATGAGTGTCGCCATCGACGACGGCAAGTTCGTCGCCGTCACCCCGACCGTTGCGGCCGCAAAGCTGAAGGGACGCCGGGTCGATGCGACCGGGCGCTGGATGATCCCCGGTCTCATGGACGTCCACATCCATCTCGGCGGCCCCTATAATCCCGAGAAGAAGCATGACCAGGGCGTCCAGGCGCTTGCCAGCTTCCTCTATTCGGGCGTGACCACCGTCTATGACGCGGGCAACGACGCGCGCTTCATCCTGACGCTGCGCGACGAGGAACGCGCCGGCAAGATTCTGTCGCCGCGCATCCTGGCAACCGGCAATCTCGTCACCTATCCCGGCAGCCACGGCTCGGCGATGGGCGTCGAGGTCGACAGCTGGCCGCAGGCAAAGCCCGCGCTCGACAAGCATATCGCCGAGCAGAAACCCGATATCGTCAAGCTCACGCTGGAAGAACATGGCTGGGGCTCGCGACCAATGATTTCGCTGCTGCCGCTCGACCTGATGCAGAACATCATCCAATATTATAATGAGCGCGGCATCCGCACGACCGCGCATACATCGAGCGAGTTGCGCGCGATCGAGGCGATCTACGCCGGCGTCGACAGCCTCGCCCACCCCGTCATCCAGGGTCCCGTCAGCGACGGTTTCGTCAAGCTGATGGGGGCGAAGAAGACCCCGATGGCGACCACGCTCACGATCGGCGAGGGCTATAGCCGCCTGGTCGAGCATCCCGAATATCTCGACCAGCCACTGTACGCCGCCTCCTACAGCAAGCAGCAGATCGCAGAGCTCAAGTCCAAGACCCGCGCCGAATGGAAGGAGCGTAGCTGGACCTGGTGGATGAAGCTCATGACGCCGATCGCGCAGGAGAATCTGCGCAAGATCGACGCGGCCGGCGGGGTGATTGCGATCGGCACCGACCAGTCGATCGGCCCGGCCGTCCACCGCGAGATGGAGTTGATGCAGGCTGCCGGCGTGAAGCCCGGCGAGATCATCCGTATGGCAACGCTCAACAGCGCCCGTCATCTCGGCCGCGAAGACGAACTCGGGTCGATCACGCCCGGCAAAATCGCCGACGCCGTGCTGCTGAGCGCCGACCCCACCGCCGACATCAACAACGCCAAGGCGATCGTCGTGGTGATCAAGGCCGGCGCGCTGATCGACGAGGACAAGCTGCCCATGGCTGGCGGCCTGCAGAAGCGTCGTCGCGACTTCTGATTTTCCGGCGGCGGGCCGGCGTTGCAGGCCTCCTGCATGGGGCTATTGCAAGCTGCAACCAAGCGCGAAATTCGTTCGTGTCGACCGACCCCAGCGTGCGCCGCTTATCGCATTTCAGGGATTGCAGGACGGACAATGCGCGGGGTCGGCCTTCCGATCGGGATCGATCGCCTCGATCCGTTCGAGCCCGCAGCTGCGGCACCGGTAGAGCCGGTCGACACTGTCGAACGTCGCCGTCCCGCACCAGCCGCAAGGCCGACCGGGCCGCAGTACGCCGCGCCAATCAGGGAATGCGCAATCGGGGCAGCGCTGGTCGAGGCGAAGCGCGAGATCGGCCGCCGCGCGCGCGATTGAGCGCCGCCGCGTGGGATTTCGGTGCGCCCGCATGTCGGTGCGAAGATGGAGGCAGCCATGCGCCGCCAACAGCGCCGCAACCGCTGCATCCAGCGCTTCGAAGCCTTCCATATCCTTGGTAAAGTGTCCGGCGTCCCCCGGCGGGGCGAGCAGCAGGCCGTGATCGGGAAAGCCGATGCGGTCTGCAAACTCCCGTGCTTCGGCGAATGTACGGGCTTCGCGGCTTGCGAAATTGGTATCGAGCGTCAGATCCTCGCCGATGACGTGCAGGTCGCTGGCCCGGCAGAGCAGGACCACCATCTCCCGGCCGCCCGGAACGAAGCCATAAGCGGGGTGCGGGCCGAAGGCTCCCTCGCTGGCCAGCGCGAAATCCGCGTCCGCCACTGCATCCAGTCCCGCCCGCGCCTTGGCGAGCAGCGCGTCATGCTGCGATCCCGCCCTCGGGATTTCGCCGCTGAAGGTGCCGAACCGATCGGTGTCGATTTCGGGCGGCGGAAGGAAGCGCATTCCCGTGCCGGCAAGCCCCGCCTCGATCAGGTCTTCCTTGCCGTGCATGGTGACGATGACCGCCGCTCGGCCCGCAATGTCCATGGCTGCCTCCACCCTGCCCGCTAGTCAGAAGTTCGACCATGCCAAAATGAAATGATCTCATGACAAGCATCGGAAATTCCAATGATCGGGTTTCGATGCCGCCGCTCAGGCGCCGCGCTCCAGTGCCTCGACGATATGCTGGCTCAGCTTGTGGGCGGTGTCGGAGATACCGGCGGCCTCCAGCAGAGCGATCTCGGTGTCCGCCAGCGCCGGCAGGCCTGCCTCCGGCCCAACGGGCAAGAGCGTGTCCGGTACCATCTCGCGTGGAAGCACCGTTACCCCCAGCCCGGCGCGTACCGCTGCCTGGCTGCCGGCCAGGCTGGTCGACGTATAGGCGATCCGCCAGGGGCGGCCCTGCGCCTCCAGCGCGTCGATCGCGCGCTTGCGATAGACGCAGGGCTGGGGCGACACGATCAGCGGCAGCGTCTCCTTGCCATCGGCTGCGCTCCGGTCGCGCGCGACCCAGACCAGCGGCTCCCGCCATACGCGCATGCCGCCCACTGTCGTCGTGGCGAGCGTCGGCTCGCGCTTGACCAGCACCAGGTCGAATGCCCCGCTGTGAAAGCGTTCGAGCAAGTTGAGCGTCAGATCGCAGGTCACCTCCAGTTCGACCAGCGGATGCGCCTCGGTGAACTGTGCAAGCACGGTCGGCAGATGTACCGTGGCGAAATCCTCGGGCACGCCCAGCCGGACCGAACCCGCGATGTCGGGCTCGAAAATTTCTGCCACGACCTTGTCGTTGAGCAGCAGCAGCTTGCGCGCGGTGCCGAGCAGCCGCTGCCCCTCCGACGTCAGCTGCAGCGAGCGCGACGTACGGTGGATCAGGCTGCGGCCGAGCATGTCCTCCAGCCACTTCACCTGGAGGCTGATCGTCGACTGCGTCCGCCCCAGCCGTTCACCGGCTCGGGTGAAACTGCCCGCATCGGCGATGGTGACGAAGCAGCGGAGCAGGTCAAGATCGAGATTTCTGAGCATCTGCGCGCATCCATGTCGATGTTCAATGAATAGGATTTCAATAACTCGTTTTACCAATGTACGTCCAGAACTCATATCGGCCGCGAAAGGAGCATCATCCCATGCGTTCCACGCCCGCTTCGGCCCAGGCCGAAAGACAGTCGCCCGCCCAGCCCCTCCTGATCCTGGCTGCCCTCTTCTTCCTCGCCGTCATGACGGTGGTCGACCATGCCGTCCCGCTCTTCGCGCTCGACGGCCTGACGGCAGCCATGGCGGGCCTGGTGCTCCTCGTAGCGGCCTCGATCGTCACCTATTCGCGCCGCCACATGCGGGCCTCGGATGCCTCACGCTATTTCGGCAATATGGTCGGGCTGCTCGCCGCCACGGCCGCCTTTCTCACCACCAACCATGTGCTGGTCTTTGCGGCCGGATGGGTCGCCAGTGGCTTCTTCCTCGCCCGACTGATCGGGCATGTCCAGGGCTGGTCCTCGGCCCGGCAGTCGGCGCGCCTCGCTGCCAATAGCTTCATGACGACCGATGCGGCGCTGGTGCTCGGCCTCGGTCTGCTCAGCTGGCGGTTCGGAACGGCATCGATCGCCGATATCGTCGGTCGGGTGTCGCAGATGCCGAGCTTCTCCGCCGAACTGGCCGCAGCCCTGCTCGCCATCGCCGCCCTCGCACGCTGCGCCATTCCGCCGCTGTCGCGCTGGCTGCTCGCCTCGATGACGGCGCCGACCCCGGTTTCCGCGCTGATGCATGCGGGCATGGTCAATGCCGGCGGCTTCCTGCTCCTGCGCTTTGCGCCGCTGCTCGAAGCAGCCCCGATCGTCCGCCTCTCGCTGGTCGGCCTGGGCGCGGTCGGCGCGCTCTACGGTATCGGCGTCATGATCGTCCGCCCGGACGTCAAGCGGTCCCTGGCCGGGTCGACCGTGTCGCAGATGAGCTTCATGATCCTGACCTGCGGCCTTGGCGCCTATGCCGCCGCGCTGTGGCACATCGTTGCCCACGGCCTGTTCAAAGCCTGGCTGTTCCTCGGCACCGGTATGACCATCCGCGCACCGCAGGTCGAACGGGTCCGCCCGCCGGTCCTCGCCGCCCTGGGTGTCAGCATCCTCGTCCTGGGCGCCGGCTTCGCCGCCGGGATCGTCGATCCCCGGGCGCCGGCCTTCCTGCCCATGGCCTTCGCCCTCACGACCGCCGTCCTCACTTTCCTCACGCTCCCGCAGAGCGGCGGCCGCACGGCGCAGATGGCCGGCACCGGGGCAATGGTGGCGATGCTGATCGCGGTCCACATGCTCGGCCTGTTCGCCGCCGAAAGCCTCTACCAGCGCAGCGCGCCGCCGATCCTGCCCGCCAGCGCCCAGCTGGCTCTGGCGCTGCTCTTCTCGCTGGCCCTGCTGTGGCAGTTCAAGCCCTCGACGGCCGCCCGGCAACTGCCGCGCTGGCTCTATGTCCGCCTGCTCAACGCTGGCGCGATCCGCGCCTGATCCGCTCCCCCCTCTTTTCAAGGAAAACCGCATGTCGCTCCTCCTGAAAGAACGCCCCAAGCAGCAGACGCTCTCCATCGACGACGTCCGCGACCTCATCCAGATCGCGTCCCAGGTCGTGGCGCCGCTGTGGCCGCTCGAAAGCCCGATCGCGGTCAACCCGCTGTCCGGCTTCGAAGACCTCCCCTTCGCCGATGCGGTCAGCCGCGCGGGCGGCCTGTTCGGTGCCCGCGCCGGCATGGCGCTCGACAAGTGGCGCCGCCTTGTCGAGCAGGGCAAGGTCGACCGCGTCCTGCTCCTGCAGATCGCGGTCGAGCATCTGGGCGGCCCGGATATGGCCTTTCGCAAGGTCCTGCCCGGAATCAATGCGCTCGACCTGCTCGCAGCGCGGCTGCTGGAGATCGAGGAGAGCGCCGATCCGGACGCGGAGGCCCCGCGCAGTTCGGGCCCCGGCGAAGCCTTCCTCGCCAAATGGTGCGCCGTCTTTTTCGACCAGGGCGTCGCGGCAATGCCGATGCCGGGCCGTGAGCGCGGTCTCTACGCCGCGATCCTCGACATGGCGCTCGACGATCCGGACTTCGCGGCGCTCGCCGGGGATGAGGCCGAGGCGCTGGTGGACGCCATGCCGACCGATCCGCTCGAGGCGATCCGCCTCGCTTTGCTGGACAAGCCCAACCAGCTCGAGGCACGGCTGCACTGGCTCCGCACCATGCTGACCCGCCTGCCGGGCTGGGCCGGCCACATCAGGTGGCGGAGCGAAAAGGCGGACCTCGATGTCTCGCGCGGCGCGCCGGCGACGTTGACCGATATGCTCGGCCTGTGGGCGCTGATCGACAGGGTCGCCCCTCTGCCCAAGGCGCCGCCAGTCTTCGCCAACGATGCACGCGACGATCTGGCACGCCATTTCTCGCTGGACTTTCTGACGCTCGACCGGCTGGAAGGGGACGCCAAGGCGATCGTGCGGCACATCGCCGGGCTGTCCCATGCGGATCTCGCCTATCTGTTCATGACCACCGCCGAACGGCAGCTGGAAAGCCAGGTCGTTGCCGGGCTGCGCAAGCATGTCCGTGGCAACGAAGGCGGCAAGGCCCGCCCGGCGGCGCAGATGATCTTCTGCATCGACGTTCGCTCGGAACCGCTGCGGCGCGCGATCGAGCGGCGCGGCGACTATGAGACGCTCGGCTATGCCGGCTTCTTCGGGCTGCCGATCGCCCTGCGTTCGCCGCTCGACAGCCGGCGCAAGCGGCAGTTGCCGGTGCTGCTCGAACCGCAACACGATGTCGAAACCCGCCCTGTTGCCGGCGCGGAGGATGAGGCGCGCCGCCTGATCGATCGCATCCGTGGCGCAACCAGCCTCAACAGCCTCGCCGGATCGGCGAAACAGGGCGTCATGACCAGCTTCGCGACCGCCGAGGCTGCCGGGCCGCTCGCAGCAGCGATGCTTGCGATCCGCAACTGGGCGCCGAAGCTGGCGCAAAAGCTGGTGCCGCCGGGACGCGAAGCGCTCGATCCGTTGATGGGTCCGTGCACCGCCAGCCATGACCATGACCATGATCACGCCCACAGCGCGGCCGATCGCATGACGCTGGCCAACAAGTGCGACTATGCACGCAACCTGTTCGCGCTGACCGGACTGAAGCCCGAAGCGCTCGGGCGCATCGTGATGCTGGTCGGCCATGGCGCCAGCGCGGTGAACAACGCCTTCGTCGGCTCGCTCGACTGCGGCGCCTGCGGCGGACGCTCGGGCGGCCCCAATGCCCGCGCGCTGGCGGCGATCCTGAACGACGATCGGGTGCGCAGCCGCCTGCGGGCCGACGGCCTGATGATCCCGGAGGACAGCTACTTTCTCGCGGCTCAGCACAACACCAGCACCGACGAGATCCTGTTCTACGAGAGCTGGAACATCCCTGCTTCGCATCAGGAGGATTTCGAGCTGCTGCGCATGGACATCGAGGATGCGGCCAATGAGACCTGCGGCTGGCGCGCCGCCCGCCTCGGCCGGACGGTCGAGGGACAGCGCACCGCTGCGCTCCACTGGGGCGAGGTGCGGCCCGAATGGGGGCTGTCGCGCAATGCAGCCTTCGTCGTCGGTCCGCGCTCGATCAGCCGCGACATGGACCTCGACGGGCGCGCCTTCCTGCACAGCTATGACTGGCGGCAGGATCAGGACGGATCGGCACTGAAGACGATCCTGACCGCGCCGATGATCGTCGCGCAGTGGATCAACTGCCAATATCTCTTCTCGACGATCGACAATGCCGCTTATGGCGCGGGCGACAAGGCGACCCACAACATCATCGGCGGCTTCGGCGTCCTGCAGGGCAATGAAGGCGATCTCTGCGTCGGCCTGCCGCGCCAGTCGCTCTTCAACGACGACGGCACCCCCTATCATGTGCCGCAGCGGCTGCTGACCGTGGTCCACGCGCCGCTCGACCGGGTCGACCGGATCGTCATGGAGACGCCGATCCTCAGCAGGCTGTTCGGCAATGGCTGGGTCAAGCTGATCGTGATCGATCCGCTCGACAAGGCAGCGCACCGCTGGGTGTCGAGCGACGGCATCATGCCGCTGTCATCGGCGCCCAATGGCTGGGCACAGGGCCATTATAGCGTCTGAACTATCTGACGATTGAGCCGGGCGGAGCAGCAGCACCGCCCGGCAAAGCGCTCAGAGCGTGCGGCGCCAGCCGAACTGGTCGTTGGTCTCGCCGCGCTGGATCGCGACGAGCCGGTCGCGCAGATCCTGCGTCACCGCCCCGGCCTCGCCGCCGCCGATCAGGAATTCGCCGCCGCTGTGCAGGATGCGGCCGACGCTGACGATCGTCGCGGCGGTGCCGCACACGAACACCTCGCGCAGGCGGCCGCTCTGCGCATCGGCCTGCCACTGATCGAAACCGTAACGGGCCTCCTCGACCGCAATCCCCTTGTCGCGGGCGAGCGCGATGACCGAGGCGCGGGTGATGCCGGGCAGGATCGTGCCGAGCGGCGGGGTCTTCACCGTGCCGTCGTCGAACACGAAGAAGATATTCATGCCGCCCAGTTCCTCGCCCCAGCGATGCTCGGCAGCATCGAGGAAGACGACCTGGTCGCAGCCATGTTCGATCGCCTCGGCCTGCGCGATCAGGCTGCCGGCATAGTTGCCGCCGCACTTGGCGGCACCGGTGCCACCGGCGGCAGCGCGGCTGTAATTGTCCGACACCCAGACGCTGATCGGCTTGGCGCCGCCCTTGAAATAGGCCCCCACCGGCGAGGCGATGACGCAGAAGACATAGCGCTTGGCCGGGCGCACGCCGAGGAACACGTCGTTGGCGAACATGAAGGGGCGCAGATAAAGGCTGCCCTCACCCGCCGGAATCCACGCCGCATCGATCGCGACCAGCCGCTCGATCGCCTCAAGGAACAGTTCCTCCGGCAGTTCGGGCATCGCCATGCGGTGCGCCGACTGGTTGAAGCGGCGCGCATTCTCCTCGGGCCGGAACAGGGTGATCGCGCCATCGCTGCCGCGATAGGCCTTCATCCCCTCGAAAATCTCCTGCGCATAATGCAGCACGGCGCTGGCCGGATCGATCGAGAAGGGCTCGCGCGCACGGACGCGGGCGTCGTGCCAGCCGGCCTCCTCGGTCCATTCGATCGTGACCATATGATCGGTGAAGACCTTGCCGAAGCCTGGCTCCGCGATCAGCTGTACCCGCGCATCGTCGGAAAGCCGGTTGGGGTTCGGGATCGTCTGGAACTGCACAGAATCTGCCATGGTTCACCTGAAGATGGATTTGCGCGAAGCCCTTAAAGCCTGATCGGGCGCGGTGGAAGCGCTTTGCGCAGCGCACCCGGCGGATTGCCCGTCAGACGGAACGGCGGGTCAGGCGGCGGCCCGCTCGTCAGGCCGCTCGTCGAGCCGGGCGATCAGCGCGGCGCGCTCGTCCGCATAGCGCGCCATCGCCTCCTCCTTCACCGGGCCATAGCCACGCACCATGTCGGGCAAGGCGGCCAGCGCCAGCGCGGTGTCGGGCGCGGTCCGGTCAAGCCGGTGGCACAGCATCTCGATCGTCGCGAAATATTCGTCGCGCAGCGCGCGTTCGGCGCGACGCTCGGCTATACGGCCGAACGGGTCGGCCCGGCCGCCCCGCAGCGCCTTGCCCTTGGCGAGCAGCGCCATCGCGGTGAAGATCCACGGCCCGAACTTGCGCTTGGCCGGGCGGCCCGTGGCGGGGTCGACCCGCGACAGCAGCGGCGGCGCCAGATAGAGCGAGAGCCGCCGCGTCGAAGCGAACTGCGCCGACAGCGCCTCGCGGAAGGCCGGCTCGGCATAGAGCCGCGCGACCTCATATTCATCCTTATAGGCCATCAGCTTATAGGCATTGGCCGCCACCGCACGCAGCAGCGGCTCGCCCGCATCGCCCATCGGCGCGACGGCGGCGCGGACGCGATCGACCAACGCGACATAGCGCGCGGCATAGGCTTCGTCCTGATAGGCGACCAGATCGGCGCCGTGGCGCGCGATCAGGGCCTCGGTGTCCTCGACCGCCACGGGCTCGGCAGCGAAGCCCGCCATGCGCTCGACCGCCGCCAGATCGACTGCGGCCAGCCGGCCCCAGGCGAAGGCGCGCTTGTTGAGCGCGACCGCCGCACCATTGGACTCGATCGCCGCCGCGAAGGCCTCGGCCGAAATCGGCAGCAGCCCTTTCTGCCAGGCATAGCCGACCATCAGCGTGTTGGCGGCGACATTGTTGCCGAACAGCCCTTCGGCAATGCGCGTCGCGTTGATCAGGAAGCCGCGATCGCCCGCGCGCTTCATCAGCAGGTCGAGCATGGTCGCGGTCGGCAGAGCGGCGTCGCGGTCCAGCACCACGTCGGCGGTCGGGGTCTCGTCGGCGTTGAGGACGATCGCCCCGCGACCGACCGCGAATTTGCGCAGCGCGTCGGGGCTGCTGGCGACCACGGCATCGGTGCCGAGCACGAGGTCGGCGTCCCCCTGCCCGATCCGCACCGCATGGATGTCGCCGCTCGCGATCCGCACCTGGCTGACCACCGCGCCGTTCTTCTGGGCGAGGCCGGTGAAGTCGAGCACGGTCGAGGACAGCCCGTCGAGATGCGCCGACATGCCCAGCAAGGCGCCGACCGTCAGCACCCCCAGCCCGCCGATGCCGGCGACATAGACGTTGAACACGCCGTCGAGCGCGGGGATCACGGGCGCGGGAAGGGCCGGGAAACGCTCCTTCTCCATCGCCTCGATCCGCGTGGTTTCGGGACGGCGCAGCACCGGGCCGTCGATCTCGACGAAGCTCGGGCAGAAGCCCTTCACGCAGGAGAAGTCCTTGTTGCACGCCGACTGGTCGATCCGGCGCTTGGTGCCCTGCGGGGTCTGCAGCGGCTGGACCGCGATGCAGTTCGACTGGACCGAGCAATCGCCGCAGCCCTCGCAGACGCGCGGGTTGATGAACAGGCGGCGGTCGGGATCGGGGAAGCCGCCCCGCTTGCGGCGGCGGCGCTTTTCGGCGGCGCAGGTCTGTTCATAGACGATCGCGGTGACGCCCGGCATGTCGCGCAGCTCGCGCTGGATCGCGTCCATATCGTCGCGGTGGCCGATGACGACCTCCCCGCCCAGCGCACGCCACTTAGCGGGATCGTCGCTGACCAGGCGGACATGCGACACGCCCTCGGCCTTCAGCTGCGCGACGATCCGCGCGGGATCGATCGCGCCTTCGGCCGGCTGCCCGCCGGTCATGGCGACCGCATCATTGTAGAGAATCTTGAAGGTGATGTTGGCCTTCGATGCGACCGCGCTCCGGATCGCGAGGAGGCCGCTATGCTGATAGGTGCCGTCGCCCAGATTCTGGAAGATGTGCTTCGTCTCGGAAAAGGGCGCGGCGCCGACCCATTGCATGCCCTCGCCGCCCATCTGGCTGAAGGTCGTGGTCTTCAGCTTCGGCACCGACAGCGCCATGACGTGGCAGCCGATGCCGCCGCCCGAGATCGATCCTTCGGGCGTCTTCGTCGAGCTGTTGTGCGGGCAACCCGAACAGAAGAAGGGCTTGCGCGCCGGAAAGGGCACCACCTCGCCCCCGGCCTTACGCTGCTGCAGCGCGTCGAGCCGCGCCGCGAGACCAATCGGGTCCTGCACGATCCGCGACACCAGCGCGCGCGCGACCAGCATCGGGTCGAACTCCATCACCACCGGCAGCAACGTCTTACCCTCGACATCGGCCTTGCCGGTAACGCGCGGGCGCGGGCCCGCCCGGTTGAACAGCGCCGCCTTGATCTGGTTCTCGACGGTCGGGCCCTTCTCCTCGACGACGAAGATCTCGTCGGCCTGCCCCGCCAGCTCCAGCAGCGGCGCGGTGGCGAGCGGCCAGCTCATCGCGACCTTGTAGATCGACAGGCCGAGCGCCTCCGCCTCGTCCCCGCCGATGCCGAGATTGCCGAGCGCCTGCATCAGATCCTGATGCGCCTTGCCGACCGTGACGACGCAGATGCGCTTCGCCCGGCTGGCGAAGATCGTGCGGTCGATCCGGTTCGCGGTCGCCCAGGCGATGGCGGCCGGCAGGCGCTCCTCGATCATGCGCCGCTCATATTCGGCGCGCTGCGCGGGCCACTGGATCGTCGGGTCCCAGTTGAGCCCATGCGGCGGCACGACATCCGACGGCGCGCGGAACAGCGGATAGGCATCGGGCAGTTCGAAGCTCGCGGCGCTCTCGACCACCTCGGCGATCGTCTTCATCGCCACCCACAGGCCAGAGAAGCGCGACAGCGCGAAACCGGCGAGACCCAGCGTCAGTATCTCGGAGACATTGGCCGGCTGAATGACCGGCATCATCACCGACTGGAAGATGCCGTCGGTCTGGTGCGGGAACATCGAGGACTGCGCGGCGTGATCGTCACCGCCGATCGCCAGCACGCCGCCCAGCGGCGAGGTGCCCAGCATATTGGCGTTGCGGAACACGTCGCCGGTGCGGTCGACGCCATTGCCCTTGCCATACCAGATGCCGAACACGCCATCGGCCCTGGTCTTGCCGAAGGCCTTGTGCATCTGCGCACCCCACAAGGCGGTCGCCGCGAGATCCTCGTTCAGGCCCGGCTGAAAGACGACATCATGCGCATCGAGATATTTTTGCGCCTTCCACAGCTGCTGGTCGTAAGCGCCGACCGGCGACCCGCGATAGCCCGAAACCAGCCCGGCGGTGCTCAGCCCCCGCGCCCGATCGAGCCGGCGCTGCATCAGCGGCAACCGCACCAGCGCCTGGATGCCGGTCATGAAAGTGGGACCGCTCTCGGCGGTGTAGATGGCGTCCAGGCTTACGATACGGTCATGCTTCATCGCGGATCTCCTGCCTGCGAGAATAGCCGAAGCGCCGTGGGAAGGGTTTCCAAACTTTCCGCTCAAACCGACAATCTTGGCATCTTGAACCACCATCAACTCCGTTTATGGTCATATCGACCATGACGGCGGAGAAGAGCGCGATGACGGACCTCGATAGCTATGACATTCGAATCCTGCAGACGCTCAGCCAGGACGGCCGGATCACCTGGCGCGATCTCGCCGACGCGATCGGCCTGTCGCTGACGCCGACGATCCGCCGCGTCCGCCAGCTGGAGGATGCCGGCTACATTACGGGCTATTTCGCGCGGCTCGACGAGAAACAGCTGGCCGGGGCGATGAGCGTGTTCGTCTCGATCACGCTGGAAAAGCAGGTGCGCGCCTCGCTCGACGCCTTCGAGGCCGAGGTCGCGTCGCTCGCGGAGGTGATGAGCGGTTTTTTGATGTCGGGCGGGTCGGATTATCTGCTGCGCTGCGTGGTCCGCGACCTCGACCATTATCGCGACTTCCTCGACGTGCTGACCAACATCCCCGGCGTCGCCCACATCCAGAGCAGTTTCGCGCTAAAATCCTTCATCAACCGCCCCGCTCCGCTGATCCGAGCCGGGACGCGCTGACGCGGGCGACGACCAGCCGCACGGCTTCCCGTTTGAACCGCAGCGGCCTAGAGAAGAGCGCAATGACCGCGACCGACGCCAGCAAGGATGCCGCCACAGGCACGGCCGACAGGCCCGCCCGTCGCGCGCGCCAGGCGCCCGACATCCGCCGGCAGGACCTGCTCGCCGTCACGATCCGCTGCCTCGCGACGCTGGGCCCGCGCGGCGCCACGGGGCGCGAGATCTGCCGGCAGGCGGGCGTCTCGCACGGCCTGCTCCGCCATTATTTCAGCAACCCCGAAAATCTGCTGCTCGAGACCTATCAGGAGCTGTGCGACAATTTCATCGGCCGCTTCGCCGAGGAGGTGGAAGCCGAACATCCCGACCCGTGGACGACGATCGACCGGCTGTTCGAGGTGCATTTCAGCGAGGAATGGTCGAACCCCGACATATTGGGCGCGTGGATCGCCTTCTGGACGCTGGTCCGCAGCAACCCCGACTTCGCCGAGGTCAGCCGCCATTACAACGCCCGCCTCCAGACCCTCCTCGACCGCGCGGTCGCCCGCCTGCCCCAAGGCCCGGTCCCCCCGCGCGACATGGCGACGCTGATCTCGGCGACGATGGACGGCCTGTGGCTTGACTACAGCCTGTCGCAGGAGCGTTTAACGCGCGAGCGCGCGCTGGGCCTCGCACGGACGATGCTGCGGCGGCTGGCGCCGGTGGGGGATGAGGGATGAACTGATGTTCGTTGGCGCTGTCGCGCCGGGCATAGGGCCAGCCATCGCCAAGCTCTTAATTCTTGCCTGTCATCAGACCCGCGCCAGCGCGGTACAAGGGCTCCTCGCTATCATCCGGCACCGCGGGATCCTGTGCTTCCACGGCTGCCATGCTGGATGGCAGTTCAAAAGGCAGCCGTCCTCTTGCCGACAGACGTCCCGTAGCGACATCTAGCAAGGCTGCATCGGATACCCCGAAATTGACGAGAATTGCGCTCGACATGCTGTCCACCGGTCCAAGCACAGCGGGACGATCCGCGAACAGCGCCAGTGCGACCCTGGTCTTGCCGCTAAGGTCCTTGACCAGATCATGCCCGGCATCTCCGGCGCGGAAATCAAGCCGCCCCTCATTCTGGCGCCTGCCGAAGAAGTGGAAAGGATGCGGCCGTTCGGACGGCGTACCGAGACGCACCAGCGCCACATCAGCCTCTTCCGGCTTGTCAACGACGACAAGACCGCGCGCGCGCGCAGCATCGGCGTCCACATCTTTCAGCCAGACACGCGTTCCGGCCTTCAGGGGAAAAATACCGTCATTCTTCAATAGGACCTGAGACGCAGCTTGTGCGGCAAACCCCTCATCGTTCGCCTGAGCCGCTCCGACAGACTGCGCTGCAGCGTCTGGATCAACATAGGGATTTTCGAACAGCCCCATCTGGAACTTTGTAACAAGAACGCGCTTCGCCGCTGCGTCGAGCAGGGCTTCCTTCACCAGGCCCTTGTTGACAGCCTCAACAATGATGCCCGCATCAGTGACGCCCCCAAACTGGTCGATGCCGGCATTGATGCCTTTGGCGAAACGTTCAAGCTCACTCAGATTCTCCACGCCCCAAGGCATGGCGATGGATTCCGGTCCCTGCGGCTTGGTCGGCGAAACACACTCCGCTTTGCAGTCGTTGGTGATCGCCCAGTCAGACAGGATGATACCATCGAATCGTTTCTCCTTGCGCAGCTTGTCTTGAAGCAACTGCGCGTTGAACCCAGCCCCGACCTGTTCCAGCGGTCTGCCCGAGACCGAAACCCCCTGTATGATCGAATAAGTGGGCATCACGCCAGCAACATTGACCCGAAATGCACCGTCAAACGCTTTGACGTGAGCAGAAAAGCTCTTGTTCGTCGCTTTTGCAAAGCGGCCATATCGATTGTGCCCGTCCCAGCCCTCAGGCGTGGCCCCATAGCCAACCCAATGCTTCACAACCGTCAGCACGCCGTCAGGCTGCAGGCCTTTCGGACTGCCCTGAAACCCCTCAACATAAGCTGCCACCAGATCGCGAACGACCTGCGGATCAGAACCGAAGGTTCCTGTCCCGCGTGCCCAGCGTGGTTCAGTAAATAGGTCAGCCTGCGGCGAGAGAGCCTGATGGATACCCGTCGCGCGATATTCCTTTCGCGCTACCTCGGCAAAACGCTTCATCAGTTTCGTGTCACGCAGGGCGCCAAAGCCCAATGTCTCTGGCCACTGCGAATAACCCACGCCCATGCTGCTGGCGCCCAGAACAAACTGGAAATGATGACGTGGGTCCGTGCTGATGGTCAGTGGGATGCCAAGACGTGCCCCTTCTGCAATTTCCTGAAGCTTGTTATTCTCCTCCGCCATTCGGCGCGGACCAACCGCGAGGCGCGTAATAAAGCTGGTCACATTCCGTTCGGTCACGTCTGGCCGGAACAGCGAGACATCATAGCCTTCGGTTGAAAACCCTACGAAATTGCCAATGCCTGGGATCGAGCCATGCATCATGGTTCCGGCCTTTTCCGCCAGGGTCATGCGCGCCACCAGGTCGGCAGCGCGGGCAACGGGTTCAAGCCGCCAGTTTTCATAGGGATTGACCTGACCATCCCGGTTCAGATCGCGGAACCGCAGTCCGTCCTGCTCGATCACGGGCGCGTGACGGCTGTCTAGTCTGGGCTGGGCCAGCCATGGAGCCAAGCTCTTTGCGCTTGCCGCAATCGGGGTGGAAGCCAGACCGGCAGAAACAAGCAGCAACGCACATTTAGCGGTGTTCATAGAGGCAGTCCTCAAGCCCAGATTCCGTCAATCTCTGATACATGAAAAGAAGACCTAACCTAATGGCGCGACCTCCCCCGCATCAGCACATTGTCCTGATAGTGCCGGTGCTCACAGTCAAACCGCCCACCGCTTCCTATCCTTGGAAGCGGAAGTCGAACCCAACGCCGACCATGCGGAATGCCTGAGGATCGAATTATTGTCGATCGGAAGGGGTTCGTGGCAGTGCCCGGTTTGCTTCGAAACGGCTGACAAACCGCTCGTCACCACAGTCGCGGCAAAAGGCCGTCAGACGGCTGATCCTGCCGATCGGGCTGACCGGGCGCGGGGCAGTTTCGCACGTCACCAAGGCTGGATGGGGTGGCAAGGCCGGCGAACTGATCGTGATGGTCCGCTACCTGGAATGCGGGCCGCAACATATTCGAATAGACCGCTTCCATTTCGGCGGCAGCGGGGGTCCCATTTTGGCGCCGCAATGGGTGCCAGCGCTATCGTCCCGCTCGCCGGCTTCCTGATCGACGGCAGCGACATGACTCTTACCCCTGACACTCGCGGCAACGCGAAACTGTCCGGCGCGGTGCAACTGCCGCTTGGCGACAAGCCCTGTCCTATTTCATCACCCAACTGAGGAAAAACTGATGCAGAAGATCATTCGGAGCGGGATGTTTTCTATCATGCTGTTGGCGGCAAGCGGCAGCGCGATGGCGCAGGATGCGAATGCACCGCTCGTGACCAAATCCGGTGCGCTGCCGGCTCCCGAGCCCGGCAAGGCACAGATCGTGTTTTTCCGCCCCGGCTCGATCATGGGCGCAGCGCTCGGGTGCACCGTTCATGAAGGCGAAGCTGAGGTCGCCCGGCTTGGGTCCGGAAAATATTATGTGATCTCCGCCGAACCGGGAAAGCATGAATATTTCACCGAAGGCGAAGTCACCGACAAGCTGGCGCTGGAGGTCGAGGCCGACGAAAGCTATTTCGTTAAGTGCAAGATCGGCATGGGCGTTGTGAGCGGCCGCGCCAATATCTCGCCCGCCGACCGCGCGGCCTTCGCCGAAAAGGCGAAAGGGCTGACGATGTGGCAGCCCAAGGACAAGAAGTAACGCGATCCAGGCTCGGCCGCGCCCATGCGCGGCCGGCGCAGGGACTTCTCGGCCAAATCTGGCTCGTCGACCATGCGGTGTGCCGGGACTTCGGCCTCCCCCCCCAATTCCCGCTGGACCACGCACGCCGCTCGTAACATCATCCGCCGACCAAGCGGGAGCGCGCCCATGCCGCCAGTGTTGAAGATCGTCGACGAGTGCTTCGGTGCCGGAACGGGGGAGCGCAGGCCCGCGCTCGAGCTGCGCCTTGCGACCGAGCGCATCACCGCGCGTGAGCTGATCCGCAGGCGCGTGGCCGACGAGGTGGGCGTCGCCAATCGCAAGCGCATCAAGGCCGCCGCCGATCATGCGCGCACGCGATCCTTCCTCATCCCGCTGCGCGACGACACGCCCGAAGGCGGGCTTGCCTCCTTTCAGGCCGGCTCCTTCCGTGCCCACCGCTTCGACGAGGCGGTCGAATATAAGCGCGCGATCGATGCGTTCGGGCGGAACCAGTTCGTCCTGCTGGTAGACGAGCGTCAGGTCTGCGACCTCGACGAGGCGATCGTCGTCACGCCGGATAGCGAAGCGGTGTTCCTCTATCTGACCCCGCTGATCGGCGGATGACCGGACTGATCGGCCGCATTGCTGGGCTGTTCAAGACGCGCGGCCGAGCACCGGACACTTCCGTCGCGGACCGCGCGTCGGGGCCGCTCTCCCCGTCAGCGCCCGAAGTGCGCCGCGTGATCACCGCGATCTGCGATGAGGTGATCAGGGACGGAGTCAGGGGGGTCAAGCTCGGCGGCATCGAGCCTTGGGAGCGGCTGAAAAGTGGCCCCGAGGCCATGCAGGTCGCCGTCGCGCTGAACGCCGTCATCCACAAACGCCATGGCGGCCTCTTTGGCATCAAGATCGAGGAAACGCGCAAAGCGATCGCGTCTCAGCTGTTCCGGAAGAAGCTGCCCTTCACCGGCGATCAGCTCGCCGGTCCGATCAGGGCCTGGGCCCAACAACCCCATCTTCAATATGGCATGGCCGGGCTCTCCGTGATCGGCGCGGCAGAGCGGTTGCTGGACGGACAAGCCCCCGAGGGCGCTCTGCGCAGCGCGCTCGAAAAGCTCCGGCGGCGGCTGACGCCCCTCCTCGCCGATCAGCCCAGCGACAAGTTCGACAGAGCCCTGCTCGCGCGCGTGAAGGCGCTGCTTGAGCCCGAACTGGCCGATCGGCGCACCCTCCCATCAGGTCCGTTCGCGAAATCGCTCGCGCCATGGCTCGCGTCATTCGACGCGGCCGATCGCGACGCATGGCAGGCGCTACTCGCTTATGCCGCCGGCGCGGGCGACAAAAGCAGGCCCGCCGCGAAGTGGGTGAAGGAGGGACAGAGACTGGTCGACGCCATCGGTGAAGCCATCGTTACCGCGCGGCTGATCGCCTGGATGGAGAAGACGGCGCCCGACCCGGCCAAGCCTGATCCCAGCCTCGACATTCTCAGGGGACTTGTCTGGCTCGCCTCGGCCTGGGCACAGCCCGGGCTTGTCGGAGCGGTCGGGCGCTTCGCGGAGAAATGCTTTCGCAAGGTCTCCGGTATCGGCGCGCGCTCAGTGAAACTCGGCAATGCCGCGCTCTGGACGTTGTCGGAAAGCGGCGACGGCGAAGCGGGGGCGGCCGAACTGTTCCGCCTGCGGACCCGGCTCAAGCTCCCGTCTACCCGGAAGCTGCTCGACGAACTCCTCACGACCATGGCCGGACGGCTCGGTAGCAACCTGGCCGATCTCGAAGACGGTGCGCTGCCGACGTTCGGGCTGGCGCGCGACGGAATGTCGACCCACAGGCTGGGCGAGTTCACGGCGAACATCGTCGTCGACGCAGCAGACGTCCAGATCCGCTGGCAGACCGAGGACAAGCGCTCCCTGAAAACAGTGCCCGCTGCCGTCCAGCGCGACCATAAGGCAGAGCTGGCATCGATCCGGCAGGCGGCGAAGGACATCGAAGCGGCCCGCGCCGCCCAGGCGTTGCGGCTCGAACAATCCTGGCTGGAGGATCGGCACTGGGATGCCTCGGGATGGCGGCGGACCTTTCTCGATCACCCGCTGCGGCGCCAGGTCGCGCAGGCGCTGATCTGGCGTTTCGAAGGGCCGGATGGCCCGCTGGACGCCATCGCCCAGGGCGATCGCCTGCTGACGCTCGCCGGCAGCGCTCCGGTCCCCGCAGCCGGCATGGTGCGGCTGTGGCATCCGCTCGACAGCGATCCCGAAACGGTGCTGGCCTGGCGCGATCGCATCGTCGCGCTCGATCTGACGCAGCCGATCAAGCAGGCGCACCGCGAACTCTATGTCCTGACCGACGCCGAGCGCCGCACCGGCACCTATTCGAACCGCTTCGCCGCCCACATCGTGCGTCAGCACCAGTTTCGTGCGCTGTGCCAGGCGCGCGGCTGGACGTTCGACTTCCTCGGCGCCTGGGACAGTTGCAGCATCCCGACCCGGCTGCTTCCGCATCACCAAATGGCGATCGAATATGATGTCGTCCCCGTGGACGACGGCCGCCACAGCGCAGCCGATATACCGCTGCATCTCACGACCGACCAGGTCCGCTTCCTCGACCGCGACCGCCGGACGATGCCGCTGGAATCGGTGCCGCCGATCGTCTTTTCGGAGATGCTGCGCGATGTCGACCTGTTCGTCTCCGTCACCAGCGTCGCCAATGATCCGGCCTGGACCGACGGCGGACCGGATGGCCGGTTCGGCGACTATTGGCGCACCTGGGCCTTCGGCGATCTCGGCCAGAGCGCGGAAACCCGACGGACGCTGATCGCCGCCATCGTCCCGAAACTGGCGATCGCCGACCGGCTGGAGGTGACCGACAAGTCCCTGGTCGTGCAGGGACAGCGGCACAGCTATGCGATCCACTTCGGATCGGGCAACATCCAGATGCTGCCGAGCAAACGCTATCTCTGCATCGTTCCGGGCCATCCGGGGAAGCACAACGAGACGATCAAGCTCCCCTTCACCGGCGACAGCCTCGTGTCGATCATCCTCAGCAAGGCCTTCCTGCTGGTGGACGAGAGCCAGATTACGGATCGGACGATTTTGGCGCAGTTGTGAGGGGGTGCTGTTAGGAGCATCGGCGGTGCACGCGCTTTCGATTTTTGGCGCCTACGGCCACCTATTCGCTAAGCGGGCTCAGGACCGAACAGCCACCGCTCGTCAAAGCCAGCTAAAAGCGCTTGCAGGACAATGCCGCAGGACAAAGCCTGGGCCAGCCAGATCGTGCGCGATGCGGGTTAAGCCAAGAAGCTGTTCGACGCGGCCCGGCTGGCCCACACCGTCCAGCTCCCTGGCCTAATGCCTGGTGACACGCACCAGCGACCCGTCATAGCCGAGTTCCTCCACCCGCCGCCGGAGCATGGCCTTGCGGCTTTCGGAGGGATCGGCCTCGCGCGACAGAACCCACAGGTAGCGCCCCGAAGGTTCGCCCACGATCGACCACTGATAATCGTCGTCATGGTCGAGCACCCAGTAGTCGCCATAAAACGGGCCGAAGAACGATACTTTGAGCTTGGTACCCGTTGCAGGGTCGACGATCTTCGCTCTGCCCGTAGCGGTCTTGAGCGGCCCGTCGATCTTGCCCACACGGCAACTGTTTACCACCCGGATCGATCCGTCGCTGTTGCGCGAATAGTCGGCCGAGACTGCCTCGCAGTCCTTCTGGAATGGCGCGTCATAGCGAAAGAGCTCGTACCAGCGGCCGAGATAGCGATCGATTTCGACAGCCTTGGCCGGCTGCGGCACAGCCCGGTTCCCGACCGGCATCGAGGACAGCGTCGCGCAGGCGCTGAGAGTTCCAGCCATAGCAACAACCAACGCATGTCTGAGCCATGGCATAATCATCGATAACCTCTCATCTCATGTGGCGCCGTGCGTGGGCATGGTTGTTTCGACAGTCGTCTTCTCGAACCGGCCCAATCGTCGCCATTCAGAGTGTCACGAACCGATATGCGCTTTCGATCCACTCTGGCGTTCGACCGGCTAGCCGGGAACGCCAAAATACTCCAGCCCCCTACCGCACCACCCTCCCCCCCTTCATCACATGGTCGACCCGCTCCAGCGCTCCGATATCCGCGAGCGGGTCGGCGGCAACCGCGATCAGGTCGGCATAATGGCCCGGCGCAATCTCGCCGACCGTGGCGGATTTGCCCATCAGGGCGGCGGCGCTGGTCGTGGCGGACTGGATCGCCTGCATCGGCGTCATCCCGTAGCGGACCATGTAGCGGAACTGGCGGGCGTTGAGGCCGTGGGGATAGACGCCCGCGTCGGTGCCGAAGGCGATCTTCACCCCGGCCTTCACCGCCTTGGCGAAGCCCTGGCGTTGCGCCTCGGTCGTATCGTCATTCTTGCGGAGGATGTCGGCAGGCCAGCCGTCGCGGCGGCCGACTTCCGAGATATAGTCGCCATTGTAGATGTCCATGACGAGCCAGGCGCCCTTCTGTTTGGCGAGCGCAATGCCTTCGTCGTCGATCAAGGACGCATGTTCGATCGAGCGCACCCCGGCGCGCAGGGCGATCTTGATCCCCTCGGCACCGTGGGCATGGGCGGTGACATAGCTGCGGTTGCGCGCGGCCTCGTCGACAGCGGCGCGGATCTCCTCCTCGCTCATCTCCGGGGCGCCCGGCTCGGTCCCGGCGGCGAGCACCGCGCCGGTCGCGATCAGCTTGATGAAGTCGGCGCCGCGCTGGAACAGCATCCGCGTCTTCGCCTTCACCTCCTCCGCACCGCTGGCGACGCCCATCCGCATCGACGGCGGCACCCCCACGTCGGGCGCGGTGCCGGTCACTTCGCCGCCCCCGCCCGGCACGGTGATATAGGCCCCGGCGACCGCCATGCGCGGCCCCTCGACCGATCCGGCCTCGATCGCGTTGCGCAGCGCCACGTCGGTGAAGGCGCGGAAGGTGCCGACGTCGCGCACCGAGGTGAAGCCCGCCATCAGCGTGTCGCGTGCATGGCGGGCGCCGAGCAGCGCGATGTCCGCCTCCGAATGGAGTAGCGGCTCGGCCACATTGGCGCTCTGCTCGGTGTCGGCGAGATGGGTGTGCATGTCGATCAGGCCGGGCAGCACGGTATAGGCCGACCAGTCGACCAGCGTCGCCCCGGCTGGCGGTGGCGCATAAGGCGCGACCGAGGTCACCTTGCCGTCGTCGATGCGGATCAGCCGATCGCTCAGCACCCTGCCCGCTTCGGTATCGATCAGCCGCCCGGCGCGGACATAGCTGGTCTCGGCCCAGACCTGCCCCGCCGTCGCCACCGACAGCAGCGCCGCCAGACCGATCACCGTCCTCGTCACGCCGCGCCTGCCCGCCATGCTGGTCCCCTTCGACAAGGCCCGATCGAGCGGGCCGTCGGCGATCCTGCATCACTGTTTGACAGTCGTCAAACGAGGCCATCTTGCGACTCCCGCGCGCTTATTATACAGATGTCAAACAAGCAGGAGTTGCCATGGCCACGCAGCCTCGTTCCGATGTCCAAAACGATCCCGATGCGGGCTGGAGCCTGCCGGCCTGGACCTATTCCGACCCGGACTTCTTCCAGGCGGAGGTGGAGCGCGTCTTCCGCCCGTCCTGGCAGATCGTCTGTCACGAAAGCGACATCCCGCAGGTCGGTGACTATCATACGCTCGACTATATCGGGGAAAGCGTCATCGTCGTGCGGGGCGACGACCGGGTCGTGCGCGCCTTCACCAATGTGTGCCGCCACCGCGGCGCGCGGCTGGTCGACGGCCCCTCGGGCTGCGCGAGCCGGCTGACCTGCCCCTATCATGCTTGGAGCTACGACCTCAAAGGCGCGCTGACCGGCCTGCCGCTGTCGCAGAGCTATGGCGGCATGGACCGCGCGGCGCACGGCCTGGCGCCGGTGCAGGTCGAGATCTGGCAGAGCTTCATCTTCGTCCGGCTGGAGGATGATGGCGGCCCGTCGGTCGCCGAGATGATGCAGCCTTATGCGGCCGAGGTGGAGCCCTATCGCTTCGCCGACATGCGCGCCTTCGGCCGGGTCACGCTGCGCCCGCGGACCGTGAACTGGAAGAATGTCGGCGACAATTATTCGGACGGGCTGCACATCGTCGTCGCCCATCCGGGGCTCACCCGGCTGATGGGCAATGGCTATACGGTCGAGGCGATGGAGCATGTCGACAAGATGGCCGCGCCGATCCGCGACCGCCTGTCGAACAACCCGTCGGAGCGCGCCTATCAGGCGATCCTGCCCGACGTCGCGCACCTGCCCGAGGACCGCAAGCGGCTGTGGACCTATTTCAAGCTGTGGCCGAACTTCGCCTTCGACATCTACCCGGACCAGGTCGACTTCATGCAGTGGCTGCCGGTCTCCCCGACCGAGACGCTGATCCGCGAGATCGCCTATGCCGTGCCCGACGACCGGCGCGCAATGAAAGCCGCCCGCTATCTCAACTGGCGCATCAACCGTCAGGTGAACGCCGAGGATACATGGCTGATCCAGCGGGTGCAGGACGGGATGGCATCGAGGAGCTTCACCGTCGGTCCGCTGTCGGAGACCGAGGTGGCGCTGCGCAATTTCTGCCGGAAGATGCGGGGCCTGATCCCCGAAGCCCGCCTGCACCATGCGCCCGCACCGGGCTGGAGCCGGCGCCCGCGCGCGCAGGGTTAGAAATCAGATCGAGGAATAGGGGGAAAGCGATGTCGACCCATTATGATGCCGTGATCATCGGCGGCGGCCATAACGGCCTCGTCTGTGCCTTCTACCTCGCCCGCGCGGGGCACAAGGTGCGCGTGCTCGAGCGGCGCGACGTCGTCGGCGGCGCTGCGGTGACCGAGGAATTCCATCCGGGCTTCCGCAATTCGGTGGCGAGCTACACGGTCAGCCTGCTCAACCCCAAGGTCATCACCGACATGCGCCTCGCCGATCATGGCTATCGCGTGATCGAGCGGCCCGTCTCCAACTTCCTGCCCCAGCCCGACGGCGGCTATCTGCTGCTCGGCGGCGGGCTGGAGCGCACCCAGGCCGAATTCCGCAAGTTCAGCGCGCATGATGCCGAGGTGCTGCCGGCCTATTATGACGCGCTCGAAGGCGTCGCCGACGTGCTGCGCGACCTCGCCATGCACGCCCCGCCCAATGTCGGCGACGGCATCGACACGCTGATGGCGGGCGCACGCCAGGGCCTTCCGCTCGCGCGGCTGCCGCTCGAACGCCAGCGCGACGTCCTCGACCTGTTCACCAAAAGCGCGCGCACCGTCCTCGACGGCTGGTTCGAGAGCGAAGCGGTCAAGGCCGCTTTCGGCTTCGACGCGGTCGTCGGCAACTATGCCAGCCCCGACACGCCGGGTTCGGCCTATGTGCTGCTCCACCATGTCTTCGGCGAGGTGAACGGCAAGAAGGGGGCCTGGGGCCACAGCGTCGGCGGCATGGGCAAGATCACCTCGATCATGGCGAAGGTGTGCCGCGATCTTGGCGTCGAGATCAGCCTGGAGGCGCCGGTGTCGCAGGTGCTGGTCGACGGCGGCCGCGCGGTCGGCGTGCGGCTCGACAGCGGCGAGGAAATCTACGGCCGCCGCGTGATCGGCAATGTCGGGCCGAAGCTGCTTTACGAGCGGCTGATGGACCCGTCCGACCTGCCCGACGACTTCCTGCGCCGCATCCGCTCGTTCAAGGCGGGGTCGGGCACCTTCCGGATGAACGTCGCTTTGTCCGAACTGCCGAACTTCACCTGCCTGCCGGGACCGGGCCAGCATCTGGAATCGGGCATCATCATCGCGCCGACGCTCGACTATATGGACCGCGCCTTCCTCGACGCGAAGCTGCACGGCATGTCGAAGCAGCCGATCGTCGAGATGCTGATCCCCTCGATCGTCGACGACAGCCTCGCTCCTCCCGGACAGCATGTCGCCAGCCTGTTCTGCCAGCAATTCGCCCCTGTCCTGCCCGACGGGCGCAGCTGGGACGACGAGCGCGAGACCGCGGCGGACCTGATCATCGACACGGTCGAGGCCTATGCCCCCGGCTTCAAGGCGTCGGTCCTCGCCCGGCAGATCCATTCGCCGCTCGACCTCGAACGCAAGTTCGGGCTGGTCGGCGGCGACATCATGCATGGCAATATGTCGCTCGACCAGCTCTGGGCGGCCCGGCCGGTGCTGGGCCATGGCGGCTATCGCGGGCCGATCAAGGGGCTCTACATGTGCGGCGCCGGCACCCATCCGGGCGGCGGCGTGACCGGTGCCCCCGGCCACAATGCGGCGCAGGTGATCCTGTCCGACGCGGGCCTCTACGGAAAGCTTCGCGGCCGCGCCTGATCGGTCAGGAGGGAGCATTCGAGGAGGCTGCGGCCTCCTCCAATATCCACTGGCGCACATGCCGCAGCGCGCGGCTTTCGGGCACCTCGGCCGGGGTCACCAGATAATAGGCCTCCTCCCCCGCCAGCGGGATGGCGAGTGGCGACACCAGCACGCCCGAGGCCAGCTCGGGTTCGATCAGGAAGCGCGGGATCAGCGCCGCCCCCGCCCCCGCGGCTGCCGCCTGCGCGAGCATCAGGAACTGCTCGAACGAACCGCTCGGCGCCGGCGGCACCGCCGCCACGCCCGCCGCGCGCAGCCAGCGCATCCAGGCGGAAGCGCGCGACGACTGGATCAGCAGCGGCCAGCGCAGCACGTCCTCGGGCCGCTCGATCGGGCTTCTGGCGAGCTGGGCCGGCGCACAGACGAGGATCGCTTCCTCGCGGAACAGCAGGTCGTGGCGGGCGCCCGGCCAGTCGGGCAGGCCGAAGTGGATTGCGGCGTCGAACGGCTCGTCGGAGAAGCTGAAGGGGAAGGAGCGCGCCGCGAAGTTGACGATGATGTCGGGGTGCCGCGCGGTGAGGCCCGCCAGACGGGGGGCGAGCCAGCGCATCCCGAAGCTCGGCAGCGTCGCGATCGCCACTTCGCGATCCGAGCGGCGGTTGAGCGCCGCCTCGGTGGCGCTGCGGATGCGATCGAGCGCGGGACCGACGCTTTCGGCATAAGCCCGCCCTTCCGGGGTCAGCTCGACCCGGCGTCCCTTGCGGCGGAACAGCGCCAGCTGCAGCCAGTCCTCGAGCTGCGCAATTTGCCGGCTGACCGCGCTCTGCGTCAGCCCGACCTCCGCCCCCGCGCGCGAAAAGCTCTCATGCCGTGCCGCCGCAACGAAGGCCGCCAGCGCACCGGTCGGGGGAAGCAGTCTTCGGCGGTTCTCGTACATTCCAAACCCTCATCTATAGATGAAGCTATGCCATTTTGCTCCGAGAGCTCAAGGCGGTAAATAGGCGCATCGTCAGTTCACTTCATGATGGAACCGGATATGAGCGCCGTCGAACGCCTGATCGAATCCCAGCTGGGCGCCGAGCCGACCCGCCGGCTGCTGGAGGTCGTCGAGATCGACCCCGCGATCAGCAGCGGCGAAGGCGATGACGTGACCCGCGGCGATGTCGCGATGGCGCTCGGCGCCTGCCTGTTCGACGGCCTTCTGCGCACGGTGCCGAGCGGGGCTGCCTATGTCGAGGACCGCCGCGCCGAGGGCGGCAAGGTCTGCTTCGATCATGGCGCGATCCGCACGATCCTGTTCGCCGACGGCCCCACCGGCGCGCTCCCGGCCGGGCAACTGGCTTTCTCGCGCATCCTCGAACCGCTCGGCTATGCGGTGGCCGGGACATACCCGCTCCCCCGCCTCAACATGACCGGCCGCGCCTATTGCCACCTCGACCATGCCGAGACGATCCCGCAATATTTCGTCAGCGAACTGCACGTCGAGCGCTTCGACGAGGAGTTCGCCGCCGCCGCACAGCGGGTTTTCGGCCAGTCGCGCGACCCGCTCGGCGACGCGGGCCGGACGCTGCTCGACACGCTGTCGGCGACGCACAAGGCGCCCTTCGCCATGGCGGCGGCGGGCCTGCCCGAACTGCTCGCGGCCTTCGGCCGGCATCATGACGAGCCGAGCCTCGACGACTATCATATCCTGCGCGGCGCCTCGCCCGAAGCGGCCTGGATCGCGACCGAGGGCAATGCCTTCAACCATGCGACCGACCGCGTCGCCGATGTCGAGGCGCTTGCCGACCGGCAGCGCGCAATCGGCCGGCCAATCAAGGAGCGGGTAGAAGTCTCGACCAATGGCCGCGTCCGCCAGACCGCCTATCGCGCCGATCCGGTGCCCCGCAGCTTCCGCACCGATGACGGCAGCATCGAGCAGCAGGTGCCGGGCTCCTTCTACGAGTTCATCACCCGCGACAGCGATCCGGAGACGGGCGGGCTCGATCTCAGCTTCGACAGCGGTAACGCCACCGGCATCTTCCAGATGACCAAGGTCGCATGACCCTCGACGGCCTGGCCGCGATCGTCGGCGAGCGCAACCTGCTCGACGCGCCCGAGGATCTGGCCCGCTATGATTGCGACGGACGTCAGGGCGGCGGTGCCGCGCTCGCGGTCGTGCGTCCCGGCTCGACCGAGGAGGTCTCGGCGCTCGTCCGAGCGGCCCATGCATCCGGCCACCGGCTGGTACCGCAGGGCGCCCGCTCGGGCCTTGTCGGCGCAGCGCTCGCCGACCGCCAGATCGTCCTCAGCCTGGAGCGGCTCAACGCCGCGCCCGTAATCGACGCGGTCAACCGCACCGCCGAGGTCGAGGCCGGCGTGCTGCTCTCGGCGCTCAACGCGGCGGCCGGCGAGCACGGCCTCTGTTTCCCGATCGATCTCGGCGCCGATCCCTCGATCGGCGGGATGGTGTCGGCGAACACCGGCGGCGCCCGGCTGCTCCGCCATGGCGATGTGCGGCGCAATCTGCTGGGGCTGGAGGTCGTGCTGTCGGACGCGGAGGGCACCATCCTTCGTTTCGGCCGGGGCCTGTGGAAGGACAATAGCGGGCTCGACCTCAAGCAGCTGTGGGTCGGCGGCGCTGGATCGCTCGGCATCGTCACGCGGGCGACCGTCGCGCTTCAGCCCAGGCCCGCGAACCGCATCACCGCGCTGATCGCGCTCGAACGCCCCGAAGCGGCGGTAGACCTGATCGCGCCGCTCGAAGCGGGGCTCGGCACGCTCCTCACCGCCTTCGAGGGCATGTCGCGCCCGGCGATGGAAGCCGCGCTCGTCCATGTTCCGCGCCTGCGCCTCCCCTTCGCCGGCGGCATCCCGCCCTATGCGGTGCTGGTGGAGCTGTCCGGCGGCGCAGCGCTGTCGGAGGCGATGCTCGCCGACGCGCTGGCGGCGTCGCTCGAACCCTGGATGGAACGACCCGACGGCGGCCTGATCGACATTGCCGTCGCGCATGACGAGGGCCTCTGGGCGATCCGCCATGCGATCCCCGAAGGGCTGCGCGCCTCGGGCAAGGTGATCGGCTGCGACGTATCGCTGCGACGCGGCGACGTCATGCGCTTCCGCGCCGACCTGATCGACCGGCTCGCCGCCACCGCGCCGCAGCTGCGCCTGTGCGACTTCGGCCATATCGGCGACGGGGGCATGCACTTCAATCTGGTCTGGCCGCCCGAGGCCGGCCCCTATTCGCCCGCCGAGGGCGAGGCGGCGCGCGCGATGATCTTCGACGCCGTCGTCCGCGACTATGGCGGCAGCTTCAGCGCGGAGCACGGGCTCGGCCCCGTCAACGCGGCTTATTATGCGCGGCTGGTGCCGGCGGCCGAGCGCCGTCTGGCCGGCCGCATCCAGCAGCTTGTCGCGCCCCATCGGATCGGGCGCGTGGATTTCGACATGGAGGACCGGGGATGACCGACGATCGCATCATGGGCTTGTACAACCGCGCGCCGATCTCGGTGGCCAGCGGCAAGGGCGTGTGGCTGACCGACGAGGACGGGCGCACCTATCTCGACTGCGTCGCGGGCATCGCCACCAACGGGCTCGGCCATTGCCACCCAACGCTGGTCGCCGCGCTGGAGGCGCAGGCGCACAAGCTGTGGCATGTGTCGAACATCTTCCGCATCCCCGGACAGGAGGCGCTCGCCCGCCGGCTGACCGACGCCAGCTTCGCCGATGTCGTCTATTTCGCCAATTCGGGCACCGAAGCGGTCGAATGCGCGATCAAGACCGCGCGCCGCTTCCACGCCGCTGCCGGCCAGCCCGAGCGGATCGACATCATCGGTTTCGCCGGCTCCTTCCATGGCCGGACCTACGCAGCGATCAACGCCTCGGGCAACGCCACCTATCTCGAGGGCTTCGGCCCGCGCCTGCCCGGCTATGTCCAGCTGTCGCTCGACGACCAGGCGGCGATCGAGGAGGCCATCGCGCGGCCGACTACCGCTGCGGTCATCGTCGAGCCGGTCCAGGGCGAAGGCGGCGCGCGGGCATTGTCGGGCGAATGGCTGACCCGGCTGCGCGCACTGACCCGCCAGCATGGCGTGCTGCTGATCTATGACGAGGTCCAGTGCGGCATGGGCCGGACCGGCAAGCTGTTCGCGCACCAGTGGTTCGACGACGCCGCGCCCGACATCATGGCCGTCGCCAAGGCGCTCGGCGGCGGCTTCCCGGTCGGCGCCTGCCTCGCGACCGATCACGCCGCGAGCGGGATGATCGTCGGCGTCCATGGTTCCACCTTCGGCGGCAACCCGCTGGCGATGGCCGTCGCGACTGCCGCCTTCGACGAGATCGCGCAGCCCGCCATGCTCGCCCATGTCGAGGCCGTCTCCGCCGAGTTCCGCGAGCGCCTGACCGAACTAGCCGCCCGCCATCCCGACCTGATCGCCGAAGTGCGCGGCAAGGGGCTGCTGATCGGCCTCAAGATGATCCCCAACAACCGCGAGTTCATGGCCATCGCGCGCGATCATGACCTGCTCGTGGCCGGCGGGGGCGAGAATTGCGTGCGCCTTCTGCCGCCGCTGATCATCACCTCCGAGGAGATCGTGGAGGCGGTGAAGCGTCTCGATGCGGCCTGTGACGATGCACGGGCCCGCCTGGCGAAAGCGGCCGCCTGATGCTGATGGTCCGGCCCGCCGGCCCGGCGGACCTGCCTGCACTGATGGAGCTCGCGGTCCTCTCGGGCCGGGGCTTCACCAGCCTGCCCGAGGACCGCGACGTGCTGGCGCAGCGGCTGCAGCTGTCCGCCGACAGCTTCGCCGGCAGCATCGCCCCGGCCGAGGCCTGGTACACGCTGATGCTGGAGGATGCGGCGACCGGTCGCATCGAGGGCGTCGCTGGCGTCCGCGCGGCGGTGGGCATGCGGCGGCCGCATTTCTCCTTCCGGGTGATGACGCTCGCCCAGTACAGCGCCGCGATCGACATGCGCTTCGACCATCAGGCGCTGGTGCTGGTCAACGAATGCGGCGGCTGGACCGAGGTCGGCTCGCTGTTCCTCCGACCCGAACGGCGCAGCGGCGGCGCCGGCCGGCTGCTGGCGCGCAGCCGCTACATGCTGATCGGATCGGCGCCGCTGCGCTTCTCCCAGACGGTCATGGCGGAACTGCGCGGCTGGTTCGACGAACGCGACCATTCGCCCTTCTGGGACGGGGTCGCCTCCAAATTCTTCCGCCTGCCGTTCGAGGAGGCCGATCGCATGGTCACTTCGACCGATGGGCAGTTCATCCTCGACCTCGCCCCGCGTCACCCGATCTATGTCGAGCTGATCGACGGCGAAGCCTGCCGCTCGATCGGCCGCGTCCACCGCGATGGCGAGGCGGCAAAGCGGCTGCTGGAGCGCGAAGGGTTCGAGGCGTCGGGACTGATCGACATCTTCGACGGCGGGCCGACCATGACCTGCGGCCGCGACAATCTGCTGACGCTGCGCGCCAGCCGCGTCGCCCGCGTCTGCGTCGGTACGCCCGACATCGACGCGGTGCCGCACCTTCTCTCGACTGTCGACATCGACGCGTTCCGCGCCGTGCAGGCGCATGCGACGGTGCATGAGGACGTCGTAACGATCGACACCGAAACCGCCCACGCTCTGGGCGTCGGCGACAATGACCGGATCAGGATCAGCAACGGATGACGATGATGGAAGAGCTTGTTTCGACCGATCCCGCCAGCGGCGCGATCGTCTGGCGCGGCGCCGTCTCCGGCCCGGCCGACGTCGCCCGCGCGGTCGCCGCTGCCCGCGCGGCGCTGGGTCCGTGGCGCGCGGCTTCGGCCGAGGAGCGGATCAGGGTAGCGAAACGCTATGCGGTCCTATTAGGCGAACGTCGCGAAGCGCTCGCTGAACTGCTGTCGCGCGAGACCGGCAAGCTGCTGTGGGAAACCCGCGCCGAGATCGGCTCGATGATCGGCAAGGTCGACATCTCGATCGCGGCGATGGCCGAGCGCGCGGGCGAGCGCGCGGCGGACATGCCCTTCGGCCGCGCCGTGCTGCGCCATCGCGGGCATGGCGTCATGGCGGTGCTCGGCCCCTATAACTTCCCCGGCCATTTGCCGAATGGCCATATCGTGCCGGCACTGCTGGCGGGCAATGCGGTGGTGTTCAAGCCGTCCGAACTGACCCCGGCGATCGGCGAGGCGATGGTTTCCGCGTGGCGTGACGCCGGGCTGCCCGATGGGCTGCTGGGGCTCGTCCAGGGCGGCCCCGACACCGGCCGCGCGCTGGTGGCGTCGGACATCGACGGGTTGCTGTTCACCGGTTCGCCGCAGGGCGGCGCGGCGCTGCGGCGCGCACTGGTCGACCGGCCGCATGTCATCATGGCGCTCGAACTGGGCGGCAACAATCCGCTGATCGTGTGGGATTCGCCCGAGGAAGCCGCCTCGATCATCGTCAACTCGGCTTTCGTCACCACCGGACAGCGCTGCTCCTGCGCGCGGCGGATCATCGGGCCCGAGGGACGCATGGGCGACGCCATCGTCGATGCGCTGGAGGCGCTGACCGCACGCCTGCCGATCGCCGCCTGGGACGAGCTAGGCGAGGCGTTCATGGGGCCGCTGATCTCCGCGCCCGCCGCCGATCGCGCCCGCCAGGGTGTCGCGGCGATGGTCGCCGCCGGCGCCCGCACGATCCGCGCCTTCGACCGCATCCCTGGCCGCTCGGAGGCCTTCGTCACGCCCGCCATCCTCGACACGACCGGCATAGCCCTGCCCGACGAGGAAATCTTTGCGCCGGTCGCGCAAATCATCCGCGTACCCGATTTCGATGCTGCGATCCGCACCGCCAACGACACCGTCTATGGCCTGTCCGCCGGCCTCGTCAGCGCCGACGCGGCGCTGTGGGCGCGCTTCGTCGAGGAAAGCCGCGCCGGGGTGGTCAACCGCAACCGGCCGACGACCGGAGCCGCGGGCAATATGCCGTTCGGCGGGCTGGGCGCTTCGGGCAATCACCGGCCCAGCGCATATTATGCGGCCGATTATTGCGCCTATCCGATCGCGAGCTTCGAAGCCGACGGCGTCGCGGCAGTGCCGGTCAACGGCCTAGCACTCTAGCGAAGCTGGCGCTTTTCCAGCTTCCGGGCCAGTGTCCGACGGTGCATGCCCAGCCGGCGGGCGGTCTCGGAGATGTTGAAGTCGGTCTCGACCAGCGTCTGGTGGATATGCTCCCACTCCACCGTCTTGATCGACGACTGGCGCCCCTCGACGACCGCATCGGGGTCGCCCTCGGTCTTGGCGAAGGCCGCTTCGATGTCGTCGGTGTTCGACGGCTTGGCGAGATAATAGGAGGCGCCGAGCTTGATCGCCTCGACCGCCGTGGCGATGCTGGCGAAGCCGGTCAGCACGACGATCTTCATCGCCTCATCCAGTGCGCGCAGCGTCTGGACGCAGACCAGCCCCGAAGCTCCACCCAGTTTCAGATCGACCACCGCGAAACCGGGATGGTTCGTCTTGAGCAGCACGGTCAGTTCCTCGTGGCTATGTGCCACGATCACGCCATAGCCGCGCCGCTCGAAGGATCGCTTCAGGGTACGGGCGAAACCGACATCGTCCTCGACGATCACCAGCAGCTTCTGGTCGGTCATGTCCGCGCCTCCTTGCCATAAGCGAGCGCCGCGATCGGCAGGCGCACGCGCACATAGGCACCGCCTCCGTCGCGGTTGCCCGCCTCCGCTTCACCGCCCAGCTTGCGCACCACATTGACCAGCAGGAACAGGCCCAGGCCGCCACCGGGCTTGCCCTTGGTCGATCGATAGGGCTGGCCGAAGGAGGACAAAATGTCGGGCGCGAAGCCCGGCCCCCGGTCGGCGATCTCCAGGATCAGCGCGTCCTGCTCGCGCGTCGCGCTGATGCCGACCCAGTCGGGCGAGAAGTCGGCCGCATTGTCGATGATGTTGCCCAGCACCTGCTTCAGCGCCGGATCGGAAACAATCGGTACATCCTCCCCGAAGCGGTCGACATAGTCGATCGCGCCCGAGCGGCGGATGGTGCGCCATTCGTCGACGATGCCGTCGAGGAAGCTGCGCATCGTCGTGACCGCAGGCGCCACCCCGCGCGCTTCGCCGGCGGACATCAATATGCCGCTGACGATCGCCTTACAGCGCTGCACGGCCGCATCCATGTCGGCGAGATCCTCGCGCAGGTCGGGATCGTCGG
>JAIYAJ010000295.1 GCA_027489105.1 Zymomonas sp. | reverse complement strand
GCCTGCCCAACCGCGCCCGTGCGCTCGAGGTGCTGCGCGTTCCGGAAATGACGGGCAAGGTCGCCGCATCCGCGACCAAGGCGAAGGCGGCAGCGCCCGCCATCGTGCCGCAGGCCGCGAACGAGAATGTGCTCGAGATACCGTTGCACGGCCGGATCGCCGCCGGCCTTCCGATCGAAGCGATGGAGGGGCAGAGTTCGCTCTCGGTTCCCGCCGCGCTGTTGGGGCCGGGCGAACATTATGCGCTGGAAGTGTCCGGGGACTCGATGGTCGAGGCCGGCATCCTCGATGGCGACTATGCGCTGATCCGCCGCGCCGAGACCGCGCGTGACGGCGAAATCGTCGTGGCGCTGATCGCCGACCATGAGGCGACGCTGAAATATTTCCGGCGCGAGGGCGGCATGGTCCGCCTCGATCCGGCGAACCGCTCTTATGATCCGCAGCGCTATCGCCCCGATCAGGTGCAGATCCAGGGCAAGCTCGCCGGCCTGCTGCGCCGCTATTGATCGCGTCGGCAGGCCCGGCCCCGTCGAGGAGCCGGGCGCCGACCGGCGCTCAGCCGAATTTGCAGGCCGAGAATTTGTTGCCGTCGAGATCGCGGAAATAGGACATGTAGAAGCCGGGGCCGCGCTCGCCCGGCGCACCCTCGTCGGCACCGCCCAGCGCGAGCGCCCTGGCGTGGAAGGCATCGACCGCCTCGCGGCTTTCCAGCTCGAACGCGATCATCGTGCCGTTTCCGGCCGTCGCATCCTTGCCGTCGAACGGCCGGACCAGGCCCAGCATCGGGGCCCCATCCTTGCCGAACACCGCGCCGCCGCTCGGATGGTCGAACATCTTGGTCGCGCCCTGCGTGGCCAGCAGGTCGGTGTAGAAGGCGAGCGCCTTTTCCATGTCGTTCGTGCCGACGGTGACGTAGCGCAATTCCATCATCTCTCTCCCTCTGTTCGATCGCGCGGTTGATAGGGCGATCCCTATCGCCTGCCAATGCCGGCCATCCTCGCTCCGAGGCTCATCGGTCAAACCTCACCCAGGGATGATGCCCCGCCTCGGCCGCGACGGTCGCCACTCCACCTCGGTCAAGGTCGATCGCGATGCCGCCGGTGCGCGCGAGCAGGCGGCGGTCGATCGTCAGCCAGCGCGCGCGACAGCCGCGCGGCAGGCGGCGGTCGCTGATCACGATGTCGGCGGTCGCGCAGGTCCGGGTGAAGCGAACCCAGTCGAGCCGATAGGGGCTGCGCGTCGCCGCAATGCGCCACCGCCGTCCGCCACGCGCGATCTCGGTCACGCAGAGGTCGGTCGAACAGCGCGCCTGCATCAGCGCGTCGACCGGCAGGGCATCGCCATCATGCCCCGCCGCCTCGCCGAGCATGCCGCGCACATAGTCGCCCGCCCTCTCGCGCAGCAGCGCGACGCGGCCGTCGCCGAGAACGAAGGCGACATGCCGCCCGTCCCCGGTGATGAGCAGATCCGGCGCAGGCGCCGTGAGGGCGAGAAGCGTCCCGAGGGCGCAGGGCAGCAGCCCCCAGCGCCGCCAGCCGGTCCGCCACAATGCGAGCCACAGCCCGCCGACGATGAACAGCCCGAAGGCCAGACGCCCCATGGTCGGCAGCATCGTCACCGCGCCAGGCGCCTCGGCCACAGTGCGGGCGAGCCAGAGCAGGCCCGACAGCGCCTGCCCCGTCATCCACCAGAAGGGCGCACCGAGGCCGACCGCATCGAACAGCAGCGCCAGCGCCTCGGCCGGCATGATCAGGAAGGTGGTCAGCGGAATGGCAACGATATTGGCGAGCGCGCCATAGAGACCCGACTTGTGGAAATGGAACAGCGCGATCGGGGCGAGCGCGACCTCGATCACGAGGCCCGACAACAGCAGCAGCGCGAGTCCGCGCCCGCGCCGGACGAACCAGGCCTCCTCGCGCGGGGCGGCGAAGGCGCGGATGCGCGGATGATCGAGCAGCGCGACCAGCGCGGTGACGGCAGCGAAGCTCAGCTGGAAGCTCGGCCCGGCAATCGCCTCGGGCCAGAGGAGCAGCACCACCAGCGCGCCCGTCGCGACCAGCCGCAAGGTGATCGCTTCGCGCCCCATCGCGATCCCGGCGAGCACGAGCAGCGCCGCGATGCAGGAGCGGATCGTCGGCACCTGCGCGCCCGACAATAATGTATAGACAATGCCGGCCAGTGCCCCCGCCCCGGCCGCGATCAGCAGCAAGGGCGCCCGCAATGCCAGCGCCGGGCTGAGCGCCAGCAGGCGCAGCGTGAGCAACATCACCCCGCCGACCACGGCCGAGACGTGCAAGCCCGAGACCGACAGCAGATGCGCGAGCCCCGCGCGGCGCAAGGCTTCGGCATCCTCCTCGGCGATCGCGCCCTGGTCGCCGGTCGCGAGCGAGGCGGCCACCCCGCCCTCGCTTCCCGGCAGCCGCGCCTCGATATGGCGCGACAGCGCCGCGCGCCGGTCGGCGAGCCAGCCCAGCCAGCCAGCCTCGCTTCCTTGCGTCACCACGGGCTTGTCGAGTGCCTTGCCGGTCGTGCCGAGCCCCTGGAACCAGGCGGTTCGCGCGAAGTCCTGCGCGCCGGGCACGGGCGGAGGCGCGGGCGGCATCAGCCGGGCGCGCACGACGATGCGGTCCCCCACCGACAGACGCTCGTCGACCTGGGTCTCGTCGATGTTGAGGCGCAGGCGCGACGGCAGCGGCGCGGCGACCTGCTCCACCGTTACCCGCACGATCTCGCGCGCGGGCAGGCGTTCGACCGCGACGACCCGCCCCGCGACCAGCGCCACCATCGGCCGGTCGATGCGCGGCGAGGCGACCCAGTCGGCCCTTGCCCAGATCAGCACGACGCCGAGGAGGGCGACGACGCCGCCCACCGCCATCATCCGGCCGATCCGCGCTCCCAGGCCGACCGCACATCCCGCCAGCGCAAACGCCGCAAAGCCCGCCATCGCCGCGAACCAGGCGAAGCGATCGGGCAGCACCATCCAGGCGGCGATGCCCGCGCCGAGCGCGACCGGCAGCCACAGCGCGATCTGGTCGCGCTCCGCCTCCAGCCGCCGCTCGATCGCGGCGAGCGGGTTCAGCCCGCGCAGCGCCGCGCGCAGGCCGCCTGCACCCGCCGCAGGGTCAGAAGCGGAGAGGATCGTCGAGCGGCTCACCGACGTCGATCGCCTTGCCGAACAGCCGCGCCTCGGCCTGGACGGTGTCGAAAAACTCCCACAGTTCGACGATCTGGTCGCCCTCGACGCGGAAGACCTGGCAATAGGTCTGCTCGTAGCGTTCGCCGTCGAGCGTCTCGGCGCCGCCCTCCATCATGCCGACGACGATCGGCGGATCGACCGCGAAGATGCGGTAGCGGCGGCCGAGATTGACCTTGCCCGGCACGAGGTTCGCCATGACCTTGGGGAAGGTCTCCTCGAACAGCTGGCGCTTGCCGTTGCAGCGGCCCGACACCGCCGTCCGCCCTGCCACGTTGAGCACGATGTCGTCGTGCATCGTCGCGGCGAATCCTTCGACGTCCATGCGCCCGAGGCAATCGTACCAGCGCTCCACCACGCTTCGGATATTCGTCATGCGCCCTGGCTCCCCGTACGATCCTCTCGGGACAGAGGTCTATGCCGCGTGCCGGGCCCCCGCAAGGGCACGCAATTGCCGCGAAGCGGGGCTTTTGCGCGGTCTTTTGGGTCATATTTGCGTTTTGAGCATCGTCAGCCAAATTGACCGGCTCGCAAAATGCTTTAGGGGGCGCTGCACAGTCGCGGGCCTTCGCCCCGCAATCGGAGAATCGGCGCTTGAGCGCACAGACGGACACAACTGCGGTCGTCACCCGCTTCGCCCCCTCGCCCACGGGATTCCTCCACATAGGCGGCGCCCGCACCGCCCTGTTCAACTGGCTGTTCGCGCGCCACCATGGCGGCCAATTCCTGCTGCGGATCGAGGATACCGACCGCGCGCGGTCGACGCAGCCCGCGATCGACGCCATTTTGGACGGGATGCGGTGGCTCGACCTGAACTGGGACGGCGAGGTCGTCTATCAGTTCGCCCGCGCCGACCGCCACGCGCAGGTGGCGCGGGCGCTGCTCGACAAGGGCCATGCCTATCGCTGCTATGCGACGCCGGAAGAACTGGCCGAGCTGCGCGAGCAGCAGCGCGCCGCCAAGCAACCGCTGCGCTATGACGGCCGCTGGCGCGACCGCGAT
>JAIYAJ010000229.1 GCA_027489105.1 Zymomonas sp. | reverse complement strand
GTTTATCAGGTTGCCGATTGGGTCGGTGGCGGCGGCACAAAGCCTGCAGTTGGCCAGTTCATCGGGCCGCTCGGCTTTGTCTCGACTGCGGCGCTGGCCACCGATGTTTCAGGCGGCATCGGACCGCAATCGGCGATTGATGCGGCGGCTTCAGCGGCAGCGGCGCTGGCATCGCAGAACGCGGCGGCGACAAGCGCCGGAAATGCCGCTGGCGACCGGACACAGACCGGGCTTGATCGCACCCAGACCGGCCTCGACCGCGTGGCGACTGGACAAGACCGCACCCAGACCGGGCTTGATCGCACTGCTGTCTCCACAGATCGCGGACTTGCGCAGACGGCAGCGACAAGTGCCGTGGCGGCCGATACCGCAATAGAGACGCGCTTCGCGGCCTCGGGAGGCTTCAGCGGCGCTCCGGGATCGCTGTTCGACATCTGGTGGTCGCGAAATCTTTACAGCCGCCGCGAGGTGCCGACCACGCGCGCTGTACTGATCACATTCACGCGCTCAACAGTGGCAGAGGCGCTCGATCCGCAGTCGGTTGGCCTGCTTCCGCAAGTCTCCACTGATGTGCCCCGCATTGACAGCCGGGGGTATCTGGCGGAGCAGCCAGTCGATGCACAACCCGTCAATCCGCTAACGACAGGAGGCTCGATCGGTTCCCCCGGAACGCCCCCCACAGGCTGGGGATTTACAACAAGCTTGCTCGGGCTGACCCGCTCTATCGTAAACATTGGAACGATCAACGGGTTTCCGTTTGTGGATTTTGAATACTCCGGGACAACAACCGGTGCAACTGATGATAATACCGGCTTCACGGGCAACATCATCACCGCCGCAAATGGGCAGACATGGACCGGTAGTTTTTTCATTCAGCTTATCTCAGGTTCAATGGGATCGGGAACGGTGCAATCCCGAATTGAAGGTCGGGATGGTGGAGGCACCTTACTTGAAGCCAGCAACGGACCTGTCATAACTCCAAGCGGGCTTTTGCAGCGCGTGCCGCACACCCGCACAATGACCAATGCAGGGACGGCACGCGTGTCGCATCGCGTGTTGTTCGCTCTTCCAAATGCAACCGCGCTCACTTTCCGCCCACGCGTAATTGGGCCGATGCTCAATCCAGGCCAGTTGACCTCTCCCGTGCTGACCGGCCCATCCGCCCCCATCACCCGCGCCGGTGACGTTCTCTCCGTCTCCGTCCCCGTAACCGGCATCGCAGCGGGCGGCGACTGGACGCTGGCGGGTGTTGCGCGGATGCCGACGACGCCAGCGAACGCGGTGGAAAACATCATCGGCATCGCGATTGATGCGAGCAATCGTTTCTTCTTGCGCCGGGATGGGTCAACCGGCCTTGAGGCCGCAGCGGTTGTCGCTGGTACGGCGCAGACGGGCCGCCCTGTCGTGACAGCGCCCGCCGCCGGGGCGCTCTTCGGCTGGGCGCTTCGCCGATCTGGCGGCAATCTCGGATTGTCGATCAATGGCGGCACTCCGGTCAACGCCACGCCAGCGGCCATGCCAACCGGCGCACCGGTCACGGTCGCCGTGGCGCACAACATGAACGGCGGCGGGCAGCTCAACGCCCGCACATCCCGCACGATCCTGTTTCCCTCGACCGTCAACGATGCGACTTTGCAGAACTATTCGACCACCTCGTTCCTGAACACCTTGGGGATCAACAATGCGTGACATTGTTCTGCATGCGGCTGATGCCGGTGGCATCATGGACGGGCTGGCGAAGGCCGGGTTTGTCATGTTGATGGAAGGCGAGCCGGTCTACTCCGGCGATGGGTGGGATCTGACAACCCCGCAAGCGGTCCATGTGCCGACCGGCAAGATGCTGGAATCCGAGGGGATGGAGTACCCCGAAACCACACCGCTGCTAGGCGTCTATGCGACGTTGCGTGTGAGGCATGACGTGCCTGATCTCGGTGATCTGGTCTGTCTTGATCCGCCCAATGGCGTTCCGGGGTTCGGCCCGCTGCCGCCAGCCGAGACGATCAAGGCGGTACACAAGTCCTGGCTGACGCTGGCCCTGCTCGAGATCGACAAACTGGATGCGGTCACGCGGGCCGTGAAGGCGAACCGCGCCGCTGCCGTGCTGTGGGACACCGCGACCACAATCGGCCGGCACGATCCCGAAGTGCTGATGATCGGGGCCGCGCTCGGTATTGATCTCGATGCCCTGTTTGCGCGGGCGGATGCCATCCGAGCATCGCGCAGCGCCTGATATTGCCCGCAAGGGCTAACCCTGTCCCGATGAGGGACGCCGTGCAGCGGTTTCGTCTGTGAATGCCACTCCCTCAACTTGCCCGCTGCTCCGAAAGGGGTGGCGGGCTTTTTCTTTGGTTTGGAGAGACGGACGCGCTCGGCCAAACGGCCTTTGGAGATGGTGACGGTGGGTGCGGCAGACGCTCGAAGTTCCCCTTGATTTGCAATGGGGCGGCTTTCCGGGGTGCGGCTCTGATTGTGTAAGGATTTCAATGGTTGGTGAAGTCCTGCTTCCCCCACCATCTGTTTTTTAAGCGCTTGATTTATCACAGATTTCTCCACAAAAAGCCGCACCTGTCCGATAGGTGCGGCAATAGACGTTCACTTTTCGGCCTTGTTGAGCTTGGCCGAACCTGATCTGGCCAGCTTTTCCCGGTTGGCTTTGCGCGTGTAGATGGACGCGGTTCTCGGGTCGCTCCAGCCGTGCATTGCCATCAATTCATATTCGGTTGCTCCGGCGTCGGCGGCACGTGTCGCGCCGGCCTTGCGCAGCCCGTGCGCTGATCCTGGCACGCCAGCCTCCTTGCATGCGGTCTTGAACCATGTGCCGAAGGCTTCCTTGACCATCGGGCGGCCCTTTTCCCCGGCTATGAACGCCAGATCACCGCAAGGCCCCGCACTGATGGACGCGGCCAGCGGCGGCAGGATCGGGATGGTGACCACCGCGCCGGTCTTTTCGGTGCGGATCGTGGCTTCGCCGTTCTTGACATGCTGACGCCCGAGCTGGACGGCATCGCCGCGCCTGAGCCCGGTATAGAGCAGGATGTCGAACGCGAGCCGCTGACGTGTGCCAAGCGGCCAACGCGCCTCGAACTGGCGCACCTCGGCCTCGCTCCAGACATGGAAGCCTTCGCTTTTTCGCCTTGGCGTTTCAACGTCCCGTGTCGGGTCAACCTTGGCCAGTTCTGCCCTCACAGCCCACTTGAACAGGCCGCGCAGCGTTTCGAGGAAGTGCCGGGCCGCTGCCGGCGTCTTGGCGCGGCGGTCGATGCCGGCCAGGATGTGCCTGCGCTCCAGCATGGCGAATGGCAGATCGGGATTATCCCGGAGCACGCGCGCCATGACGTTCTGGCGCTGGCGTTGCGTTGCGGGCGACAGCTCCACCCATGCAAGGCTGTCCTGATAACGGCCCCAGAGCCAGTCGAGCGTTGCCGCCCCGGCTCCCTTGCGGCGCTCGCTGGCTGGCTTGCCTGATATCGCCGCATGATACTCGGCCATGAACGCCGCGCTGCCATAGACGCCATTGATCCGCGTCCGTGGCCCTTCCCCGATACGGACATACCATGTCGTCAAGCCGTGGCGAGTGACTTCGCGGCGAAGATGAGGCGGTCTGGGGCGTGGCATGCCATCCATCAAAGCACGATCTCCCGGCCTGCCTCAACCGCATGTCGGCCAGATATCCCCGGCTCATGCGGCAATGCCTTGAAGGCGATGGCGAGTTCGTCCACGTCGATCACCGGGACGCCGCCGACCAGCCGGGGGCGCGGCATCTCACCGCGCTCCTGCATGGCCCTGAAATGAACCTCCGACACGCCGATGGCCGCCGCTGCCTCGGGCGTGCG
>JAIYAJ010000453.1 GCA_027489105.1 Zymomonas sp. | reverse complement strand
GACCGGCTCGAGCTGGTGATCGACGAGCGCGGCAATCAGCCCTTCAAGCCTGATCACTACCGCCACCTGTTCGCTGCCATCCGCGACGTCGCGGTGCACGGCCTGGTGATGATCGGCGAGGACCGCGTCGTGCTGCTGCCCGACGTCGCGAAGAAGGATCAGGACGCCCGCGCCATCCGTCACTATCTGCCGGGCCTGCGCGGCCTCAGGACGGGCGAGAAGGCCAAGGCCGCCACCCTGCCCTGGGTCATCGCGCCGACGCCGGCGCTGGCCGGCTTCCGCGACCAGGACCTGCGCGACACGGCCGTGACCTGGCTCGCGCTCGCCAGCGCTACGATCCCCGAGATCGCCGCCGTCACCGGCCACTCGCTCGAAAGCGTGACCAGCGTGTTGAAGCACTACCTCGCGAGGCATCCCGAGCTGGCGGATCATGCCATCGCCAAACTGGTGACGTGGCATGGATGAGCGCGAGAAGTTGGCAAGGAGCGCCGCTTTCTGGCACGGCCAAAAGATGGTCGTCGGCAGACAGACGCTCGCGGACCGCAAAGGCTTTGGCTCTTTTGCGGCCAGCGCACACCGCTATGCCGACCAGCATTGGGGCGAATATCTTTCGGTCGCCGACATGATCATCGAGCAGCTGCGCCAAGAGACGGCGCGCTGTGCCACGATCGCCGACCACAATCGCGCCCGCCGGACAGCGGCCGAGATCCGCCGCAAGGACTGAATCAGCGGGTCGAACATCGTGCGAACGTGCGAAGCATGCGAAGGCTAAAACGCCTCGCATGTTCCGGTTTCGTGCCGGAGGCCCCGAAGGGCAACATCAATGTTTTCAGGGGGTTCCGTGGTGGGTGATGTAGGGCTCGAACCTACGACCCGCTGATTAAGAGTTATCCGCGCCCCGTTATTTGCCAATGCTTTAAGGCAAGGGGCCGTGCGAAAGACGACACGCGGCGGAAACTGTAGGAAGCTCCCTTCGCACGGACTTACCTGCCGTGCAATGGGTGATGGGGTCAGGTGATCCCGTATTCCGCCATATGCCACTGCTGAGCGGCGATGACGTCGCTGTCGGGGATTAGGTCCGTTGAAACGTAGAGCGCCTCGTCCCGGACCTCACCCTTGAAGGCAACATGTCCCTGCGCCGACTGTCGCACCGACCAAGGCGGCGAGCCGGTATCTGTGGCAGGCGAGCCCAGTAGCCCCTTGGTCAAGAACGTGAATGTTTTCGTTTCGACCAGCACCCCGTTTAGGAACAGCTTGGCGACAGGGTTGGCCTCGACGGGCGGGTTCCGGTCAATATGCATGGCCAGCGAAAGCCATTGGTTGGCTGGAACCCGAGTGTCGAAGCGGTCAGAGCCCGCACCGAAGGAGAGGTCAACCTTGCCATCGTTGACGATAATGCGGATTTCACCCTCGCCAGCGGCGGTGAACTTGATGTTGGACGAGTTGGCAGTGGTTTGCCCCAAGCTGTTCTGCGCCGAGGCAAGCGTGCGGTGGAACCGGGCAGACGAACCGCTGAACGTCAGCCAGTAGTCGCCCGAAGTCAGCGGAAGGCCGGTATCGAGGCAAGTCGGCCCGATGCTGCGCGGACAGACCCAGATGGTGACCGGACAGATGCCACCAAAACTCGCCCTGTTGTAGGCGGTGAGGCCGGTCACTTGGCCGGCGTTGCCTGTGCCACCAGCCACGGCTGTGACGGCGGTCGCCGCATTGAAAAAGAAATTCGAGAAGCAAGACTGCGCAGCGAGCGCGAGCGTGTTGTTGCCCGTGACAGGATCAAGCCACTCGATGAAGAACTGCGAACGCTCATAGTCCCCGCTGCGCTGCGGGAAATACAGCATGAACGTGCCGCTGCCCTGCGAGGTGATATCCACCCGGTCAAGGGTGCCGGAGGCATCCTGCGAGCCTGCGAGGGTGGTGTGCAGCGAGAACGTATTGGCGCTTACCGACCGGAAAAAAAGGTCCCCGCCGAAGGTGATGCCCCCCGGCGCGGTTGCCCCCGCACTGTAGCCGTCCAGGTAGACCAGATTGCCCGTCACGCCGCCGTGCGCGGCCTCGGTGACAATTTCGGTCGAGGCGTTGAAGTCCGCAGCCGCGAGGAACAGCTTCTTGGTAGAGAAGACCCGGATCGTCTCAATGCGGCAGGCCGCCACGTAGAAGGCTGAGCGGGCACCCTGAGACTTCGCGCGGCCCTGCAACTTGGTGCCCTGCGTCGTCCCCAGCATGCCGAGGTATTTGCCGTAGTCGGAATAGAACGTCTCGGTTTCCAGCCGACGCGCAATGCCGCCCACGGACCGCATCACGGGTTTGCCACCAACGATCGCGCGGGTCGTCCTGTGGTGCCGTGAGTTCGCTACGGCCGGGAAACAGTCGAACTTATCGGCGCTGGTGTCGGCCCATTTCGAGAAGCCGTCCTCCGACGTGATCGTGTGCGTGCCGCTGCCGCCATCAACGAAGACAACGCGGTTGCGCCGGGCGTAGCGGTTCTGTGCCGGGCGGATGGTCTCGCCGGCAATATGGCCTGGAGGGATCGGCCCGTTGTTACCGTCGAGGTAGACGGCGAGGTTGTTGCCGCCAAGAACATTGTCGATCTCAGCCCAATAATCCTGCCCCGCAACGATCTGAGGGATCGTCGTCGGCAGAGCGCCTCCAGTGTTCGCAAAGCGGATAGCGACGCCATCGCCGCCCTTGTTGTCCGTCAACGTGGGGAGTTCCAGCCCGGAGAGCACGATGGAGTTATTGGCCACCGACACGTCGCTGGAGGAAAACGTTCGATTGAGCCCGGCGACCCACCCATTGTCAGGGTTGGCGGCGTAGTAGCGGGCGATCATCGCCGCGTTGGATGGATAAGGGCCGGCGGAAGCAGACCCACCACCCGTGCCAAGGGTGGCCCGCTCCGGGATCGAAAGGCCGAGCCCCAGCATCAGCCGACCAGCCCGACGATGCCGGTGGCCGTGCTGGCGGCGCGCACCTGGCGGGCGGTCACGGGATGATAGCCCGGCTGCACCGCCATCGTGACGATCTCGGCGTCGAGATTGTCGATCGGCACGAAGACGAGATTGCCGGCGCCGGCGACATAGAGCGCGGTCGCATATTCGGCCATCTCCGAATCCGCCGGCGTGATCGCGAAGGCCCGGCGGGCGGGGTTGCCGACGCCGGCCTGGCTCGACGTGCGCGGCAGCTTGGTATTGTCCTTAGGCATCGTCGCTTCCTCT
>JAIYAJ010000474.1 GCA_027489105.1 Zymomonas sp. | reverse complement strand
GCCCGATCCCTGCAACAGCTGGAGATAGTCGACGACGATCACGCCAATGCCCTTCTGCCGCTTCAGGCGCCGCGCGCGCGTGCGGAGGGCCGCGATCGTCAGGCCGGGTGTATCGTCGATGTAGAGGGGCAGTGTCTCCAATTCCTGTGCCGCCCGCGCGAAGGCGGTGAACTCGCCATGGGTCAGCTTGCCCATACGGATCTGCTCGGAACTGATCTCCGCCTGTTCGGACAGCACGCGGCCCGCCAGCTGGTCGGCCGACATTTCGAGGCTGAAGAAGGCGCAGGGCGCTCCGACCGACGGGCTGATCCCGTCCTGCTGATCGCGCATGTAACGCGCCGCCACGTTGAAGGCGATGTTGGTCGCCAGCGACGTCTTGCCCATGCCCGGACGGCCGGCGAGGATGATCAGGTCGGACGGGTGCAGGCCGCCGATCTTGGCATTGAGCCGCTCGAGCCCCGTTGTCAGGCCCGCGACATGCCCCCCGGAATTGAGCGCGGCGCTCGCCGTCTCGATCACGGTCTTGGTCGCCTGGGCGAAGCTCTTGACGCTGCCCTCTTCGCCGCCCTGTTCGGCGACCTTGTAGAGCGCGATTTCCGCCTGCTCGATCTGCGACTTCGGATCGACCTCCTCCGAGGTGTCGAGGGCGCCTTCGACCATAGTGCGGCCGACCCCGATCAGCGCACGCAGCAGCGCCAGATCGTAGATCTGCTGGGCGAAGTCGCGCGCACCGATGATCGCCGCGCCGCTGCCGGTCAACTGGGCGAGATAGGAGGGGCCGCCCAGTTCGCGCATGCCGGCGTCGCCCTCGAACAGCGGCCTCAGCGTGACGGGCGTAGCGAGCATGTTGCGGTCGACCAGACGGAGAATCGCCTCATAGATTCGGCCGTGCAGCGGCTCGAAGAAATGCTCCGGCCGCAGGCGGACCTGGACATCCTCGACAATGCGGTTGTCGAGCATCATCGCGCCGAGCAGCGCCGCCTCCGCGTCGATGTTCTGCGGCATCGTAGGGGCCTCGGCCGGAGCCGGTGTCGGAATGCGGATTGGTTCAGCCATGGCCCGGTTATCCGCTCCCCGGCGCGTCGCCGCAAGCGGAGGGTGGCCGCCTGCGCCAAAAAGCTCTGGGTCTTTCTGTGGATGGCTTCGATCCAGATGCTTGCACGGCTTAATGTTCGCCGACATAATGTAAGTATGCATACAGAATCGAATCGGCGCATTTCGTTTCTGACGCACGACATCGCCCGTCGGTCGCGCTACTGGTTCGACGCGCGCGCACGCTCGCGCGGCATCACCCGCCCGCAATGGCGGGTCCTGATCAGCCTCGCCAATGCCGAGGGCCCCACCCAGAGCGAACTGGCCGAAATGCTCGACGTCGAGCGGATCACCTTGTGCCGTATGGTCGATCGCCTGGCCGAGGCCGGTCTGGTCGAACGGCGCGCCGACCCCACCGACCGCAGGGTGTGGCGCATTCACCTGACCCAGAAGGCGACGCCGATCGTCAACGAGCTGTCGGGAATCGCCAGCACGCTGGAAGAGCGCGTGCTCGCTCCGCTCGATCCCGCACAGCGCGAGACGCTGGCCGAACTGCTCTCGATCGTCCGCGACCACATCCGCGAAGAAGACGAACGCCTGTCCCAATCGCCGCGAGCAGCTTCTCAGCCCGCTCCGCCCGCCGCGACCACCGTCGACTGAGATCCTCCCCCGAGGCAACTGGAAGCATGCAGAACCACGGTTCTGCATGCTTCGCTTTGCCAAGCCGGGCGACGGGCGCTAAGGGCCGAAACAATGTCCGACCCGCGCATCATTGCCATCGATCTCGACGAGAAGACGATCATCTGGCGCAACGCCGATGTCGAGCAGGAACGTCGCGTGGCGATCTTCGACCTGCTCGAGGAGAATTATTTCAAGCCTTTGCGCCCCTATCCGCAGGATTATGCCGGCCCGTACAAGGTGAAGCTGCGCGTCGAGGAAGGCCGGTTGGCGATCGATATCGCTGCGGAGAGCGACGACCTGCTCGAAACGCTGATTCTCGGTCTTGGCAGCTTCCGCCGGCCTATCCGCGACTATTTCGCTATCTGCGACAGCTATTTCCAGGCGATCCGCACGTCGACCGCGCAGCAGATCGAGACCGTCGACATGGCCCGCCGCGGCATCCACAATGAGGCGGCGCAGCTGCTCAAGGATCGGCTGGAGGGCAAGATCGATGTCGATTTCGACACCGCACGGCGCCTGTTCACCCTCATCTGCGTGCTGCACATCCGTGGCTGAACCGGTCGACATGCGCGAAGTGGCGGGCCGGGTGCTCGTCGAGGCCGCCCGCGAAGCCGCGCGACACGCGCACGCGCCCTATTCCCATTTCGGCGTCGGCGCGGCCGTGCTGCTGACCGACGGATCGGTCGTTACCGGCACCAATTTCGAAAATGCGAGCTACGGCCTGTCGCTGTGCGCCGAGACCGTGGCGATTGCGAGCGCCAGTGCACAGGGCCGGCTGCGCGACATCGCCGCGATCGGCGTCATCGGCGGCGCGCTTGCGAAGGACGGGACGATCAGCGGTCAGGGGCTGGTCACGCCGTGCGGCCGGTGCCGCCAGATCATCAACGAGGCGGCGGACCTGTCGGGGACCGATATCGACGTCTATTGTGCGTCGGCGGATGGCAGCGCCTTCCGCCATTTCCGGGCTTCCGAGCTGCTGCCGCATGCTTTCGGTCCTGCCGACCTGGGTATCAGATAAGAGGGGTTCGCATTTCATGTCGATCATGTCGGACAAGTGGATCCGCGAACAGGCGACGAAGCATGGCATGATCGAGCCCTTCGTCGAGGCCCAGCGCCGCGACGGCTGCATCAGCTACGGCCTGTCCTCTTATGGCTATGACGCGCGCGTCGCGCCGGAGTTCAAGATCTTCACCAATGTCGATTCGGCGACGGTGGATCCCAAGAATTTCGCCGCCAACAGCTTCGTGGATCGCGAGACCGAGGTCTGCGTGATTCCGCCCAACAGCTTTGCCCTGGCGCGCACGGTCGAATATTTCCGCGTGCCGCGCGACGTTCTGGTCATCTGTCTCGGCAAGTCGACCTATGCGCGCTGCGGGATCATCGTCAACGTCACCCCGCTCGAACCCGGCTGGGAGGGACATGTGACGCTGGAATTCTCCAACACCACGCCCCTGCCGGCCAAGATCTACGCCAATGAGGGCGCCGGCCAGTTCCTGTGCCTGCAGGGCAACGAGCCGTGCGAGGTCAGCTATGCCGACCGGATGGGCAAATATATGGGCCAGCAGGGCGTGACGCTGCCGCGCCTCTGAATTCCATTCGATACTGGGTGCAGTGCGGTGACAATCGAGAAACGGAAGCGGCTACGTCGCAGAGTTGGCGATGTAGTGCTCATTGATTTAGGGGGCGGGCGACATGCCTATGCTCAAATTGCAGATGAGCCATTGCTGGTCTTTTTCGAAGGCTCCTTTACTGAAAGGCTTGCGGTAGAAGAGATTCCTCAGTTGCCGGTCGCGTTTCGGTTGTGGGTTTCCAATTACGCAGTCACCGAGGGTATTTGGCCAGTAATCGGACATGTCCCGCTTAAAAAGGAAAACGGGGAAGAACCGTATTTCTACAAGCAAGATGCCATCAGCGGCCGACTATCCCTGTATCACTCCGCTTTCGCAGCGACGGGCTATGAGCGGCCCGCGTCTTTCCATGAATGCCAGCATCTCGAATGCGCTGCCGTGTGGGAACCAGAGCATATTGTCGATCGCCTGAACGACCAAGCTGCGCGTCGGCCGAACCGCTGGGCAGAAAGTCTACGGATCGACATTTCCGCTATACCGGCCTGAGTTCGGCCACTTTCTCCACAGCGGAATCGCCGCCCGCCCGGTTCAGCGGCGGCGTCCATTGTGTCGGATATTGCCGGGGCGACCCCGGCGACCGACGATCGGACGTCCGCCCTTGCGGGGACCGCGCGGGCCGCGCATCGGCAGGTGGTTCGCGCCTTCCTCCAGTTCGAAGCGCAGCGATCCGTTGATCGGGTCCGCCTCGACCAGGCGCAGCCGGATCCGCATGCCAGGCGTGTAGCGTTCGCCGCTCTCCTCGCCCTCCAGCGCCTGCGCCTTCTCGTCGTAGCGGAAGCGCTCGGCGCCCAGCGTCGATACGGGGACGAGCCCGTCCCCGCCGAAACCCTCGACCGTCGCGAAGAAGCCGAAGGACTGCACGCCGGTGATCCGCGTATCGAGCAACTCGCCGACCTTGGTCGACAGATAGGCTGCGACATAGCGGTCGACCGTGTCGCGCTCGGCCTCCATCGCGCGCCGCTCGGCCTTGCTGATCAGTTCGCCGATCGCCGTCATCCGCTCGCCCTCTTCTGGCGTCAGCGCGGTGCGGGGAACGATGTCGCCGGTCCGCCCCGAACCCTCGATCTCGACCTTGCCGGCGTCAAGACCATAGGCCCCGACGAGCGAGCGGTGGACGAGCAGGTCGGCATAGCGGCGGATCGGGCTGGTGAAATGGGCATAGCTGCCCAACGCCAGCCCGAAATGCCCGGTATTGGCCGGCGCATAATAGGCCTGCGTCTGGCTGCGCAGCACCTGCTCCATGATCTGCGGACGAATCTTATCGTCAGTCACCCGCTTGAGTATCTGGTTGAAGGTCGAAGGCCGGACGACCTGCCCCAGCGCGAATTCCATGTCGAACGTCG
>JAIYAJ010000437.1 GCA_027489105.1 Zymomonas sp. | reverse complement strand
GGTTTCCGGTGGTCACGCCGGGCACGAAATTTGTTACCCTCGGCGGTGCGATCGCGGCCGACGTTCATGGCAAGAACCACCATGGCGAAGGGAGCTTCCGGCGCCACGTCGCCTGGTTCGACCTGCTCGGCCCCGACGGCATCGAGCGGCGTTGCTCTCCCGACGACCATGCCGAGCTGTTTCACTGGACGATGGGTGGCATGGGGCTGACCGGCACGATCCTGCGCGCGGCGGTGCGGCTGCGCCCGGTCGAAAGCGCGTGGATCCGGCAGCGGACGATCCCGACCTTCTCGCTGGCCGAGACGATGGACGCGTTCGAGGCGAGCGCCGAGGCGACCTATTCGGTGGCGTGGATCGACACGCTCGCCTCGGGCCGCTCGCTCGGTCGCTCGATCCTTATGCTGGGCGAACATGCCCGCGTCGAGGAATTGCCCGAGGATGTCGCCGCCACCCCCTTCGCACGGCGTCGCGGCCCGACGCTCGACGTGCCGTTGACCCCGCCTTTCAGTCTGGTCGGCGGGCCGGTCGTCCGCGCCTTCAACGCGCTCTATCATGCGCGCAATCGCCGCCGCGCGGGCGAAGCGCTGGTCCCGATCGACGGCTTTTTCTATCCGCTCGATGCGATCCTGCGCTGGAACCGCATCTATGGCCGGCGTGGCTTCGTCCAGTTCCAGTGCGTGCTTCCGTTGGCATCGGCGCAGACCGGGCTCACCGCGATGCTCTCGCGGATCGCGGCTTGCGGCACCGGCTCCTTCCTCGCCGTGCTCAAGCGGATGGGAGCGGAGGAGGGGCCCTTCTCTTTCCCGATGGAAGGCTACACGCTCGCGCTCGATTTCCCCGTTGGCCGACGGACCGAGGCGCTGACCGCCGAGCTTCGCGCGATGACCCGCGATCATGGCGGGCGGCTCTATCTCGCCAAAGATGCACAGATGACCGAGGCGGAAATGGCCGCACTCGATCCGCGCGGGCTTGCCTTCGCGCGCTGGCGGCGCGACGGAGGCATGGCCGGGCCGTTACGCTCGTATATGTCGGAAAGGCTCGGACTGTGACGCGCACCCTTCTCGTTCTCGGCGCATCGTCGGACATCGCCGCCGCGACTGCGCGGCGCTTCGCCGCTGCCGGCTATGCGGTGCAGCTCGCCGGCCGCGATGAGGCGGCCCTCGGCGCGATGGCGGCCGACCTGGAACTGCGTCACCGCGTCGCCGTGTCGATCCATCACTGCGACGTGACCGAGGCGCGGGATCGCGCAGCGCTGCTCGCCGGCCTGTCGGTGCTGCCCGATGTGGTCGTCTGTGCGGTCGGTCTTCTCGGCGACCAGCGGGAAAGCGAGATCGATCCGACCGCCGCCGAACGGGTGATGCGCGCCAATTATGAGGGGCCGGCCCTGCTGCTGGGCGCCCTCGCAGAGGCGTTCGCCAGCCGCGGTCAGGGCGTCATTGTCGGCATCAGCTCGGTCGCGGGTGAGCGGGGGCGGGCGTCCAACTATGTCTATGGCTCGGCCAAGGCGGGGATGACCGCCTTCCTGTCCGGCTTGCGCAACCGTTTCGGCAAGACCGGCGTCCATGTCGTCAGCGTCCTGCCCGGCTTCGTCGATACGCGGATGACCGAGGGAATGGCGTTGCCGCCCGCGCTCACCGCCCGGCCAGAGGAGGTCGCGCAGGCCATCTGGCGCGCGGTCGAGCGGAAGACGGATGTCGTTTATGTCCGCCCGCTGTGGCGCTGGATCATGGCCATCATTCGGGCGATACCCGAAGGGTTGTTCAAGAAGCTGAGCATCTGACGGGGACGGGGATGGAGCGTCGGGGGATCGGGCAGGAGGCAGGACGGATGGCCTTGCGCCACTTTCTGCTGCTGGCTTTGCTGTCGCTCGCGGTCGGCTCGCTCGCCAATCTCTATTTCCGGCTCGGCGCCGATCGGCCGCTGGTCGGGCCTTGGCTGCTCAAGCAGTTCTATGTCAACTATGTCGACTTCGGCTTCGCCAAGCGTGCACTGGTGGGCACGCTGCTCTATCCGGTCTTCTCCGCCCCGGTCGTCGATGCTGCCACCGGCGCGGCCATCGCGACCGGATTGTCGCTCGCGATCTTCGCGGTGATGATCCTGCTGCTCGACCGGCTTCATGCCCGGCCGCTTCGCAGAGAGGAGGCGGGCCTCGGCGCCTGCGTTCTTGCGGCGCTGCTGCTCTCGCCCGCCGGTCTGATGGAGATCGCGCACGATATCGGGCGCTATGACGCGCTCAACATCGCGCTGCTGCTGGGCGCGGTCGCACTGGTCCTGAACGGGCGCCCGCGCCTCGCCGGGCTGATCTTCGGCATTGCCGGCCTCGTCCATGAAGCGGTTTTCTTCTACGGGGTCGGGCCGCTCGCCGTCGCCCTGTTCGCCACCCGGTCCCGTCCGGCCGACATGGTGGCGTGCCTGTTGCCCGGCGCGTTGGCGCTGGGCGCGGTCGGGCTGTGGGGCAATCTCGACGCGGCGCAGCTGGCGCTGCTCGACGCCCGCCCCGGCAGCGGCACCACCGTCTGGTCGCGTGGGGTGATCGAAGTGCCGATAGCGCTAAAGCCCTATGAACAGGCCGCGCTCGCCTTCTACACGCTCGCGCCCTTCGTCCTGCTGTTCGCGGTGCTGCGCCACAACCGCGCCAGCCTGTTGCGCTATTTCCTGCCCCCGACGGCGACGCTGCTGCTCTTTCCGCTCGGCTTCGACTATTTCCGCTGGGCAAGCCTGGGCCTGTTCGCGGTGGCGCTGACGCTGCTGACGGGCGTTGCCCGCCTGGGCTGGCGCCTGCCACCTGCATCGCCTGCGCTGATTGCGATCTTCCTGCTCTACTGCCTGCCGCTCGGCCCGCTCGGAACAGCCCATCCGCTGCCGTTCCTCGAGCTGATCTGGCTGCACTTCACGGGCTGGGGCGGCTAGGTGGCGCGGAGGTCCGTCTGCGCTGCGGCCTTGTCGGCGATCTCCCGGGCCATGATCAGAGCATTCAGGGCGTAGACCAGCACCCATGGCGATTTACCCAGCACGCGCTCGCCCCGCGCTGAGCGATCGGCGATGTCCTCGACGGCAGGGAAGCTTTCGATGCCGGCGCTGATGGCATCGAGGTCGAACATTTCCGATATGGACGGCAGGCCGAGCGCGCGCAGGTGCGCGACATCGTCCAGCAGGACCGGGCGGAGCTGCGCATATTGCCGGAAACGCTGGTCGAACAGTCCGACCTTGGCGTTGGTCAGGCGCACCCGCTCGGGCAAGATGCCGCGCATGGCGCGCCGGAAGGGCTGCCTGCCGAGGCCTTCGCCGACCAACAGGTGCAGCGGGAGCGACAAAGCGAAATCGACGATGCGCCGGTCGAGCAGGGGAAAGCTGACCGCAATGCCATGGCGCGCCGCCACCACCGAATAATAGGTGCAGCGCGACGGGATGTGATGGTCGGCAAAGGCGCGCACCCTGTCCTCCGCCCGGTTGCTGTGCAGAACCGGCCGTAGCCGGCCGGCATTGACGCGCTCGACGATCGTGGGGGCGAGGTAGCGCGTGGCGCCCAGCCGGCTGTCGGCGGGGCCGGGCCGGTTGCCTCCCAGGACGGCCGCGAGCAGTGGCGCTCCCAACTGGCGATAGAGGACGCGGGGCAGCGAGATGCGGCCCGCGACCGCCCGGGCTCTCATTTCCCGCAGCAAGGTCGGCCATCGCCCGGTTTTCAGCAGGGAAAGATAGAGCCGCGCTCCATTATAGGTCGCACCTTCGTCTCCGCCGACCCCACTCAGGAGGCGGTCGGCTCCGGCGGCCGCAGCCGTTTCCATGATCAGGTCGTCGCCATCGCCGATCATGCCGCCTGGCCAATCCGGGTCGGCTTGCCGGCCCGGCATCGGCAGAACATCGGGTATGAAGCGATAGCTGATGTTCGCTTCCTGCCGCAGCACCTCTTCGATCAACGGACGCTCGTCGAGCTCTTCCGGGCCGAACATGATCTCGGTGCCACGGTTCAGGGCGACGATACTCTCGCCACGTTCGCGGGCGCGCCTCGCGGCAAGAACGGTGATCGATGAACTGTCCAACCCTCCAGTCAGATGCGTGGCAATGGGGCCGCTCGTCGGCATCCGGACCGTAACCGCTTCCTCCACAAGCGCGCGCAGCTGTGTCGCCGCCTGTTCCGGCGTGCCGCGCCACTGCCCCACCTGCGAGGCGCAGGGCCGATAGGCTCGGTGTGGCTGCGGTTGGCGGTCCTCTCCGATTCGGAGGCACAGGCTATGCCCGGCCTCAAGATAGCGGATATCCGTAAATCCGCTGTCCGCTCCGGAGAAATATGTCTGGCTCGCCTTTCTCGCGAGCGCCACGGGGTCGGGCGCCGACGAGGCCAGTCCCGAACCGTGCAACCCCTTGGGCAGACTCGCGAAGGCGAAATGGCGACCGCTCTGCCACGTCCACGCCAGCGGCCTGACGCCGATGAAGTCTCTGCCGAGCCAAAGCTCGCCGCGTCCCCGGTGCCACAGCGCTACGGCGAAGTCGCCATCCAGTCGGTCGGGGAAGTCGGGCCCATGATTATCGATCGCGCGCACCAGATCGACATGGGCAGGCCCGCTCGGTCGGTCGAGTCGGAGATCCGGCACTACGGTCCATCCGCCACTCTCAGGAAGGGGGCCTTCGTCCCCCGAGAAATCCAGCGCGAGCAGACCAACCGGTCCTTCCAGCCATCGCGCAAGCGACGGGTGCAACCCGGGTGGCGTCATCGCGCTGGCCATCCGCGCCAGCACGTTCGGTTCGGCGGGGCGGCCGTCGAGTTGCAGGACCCCGGCGATCAGCCGCATGGCTCAGACGTCGACGATCAGGCCGCGTGCACGCAATGCCGGCAGGAAGGCCGCCACCTCGCGCCGGCACTCTTCCACTGTCACGGCGAATTCCTCGACCAGTTGCGTGATGATCGAGTCTTCGTCGATTGGCTCCGCAAGCAACTCCCAGATACGTCCGGCCACGGGGTTCAGCGAATGGTAGCTGCCCGTGTCCGCGTTGAGCAGCAGCACCACCGACTCTTCGACTTCAGCCTCGAACACGTCACTCTTGCGATGAAATTTCTGGCCCATATCCTCTTTTCCCTCGATAGTATCTGCGTCCGCCCTGCACGGAATGGCGGCGACCATGGCGTCAGGTCGAGCCCGCGTAACCATGCATCGACATGACGTCAGCGAAATGGTTTTCGATCGTGTGAGCTTGTTGTGGGGTCAGGGTTTCGCGCCAGTCTGCGACGCGGCCGGCGCGAAAAAAGCGCTGCTGCCCCGGCCGGCTTTCGCGGAATCCCTTGCTCGCCTCCTGCCGCTGCAATTCTTCGAAGCTGCTATGGCTGACCGCCCGGCGAATTTCCTCCTGACTCGCTTGTCCGCCCACGAAGTCGACGATGCCGCTCAAGGTACCGATCGTGTCCGCGTGAAGATCTTCGTAGCGCACGACCTTGGTCTCGACGACGCGTTGCGTCGTCCAGCTCATGACGTGGCAGCCCCAATCTCCTACCGCATAAGGGAGTTGCACGCGGCCCGCAGAATGCGCCTTCGGGTCCATCATCTGTGCAATCGCGGCGTCGATGGTCAGGCTGGAGTGATAGCTGAGCGATATGGCGACGTCGCGCGGGTCGCGAACGATATAGAGCGCGCGGCGCGCCGAAGTCCCCAGCGTCGGTTCGCCCGTTTTCATCCAGAACCTGTCATGCGTCTTGCAGAAGAAGGGGCGCGAAACGTTCATAGCCGCAAAGTCGCATTGCAGGGGTCTCAGACGTTCAAGCTCGCGCTTGTCCAGCAGGTCCGGGTCGACCAGCATGTCGTCCGCGAAGCGCCATTGGCTCACGAGCGTCTCGGGCTCGGCAAGGTTGTTGATGTCGGCGGGCCGTTCCGCACCGGCCAGCAAGTTCGCCAGCAGGATACGCATCCAGGTATTGCCGGATTTGGGATAGGAGGCGAGCCACACCAGCCCT
>JAIYAJ010000568.1 GCA_027489105.1 Zymomonas sp. | reverse complement strand
GTGACCAGCATGACCGCACGCCACCAACTCGGTGCCGAAGCGCAGATGATGGGTGGTTATTATACCGAGCGTTTCGTTCGCACCCCCGCCGGCTGGAAGATCGCGGCGTGCCGGCTCAACATCACTTGGGAAGAAGGCGACCGCAGCCTGTTCGAGAAGGCTGCGGCCCTCGGCGCGCGAGCGCGACCCGATATCGGCATGCAAGGCGTCTGACGCCCACCTCATGAAGGACCAAAGCAATGAGCACTGACTCCGTGGATGCCCTGTTCACGCCGCTGCGCGTAGGCAATGTGACGATCGCCAACCGCATGGCGATGGCGCCGATGACACGGCAGCGCTCGCTGCTCGACGGCACGCCGACCGACCTGAACGTCGACCATTACCGCCAGCGCGCCTCGGCCGGGCTGATCGTCAGCGAAGGCATCTATCCGGGGCCGATGGGCTGCGGCTACCTCTTCTCGCCGGGCCTCCACAGCGACCGCCATGTCGCCGGCTGGAAGCGCGTGACCGACGCCGTCCACGCCGCCGCCGGCGCGATCTTCGGACAGATCATGCATGTCGGCCGCCTGTCGGACCCGCTGATGCTCGACGGCGAACAGCCGATCGCGCCGTCGGCGGTGCAGCCCGATCCCAAGGCGCGGCACTATACGGTCAACTGCCCGCGTCCGAAGCGCCCCTATCCCCAGCCGCGCGCGATGACCCATGCCGAAGTGCTGGGCGTGATCGACGAATATGCGCGCTGCGCGGCGCTGGCGCGTAAGGCGGGCTTCGACGGGGTCGAGGTCCACGCCGCCTCGGGCTATCTGCCAATGCAGTTCCTGTCGACCAACGCGAACGTCCGCACCGACGAGTGGGGCGGCAGCGTCGAGAAGCGCGCGGCCTTCCTGCTCGCCTGCGTCGACGCAATGATCGCGGCGACCGATCCAGGCTTCGTCGCGGTCAAGATCGGCCCCGGCTGGACCTTCCACGACGTGTTCGACGACGACCCCGTCGCCACCTACACATATGTCGTGCGCGAATTGTCGAAGCGCGGCATCGCCTATCTCCAGATCGGCAATTACGGGATGGAGTGGGACGTCTATGGCACGCTGCGCCCGCTGTTCGACGGGCCGGCCATGTTCGTCGCGGGCTTCACCCGCCAGACCGCCGCCGCGACGATCGCGAGCGGTGCGGCCGACATGATCGGCTTCGGCCAGGCCTATATCTCCAACCCGGATCTTGCCGAGCGCTATCGGCACGGCCTCGACATCACCCGCCCCGATATCTCGACCTATTATACGCAAGGGGCAGAGGGCTATACCGACTATCCGGTCCATGCCGACACCGACCCCCGCCGGCTCCAGCCGGTCGACGCCGCCCCCACCCCGCTGTCGGCCGAGACGACCGGCTAAGTCGGGTCAGGCGATCAGCTTGCGGAGGCTGTCGATGCTGTCGGCCTCCGCCGCCGGCTTGTCGCGGCGGATGCGCACGATGCGGGGGAAGCGCATCGCGACGCCCGACTTGTGCCGGCGGCTTTCATGCACGCTGTCGAAGGCAAGTTCGACCACCAGCGTCTTCTCCACCTCGCGCACGGGGCCGAAGCGGTTGAGCGTGTTGTTGCGGACGAAGCTGTCGAGCCATTTCAGCTCCTCGTCGGTGAAGCCCGAATAGGCCTTGGCGACCGGCAGAAGCTCGCCCCCCTGTGCGGGATCGCCCGACCAGCAGCCGAAAGTATAGTCGGAATAGAAGCTCGATCGCTTCCCGTGGCCGCGCTGCGCGTACATCATCACGCAGTCGATCGTCAGCGGATCGCGCTTCCACTTATACCAGAGGCCGGTGCGGCGACCCGCTACATAGGGGCTGTCGCGGCGCTTGAGCATCACGCCCTCGATCGCCGCGTCGCGGGCACCCGCGCGGGTTTCGGCGAGCTCGTCGAAATCGCGCGCCGCGATCACCGTCGACACGTCGAAGCGGTCGGGATCGAGCCGGCTGGCAAAGGTCTCCAGCCGCGTACGACGCTCGCTCCAGGGCAATTCGCGCAGATCCTCCTCGCCGGCGATCAGCAGATCGTAGAGACGGACGAAGGCGGGATAGTCGCCGAGCATGCGCGCGGACACGGTCTTGCGGCCGAGCCGCTGCTGCAGCGCGTTGAAGGAGGCGGCCGAACCGCCATGTTCCTCCCGCCCCTGCGCCTCGCCGCGCACAAGCATCTCGCCATCGAGAACCCCGTCCAGCCCGGCAGCGGCGGCTGCGACGTCTGGAAAGGTCGCGGTGATGTCGTCCCCGGCCCGGCTGTAGAGCCGCACCGCCTTGCCCGTACCCACGATCTGGACGCGGATGCCGTCCCATTTCCACTCGGCGGCATAATCCGCGAGGTCGACGACTCCGTCCTCCAGCGGATGGGCGAGCATGAACGGCCGGAAGAAGGGCGTACCACGCGGATCGGGGCGCTGCCCGCCCTGCCCCCAGGCGAAGAGTTCGGCATAAGGCGGCTTCAGCGCATGCCACACCTCCTCGACCGCATCGACGTCGAGGTCGAAGGCCTGGGCGAAGCCGGTCTTGGCAAGGCGCGAGGAGATGCCGACGCGCAGGCCCCCCGTCGCCAGCTTGAGCAGAGCGAACCTCCCCGGCGAGTCGAGATGGTCGAGCATCTCGCCCATCGCCGCCG
>JAIYAJ010000473.1 GCA_027489105.1 Zymomonas sp. | reverse complement strand
GATGCCGAGCAGGGCATCGTCCATGTCGTCGGCCCCGAGCAGGGATTCTCGCTCCCCGGCACCACGATCGTCTGCGGCGACAGCCATACCGCTTCGCATGGTGGTCTCGGCGCACTCGCCTTCGGCATCGGCACGTCAGAGATCGAACATGTCATGGCGACCCAGACGCTGCTCCTCGCCCAGTCCAAGTCGATGGAAGTGCGCGTCGAGGGCAAGCTGGGCCTGGGTGTGTCGCCCAAGGATGTCGTCCTGCACATCATCGGCGTGATCGGCGCCGCCGGTGGCACGGGCTATGTCATCGAATATACCGGCAACGTCTTCCGCGAGATGTCGATCGAAGGCCGTCTGACCGTCTGCAACATGTCGATCGAGGGCGGCGCGCGCGCGGGCCTGATCGCGCCTGACGAGACGACCTTTGCCTATATCCAGGGCCGGCCGATGGCGCCGAAGGGGGCCGAGTGGGACAAGGCGCTCGCCTGGTGGAAGACGCTGCCGACCGACGCGGGGGCGAGCTATGACAAGGTCGTCGTGATCGACGCCGCCGACATCGCGCCGAGCCTCACCTGGGGCACCAGCCCGGAAGACGTCATTCCGGTGACGGGCGTCGTGCCCGATCCGTCGAGCTTCGCCGACGCGTCCAAGCAGATCGCCGCGCAGAAGTCGCTCGACTATATGGGCCTGACCCCCGGAACCCCGATCGAGCAGGTCGAGGTCCAGCATGTCTTCATCGGCAGCTGTACCAACAGCCGGATCGAGGATCTTCGCGCTGCCGCCGACATCGCGCGGGGCCGCAAGGTCGCGGCGAACATCCGCCAGGCGCTGATCGTGCCAGGCTCGGGCCTGGTCAAGCGCCAGGCCGAGGAAGAGGGCCTCGATCGCATCTTCATCGATGCGGGCTTCGAATGGCGCGAGCCGGGCTGCTCGATGTGTCTGGCAATGAACCCCGACAAGGTTCCCGCCGGCGAACGCTGCGCCTCGACCTCCAACCGCAATTTCGTCGGCCGCCAGGGTCCGGGTGCGCGCACCCATCTCGTCTCGCCGGCGATGGCGGCGGCGGCGGCGGTGACCGGCCGGCTGGCGGACGTTCGCACGCTGGAACCGCTCGGATGATCCGCACGCTCGCGGTCGGAGCGGCTATCGGCCTGTGGGCCGGTGGCGCGGCTGCAGCCACGCCCGGCACCGTCGAGAAGCTGTGGCGGCTCGATTGCGGGAAGGTGAGCGTCAACCAGCTCAACGTCTTCTCGGACACGCAGTCCTACACCGGGCAGACGCGCGAGCTGGTCGGCAGCTGCTACCTGATCAAGGATGGCAATGCCTATATGCTGTGGGACACCGGGCTTCCGGCGTCCGCGCGCGGTGCGAAGGCCGATCCCAGCCAGCCGATGAACGCGCGGCTCGACCGGACGATCGTCGAGCAGCTGGCGCAGATCGGGGTCAAGCCCGAGCAGATCGGCCTGGTTGGCATCAGTCATTATCATTTCGACCACACCGGCCAGGCCGCTGACTTTCCTAAGGCCAAGCTGGTCATCGGGGCAGGGGACCTCAAGGTCGCGCGCGCCGACCCGGCGGTCGGCAGGCCGATCGCGCCCTGGCTGGCGGACGGCGCCAAGGTCGAGGGCGTCGAGGGCGACAAGGACCTGTTCGGCGACGGCAGCGTCGTGATGATCGCCCTCGGCGGGCATACGCCGGGGCATCATGGATTGCTCGTGCGCCTGCCGAGCGGGCGGATCGTTCTGCTGTCGGGCGACGTCGCGCATTTCCACGAAAATCTCGACAGCGATGGCGTTCCGACCTTCAACGTCGACCGCGCCGATTCGCTGGCGGCGATGGACCGTTTCCGCAAGCTCGGCGCTTCGCTGAAGGCGGTGTCGATCATCCAGCATGATCCCCGCGACGTCGCGAAGCTGCCCGCCTTTCCCGAAGGAGCCGAATGATGAATCCGATCCGCGAGATCGAGGGGCGGGCCTATCCGCTCGGCCTGAAGAATGTCGACACCGACTTGATCATCCCGGCGCCCTATCTGAAGACGATCACCCGCAAGGGGCTCGGCAAGGGCGCATTCGAATCGATCCGCGCGCAGCCGGGCAATGTGTTCGACAATCCCGAATATGCCGGCGCGAACATCGTGATCGCCGGTGACAATTTCGGCTGCGGGTCCAGCCGCGAACATGCCGCCTGGGCGCTGGCCGACATGGGTGTCGAAGCGGTCATCGCACCGAGCTTCTCGGATATCTTCTCGGGCAATGCGTTCAAGAACGGCATCCTGACGGTGGTCCTGCCGCAGGAAGCGGTCGACCGGTTGCTCGAAGTGGCGAAGACCCACCCGATCGCGATCGACCTCGACCAGCAGTCGGTGACGACGCCCTTCCAGGACCGCTTCACCTTCGAGATTGATCCGTTCCGCAAATATTGCCTGCTTAATGGCCTCGACGAGGTCGGCATGACGATGGCACGCGATGTCGCCATATCGGGCTATGAGCAGAAGATGGCGGCCGAGCGCCCCTGGCTCTGACGGCGGCAGCCCGGTCGCTGCGCAGTTGCGCGGGGCGGGCCGGATGCCTATCTGAGCGGGAGACCACAGGCGAACAGGGATTCAGATGACCACTTTCGACGATCGCGAACAGGCCTTCGAAAACAAGTTCGCCCATGATCAGGAGATGGCCTTCCGCATCACCGCGCGGCGCAACCGCCTCGTGGGGCAATGGGCCGCCGACATGATGAAGCTGACGGCCGAAGAGACCGACAGCTATGCCAAGTCGGTCGTCCAGGCCGATTTCGAGGAAGCCGGTGACGAGGATGTGATTCGCAAGATTCTCGGCGACCTCACCTCGGCCGGTGTCGAGATCGACGAAGCCGCGATCCGCACGGCGTTGGAGGCAAAGGCCGTCGAGGCGCGCCGCCAGCTGATGGAAGGCAAGTAAGTCATGCCGATGGCCGCGTCCGACATCGAGGCGATGATCAAGGCCGCGCTGCCCGACGCCCATGTCGAGATCACGGATCTTGCCGGCGACGGCGATCATTATTCGGCGCGGGTCGTGAGCGAGAGCTTTCGCGGCCTCTCCCGGATCAATCAGCAGCGTCTGGTCTATGGTGCGCTGGGCGGGCGGATGGGCGGCGTGCTTCACGCGCTGCAGCTGAGCACCGGCATACCCGATTGATTTTTTGAAGAGCTTCGCGGCAGTTGGTCATCCGATTGTCGCGCAAATGTTCTAGGGAGTTTCGCAATGAGTGACGACGTTCAGGCCCGTATCGCGACGGCGGTCAGTTCGGCCGACGTTCTTCTGTTCATGAAGGGCACTCCGCTGTTCCCGCAGTGCGGCTTTTCCAGCCGCGCCATCGCGATCCTCGAGCATCTCGGGGTCGAATATGCGACGATCGACGTGCTCCAGGATCCCGGCATCCGCCAGGGCATCAAGGAGTTCTCCGACTGGCCGACCATCCCGCAGCTTTATGTGAAGGGTGAGTTCATCGGCGGTTCGGACATCATGATGGAAATGTACGAAGCCGGCGAACTGGCCGATCTGCTCGAAGAGAAGGGCGTGCCGCACGCCTGACATGACCCGATGCGCCGCCTCTTTCCTCTGATCGTGGCGGCGCTGATGGCGTCCACTCTCGACGCGCGACCGGTGATCATCGCGCATCGCGGTGCATCCGGCCTGCGCCCGGAACATACGGCGGCGGCTTACAAGCTGGCGATCGAACAGGGCGCCGACTTTATAGAGCCCGATCTGGTGATGACGAAGGACGATGTCCTCGTCGTCCGCCACGAAAATGAGATTTCGGGTACGACCGACATCGCCGACCATCCCGAGTTCGCCGATCGCAAGACGACCAAGACGATCGATGGCCGGGCGATCACCGGCTGGTTCACCGAGGATTTCACCCTCGCCGAACTCAAGACCTTGCGCGCCCGCGAGCGGCTGCCGGCGATGCGCCCGGGCAATCTCCGCTATGCCGACGAGCGCATCCAGACCTTCGACGAGGTGCTGGCGATCGCGAAGGGCGCGCCGCGCCCGGTGGGGGTCTATCCCGAGACCAAGCATCCGAGCTATTTCGCCTCGATCGGCAAGCCGCTCGAAAAGCCGCTGCTCGCGGCGCTCGCCAGAGCAGGCTTCACCCGGCGCGAGGATCCGGTCTTCATCCAGTCGTTCGAAGTGTCGAACCTGAAGGCGCTGCGCGCGCAGACGGCGATCCGGCTGGTTCAGCTGATCGATCCCGAAGAGGCGCCGTTTGACCAGCAAATGGCGCACACGGGGCTGACCCCGGCCCGCATGGTGACGCCGGACGGGTTACGGACGATCGCGACCTATGCCGATGCGATCGGCCCCTACAAGCTGATGATCGAACCGCGCGACGCGGAGGGCAGGGCGCTCGCGCCGACCAGCCTGATTGCCGATGCGCACGCCGCCGGTCTGCAGGTCCATCCTTGGACCTTCCGCAGCGAAAACGCCTTCCTGCCGGCCGGCGACCGGCGCGGGGAGGGGGATGCCGCGCGGGGCGATCCGGCGGCCGAATATCGGCGCTTCCTCGACTATGGCGTCGACGGATTGTTCAGCGACTATCCGGGCGACGCCGTCGCTGCGCGCGAAGCCTCCGGGAAATAGCATATCGCCCGGCGTGCCGGGCATCCTGGCGCAACGACCGGAACGGAGCGGGTCCTGTCTCGTTCCCCGGCTTCCCAACGCCGAGGAAACGAGACATGACCGATATTACCAGAGCCAAAGTGCTGATCATTGCCACCGATGGTTTCGAGCAGTCCGAACTGTTCGATCCGCGCCAGGCCCTGCTCGATGCGGGCGCGCAGGTCGTGTTGGCCTCGAACAAGAGCGAACCGATCCAGGGCATGAAGCATGACGTGAAGGGCGACACGATCCGCCCCGACGCCTCGATCCACGATGTCGACCCCGCCGATTATGACGCGCTGCTGATCCCCGGCGGCGTCGCCAATCCCGATACGATGCGGATGGAGGAGGATGCGCTGAACATCGTCCGCGCCTTCTTCGAAGCGGCCAAGCCGGTCGCCGCGATCTGCCATGGCCCCTGGCTGCTGGCCGAGGCGGACGTCATCGCCGGCCGCAAGCTGACCAGTTGGCCGTCGATCCGCACCGACCTGCTCAACGCCGGCGCGAATGTCGTCGACGAGCAGGTGGTGATCGATGGCAACCTCGTCACCAGCCGCAAGCCCGACGACATCCCCGCCTTCAACAAGGCGCTGATCGAAGTGATCGAAGCGGCCTGAAGTCCGGGCCCGCCGTCTTTAATGGGCGGCGGGCCTTCACATCGGGGGCGGGCGGTGCCACATGGCCAGCATGGAAGAGCAGGTCGTCGGCACAGCCCAGATGCAGCACCCGCTGGTGCGCCGGTTGCTGGCCGGCAACCCGACCCCGTTCACCTATACCGGCACCCAGACCTATGTCGTGGGCAAGGGCGCAGATGTCGCGGTGATCGATCCGGGTCCGGCGGACGAGGACCATATCGCGGCGATCCTGGCGACGGTGGGCGAGGCGCGCATCGCCGCCATCATGT
>JAIYAJ010000333.1 GCA_027489105.1 Zymomonas sp. | reverse complement strand
TAGACGCAAGGGACTTAAAATCCCTCGGTGTCTGCGGAATATACTAATCATATCATGCGCTTAGGCCGATGCGTGCCGGAAAAGGCCCGACATAGGCCCGACGCGCGTGGCTGACATGAGCCGCAGGCCTGTGTAGAGGGACAAGACGACGACTGAAGGCCGCTTGCCGAAACTGGTAGACGGAAGGCACTTAAAATGCCTCGGGCTTCGCCCGTGTGGGTTCGAGTCCCACAGCGGCCACCATTGATCGACGAAGTTGGTTAATGCAATCTTGGCGTTTTACCGACAAAGTTCGAAGCTGGGCATTGACTGGCCTTATCGCCAACTCTCGAATGCAGTTGACGATTCTAATTTGTTCACGTATTGTTCTGCCTCTGTTGAGGCGACCCGAGAGAGACTCGAATGATGGACAAAGCGACGCCTCTTGAGAGCCTTTCGTCAGCTGACATCGAGGAGTCAGCCTCAACAACAGCCAATCTATCTCGCCAGAATGTTCGACCGAATCAAATGAGAATTGTGTCGCTATTTGCTGGTATCGGGGGCTTTGATCATGCCTTCGACATCGCTGGCGGCGAAGTTGTGATGCAGTGCGAGCTTGACAAATTTTGTCAGTCAATCCTCCGGAAGCATTGGCCAAAAGCCAAGCTGGTGGCAGACATAAAGAAGTTGGCGGCCTCAGACGTGCCGGAAGCTGATGTCTGGACGGCCGGCTTCCCTTGCCAGGATGTGTCTCTCGCTCGCGGCAATCATGGTCGCAACGGTCTAAAGGGTAGCCACACAAGTCTATTCTTCGAGTTGATGCGGCTCGTAGATGACAAGCGGCCGAAGGTGTTGCTTCTTGAGAATGTGCTCGGACTTCTCAATTCGCATCAAGGATGCGATTTTGGCGTGATCCTGACGGAATTAATCGAACGCGGGTATGCCGTTAGCTGGCGTGTTATGAACGCACGCTACTTCGGCGTCGCTCAGTCAAGACCTCGCGTCTTCATATGCGCTTGGATGGGTGACTATCACAGCGCAACGGAGGCTCTTTTTGAGCCAAAGCGTAGCGCCGACCGCAGCTCAGAACGCCTCGGTTTTGTAACAAAATCAGAGCATAGAACGGGCGCCATTGTGCCCCAGCTAGCCTACTGCGTTGCCGCTACATCAGGCAGACACACGGGTAATGATTGGAGCCGTTCGTACATATCATACCCCGATGCCGTCCGGCGACCGACGCCCACCGAAAGCGAACGTCTACAGGGATTTCCGGCTGGATGGACTGCGCCTCCAGACAACGTTCCCGTACCGACTCGTGGCTTTGACTCTGAGCGCTACAAGTCAGTGGGGAACGCAGTCGCTGTGCCCGTCGTCTCATGGATTGCAAAGCGTATCGGGGCGACAATCTCTTCTGCCGTCGTGCGCCCTGACGTTATCGATCTGCCGGAGGATGTGCTGAAGCTCGCACCTGAGCTCCGAAACAGAACTCGCGTTCTCTCATTTGCAGCCATTTCAGACGCGATCCGGGCCGGGACTTTCGTGCGAAATTGGCAGAGTGGCGGCGTTGCTTGCCGCGATATGATAATTGAGGGTACGGCCTCTCCGGCTCCTTCGGAGATCGTCCCTTCGCGCTTCGTAGATGCTCTCGACGCAACGCGCCCGGATAAGAGCTATTTCCTTACAGCCAATGCAGCCGCAGGTATTTTGCGCCGCGTAGAGGTCGTTGGGCGCACACTTTTTGAGCCAATGAGCGCTGCATTGGAGAAGCTGGTGCAATCGTCCCAGGAATCGTCCATAGTTGAGAATGGAGGCTCAGGGGGTAAGAAGGTTGTCAAGTCCAGCATTCGTCAGGCTCGGACCGTCGAGCGCGGCGGTTTCAGAACAGATCGACGCATCACCCGCGGGATTGAGGTCCACGCCGATTGAGCTGACCTGTGCTCAGGTACCCAAGGAGTTTGAGGTTGGTTCTGTTGTTCTCATTTGGCTTGGCAGCAACAACAACAAGGGCGTAGCTACACCTTGGGAGCAGGGTGTGAGGGCGATCGGCACGTGTTCGTCGAAAGAGCAGGCGAGCGACGGTAAGAACTTCGAAATCGCGATTGATAATGTCTTCGTCTTTCCAAAATCGGTAAAAAAGGAAGACCTGCTTAAGAGCGCACCAGACACCTATACCCAATTCCTGACAGACGCCTCAATCGTCGGCATCAACAACTACGCCTCGCAGGTCGTTCAGATCCTCAAGCCGCAGGATTTGACCATTATCTCCGCGATGATTTCCAGCATCCAACCAGAATCCCGCGACGAGCTTGAGAAACGGGTGCCGTCGTCAAGGAGCTTCAAGCTTTCGCTCCCGGCACAAAAGCAGATGGGGGCACCCAAGGAACAACCAGAAATACCTGTAGCTTCGCTGATATCCGACAATGATCCCATACTAGTCGAAGTCTATCGCCTGTTGGACGAGGACCAAATGGGCGGCGTGATGCTCGTCGGATCTCCCGGCACGGGTAAGACATGGTACGCCCGACAGATCGCGTTGAAATTGACTGGGGGCTTTGATTCCTTGATTCGCGAGGTTCAGTTTCACCCATCATATCAATATGAAGACTTTGTAGAGGGCTATGTTCCTGACCGCGACGCAGGTGGTTTTCGGCTTGTTGATAAGCACTTGCTCCAGATGGTAGCGGCCGCTCAGAAGACGAACTCCCGTGTCGTGATAATCATCGATGAATTCAGCAGGACCGACCCGGCGCGCGTACTCGGTGAGACTATGACGTACATGGAAGGTTCGTATCGCGGTAAGGATTTTTTCCTGCCGTCAGGTCGCGTGGTGCAGATCCCGAAAAACCTTGTGTTTCTGGCTACAATGAACCCTGACGACCGGTCGGTTGACGAGATTGATGCCGCGATGGAGCGTCGATGGGCAAAAGTGCGGATACCTCCGAACGCCGACAAGCTGCGCGAGTTTCTCGCGAACAACAAAATGCCTGGACCAGCGATCGGCGCAGTTGTCGAATTTTTTCTCGAGCTCCAGAATCACATTGACATCGGACATGCATTCTTTCGGACAGTGAAAGATGGTGCTTCGCTCCAGCGGCTTTGGACATCGCAATTGGATTTTACTATGCGGAAGCGGTTTCGATTTGATGCAGAGACACAGAAAGTCGTCGAGGCACTCTGGCAAAAGTGCCTAGCTGCAGTCACCGCCGCCGAATCTTTGCCACCAGGGAACGCCCCCCCGGCGGCTGGCAACGTTTAACGCGGGCCTATGGCAACCCCGCAGAGTGCCGCCACGGCTACCGGCAAAACCGTTTATAGCGTCGACTCGCGAGGGACGATCGAGGTTAACCTTGCTGATCTCATGATCGGCGGCGAGTTGCCCATTTTCCGCGAAGTCGAGGAGAGAGGCCTGTTGTCCCTCCGCTTTCAAAAGCGGAAAGCGGTGATAGCCGCAGGCGGATTCATTGGCCTCATTCCGCTGACACCCACGGTCACCATTGAAATCAATCCAAAGCTGCCGGTCCGCAATCTAGCGCGCGTGCTAGATGTCGCACGCAGCTCCTTGACGCC
>JAIYAJ010000310.1 GCA_027489105.1 Zymomonas sp. | reverse complement strand
CGACACAACGGCGGCGGCCCAGACGACGCAGGCGGACCCGGTGGCAACGGCGGCAGCGGCCTCCGCTTCGGCTTCGCAGACGCAGACGGCAGCGGCGGCCCAGACGACGCAGGCGGACCCGGCAGCAACGGCGGCGGCAGCGACGCCGCAAGCCCCGGCGTTCGCATACCCTGATGCAGTGCCGGAGCATCTGCGCGGCAAAGACCCGAACGAAGCCATTGCCAAGCTCTGGGGCGCGCTTGATCCGATGATCCGCGCTAACTCGGAGCGCGGGGCCAAGGTCGAAACGGCAGACGGCTACAAGTGGACACCGCCTGAGCAGTTTGTCACTGTCGTCGGTGATCAGGCCAAAGACCCGATGATCAATGCTGCCAAGCAGGCGGCGCTGGCCAGCGGCATGACCGACAAGCAGTACCAGAACTTCATGTCCAAGATGACGGAGACACTTGCCGCTGGCCAGAAGGAGTTCGGTGGCGGCTGGCAGCCCGAAACCAACGAGCAGATCAAGACCGGCAACTATGCCTGGATCGACAACGTCAAGGCGCAAGGCAAGATGTCCGTGCAGGCCATCGACGCGCTGGACATGCTGACGGCCTCAAAAGGCGGCTCGGAAATCATCGCCCTGTTGCAGGCCTCGATCACGCCGGGCTTCGCGGTCGCGCCCGCCAGCGGCGCGGGAGCTGCCGGTTTTGGAGCGGAGCCGCAGAATGCCGCCGAAGCGCGCAAGCTTGTCGCAGACCCGCGTTACATGACCGACAGCCCGAAATACGACAAGGCCTATCGCACATGGGCCGACAACCAGGCCATGCGCTTCGTCAGTGCGGCCTGACGGATTATCCACCTCATGCAGCGGGTTTAAATTCCGCTGCATGAGGCGGCGATCTGCTGGCAGCCGGGCGATCAAGGCAACGCGATCCCGGCCCGCCAGCGGCGATCACAACCCTCGCTTTCACCCATTCAGGAAACGAGGACCATTCCATGATCAATCCGAACCTCTGGTATCAGACCCAGTTCGCGCCCAACGTCACCCAGCGTTTCAACGACGCCGGTTATGAGCTGAAGGGCTGCACCACCCAAGGCGAGCACCTTGGCGCGGACACCTACCGCTTCTATCTACAGCTTGGCGGCGAAGCGCAGCTTCAGGCGTCCAGCGGCAAGTATTCCTACGTCAACAACAACAACTCGTTTGTTGATGTGAAGGCGCTGGCCTATGACTATGCGGTCAAGGTGCGCGATCTTGACATCCGGCGCATGTCGCCCGCTTCGGTCGATGCACAGGCCAAGTCGGCAGCGACGGGTTGCCGCAAGCGCGCCAACCGCGTGGTGATCAATGCCCTGCGTGACAGCGTGCTGCCAGCCGGCAACACCATTGGCGCATTTGCCAACCCCTTCCGCATCGGTCTTGCCGTCCAGATGAAGGAACGCATGGACGCGCTCGGCGTGCCGAATGACGGACGCCGCTTCTGCGCCATCCGCTCGAACTGGTGGAACATCATGTCGCTGGCCGAAATCTTCTCGTCCTCCGACTATACCGGGCCTGATATGCCGCTGATGAAGCAGGGCGGCAACATCAAGACCTGGAACGGCATCCACTGGATTTGCTTCCAGGATGACCTGATGCCGACCACCGGTGCCGCGTCCGGCGTGCCCAACGTCAACATCGAAGGCCTGGGCTATGGCTGGCACATGGATGCGGTCGGCTCGGCCACCATCGACAATGGCGAGCTGCGCACCACGATGAAAGCGATCTCGGACGAACCGGCACAATCGTTGGTGACGGAGTTCGACATGGCCGCCGCGCCCTTGCAGGCGGAAGGCATCATCCGCCTGCAGGCCCAGTCGATCTCGGCCTATCCTGCCAACACCACGATCATCTGACCCTGACAGGCTCGCGCGAACACCCGCGCGGGCCGTTTCATCCATCGCAACCGGAGTTTTCCCATGCCCTACAATGATCGCTCGCTGGTGCTGGTTGACAGCATCCCCAACGCCACCAACCTGCCCGGACGGGCCGGAATGTGCAATTTCTTCCGCTACGCCAATCAGGACACGCTGGCTGTCATCATTGCAGCTGGCTATTTCAACCCGGCCCGCGACCGCCTTCAGGTCGGCGACATGATTGATGTGGTCGGCGGTGTTGGCGCAGCGGCTGTCACGGAAAGCTACACGTTCACTGCTGTTCCAGCGTCCGGCAACGTCACCATCGTGGTCGAAGCCGGAACGCCCTGAGGTCCCTCCCGGACGGCTGGCGGCTCCGCCAGTCTGCCGCCGCAAGGGTTTGCCACCGGTTGGTTACGGTGCCTTGCGGCGGCTCTTTTTGTATCAGCATGAGGCAGCGCCGTGACCAGCTCCGTGGATTTCAGCCATGTTGACGTGATGAACCGCGCGCTGTTCGAAGTCCGGGCGCGCCCGATTGTCAGCATCGACGATGATGACCAGCGAACCGAAGCTGTGATCAGCGCCTACTACACGATGATCGATCACCTTTTGACGGCCCGGAAGTGGCACTTCAGCCGCACGGGCCTGACACGCCTGACGGCAGGCGCGCTCAGCGGCGACGAGCTGCAGGGCTGGGCCAACAACCACGTTCTGCCCGCAGACCGGATCAGCCCGCCGATCAAGATCGTCAGGGACCAGATGGATGACAAGGCCATCCGGTTTTTCGAGCTGACCGGCGATGGCCGCCATATCCTCTCGGACGAGCCGGTTCTGTTCGGCTGGTTTGCCCGGCGCGGCGAGCCCGCCAACTGGCCTGGCTATTTTCGTGCCCTGGCGGTGACGGCAGTGGCCGCCCGCTATGCCGCGATCATCCGCAATGATGCAGGCATTGCCGCTGCCAAGATGGCCGAAGCCTTCGGCTCCAACTCCATGGCCGGACAGGGCGGTTTGCTCAAGCAGGCGGGCGATCTCGACCACGCGGCCCGCCCGCCAGAGGATGTAACGGCGGGGGACGCCTTTGTCGCCAACCGGACCCGGCAGGGTGACGACGGCTGCCACTACATGAAGTTCTGAGCATGCCCGTGCCGTTCGTCCAGAACAGTTTTGCATCCGGCGAGGCCGACCCGGCCCTGCGCCAGCGCTCCGATGTCAAGGTGTTCTACACGTCTCTGGAGAAGGCCACGAACATCCTGCCGAGGCCACAATCGGGCTTCAAGCTGCGCGGTGGCCTTCGGCATGTCAGGCGCGCGCGCAACATCCTGACAGCGATCAACATCAGTGGGGCGGCGATCAGCACGGGCCTGGCGCTCACCAGCGGCACCATCGGCGCTTTGCTGACTGGCCCTGCAGGCTGCACCTTTGCGGCGCAGGGCGGTGCGTCGATCCTTTTCCAGCTTGATCTTGGCGCACTGGCGCAAGTCAGCGCCTGTGACCTGATCCGTTTCTCGTCGCCAACCGGCGGCCTGAACTGGCTGATATTCGACACCAGCCCCGATGCCGTGACGTGGACGGAATGGCAGCGCCGCGATCTCAGGCCATCGGTCAACACGCGCCGCGTGGCCACCGCGCCCAATGCGTTCCGCTCCTTCCGCTATCTGCGCGTCAGGACAGCCGGTGCGACGGGCGCGCTGATTGTCTCGCAGCTGGCCCTGTGGCTTGAAAGCGCAAACAAAAGCGTGGTCAGCGTTTTCCGGCATCAGGCGGAGTACACGGCCTTTATGCTGGTCGTGACCGCTTTCAACATCGACGTGTTCCAGGAGACGGTCTGGCTGTGCAGCGTCCCGGCTCCCTACAGCAACCCCGACATCATGGGCCTCACATCGGCGCATGATCCGGGGGCTGCCCTGCTGTTCAACCAGAACTTTCCGGTGCGTCTCGTGCAGCAACGGGGCTCCGAGTGGGAGGGTTCGGATTATGTCTTCACCAACATACCGACCCGCCTGTTTCCCGACACAGGCCTGACGGAGGCCATTATGTCGGCCACGCGCGGCTATGCTGGCTGCGGCTGCTTCTGGAACCAGCGCCTGGTGATCGGCGGCTTTCGCAGCCTGCCGCAAACGCTGGTGCTGTCAAAGCAGGGCGAGCCGACCAACCTGGACACGAGCGGCACGCTGGCCACCGATGGCATGCTGTTTGACCTGGTCGGCGACGAACAGGGCGTGCCGACCATCCGCCGCCTGCGCGCCGGGCCGTTCCTCGAAGTGTTCACCCAGTTGAGCTTTTTCTATTCGACCGAACGCATTGCCGCCAAAGGCCAGGGCTTTGGCTTCGTGCTGTCGGAACGGACGCCGATCCGGCAAGGCACGCGCGTGGTGGACGCGGCAAACCTCGCCTACTTCATCGAAGACGGGGCCGCCGTCATCCGCCAGCTGGCCTACAATGACGACAGCACAGAGCGCTACACCACGACTGAAATCAGTGTGTTCAATGCGCACCTGGTCAAGGGCGCAAGCCAGATGGCGGCGCGGCCCGTCAGGACAACGCAAGGCTGCACGCTGCTGAGCGTGATCCGCGATGATGGCGGCTGGACGATCTGCTCCTTGCTGCCATCGCAACAGCTTGTCGGGTTCACCGGCCAGAATGCCGGTGGCAATGTGCTGGCCACCGCCACGGTCGGCCTGAAGCAGGATATCGTGCTCGTCGTGGATCGCGGCGCGGCCAATCATATCGAGCTGCTGGATGACACGACAACGCTGGACATGAGCATCACGGCCAATTGCGCACCGGTGATCACCGGGCTTGAGCACCTGAACGGGCGCAACGATGTCTGGTTGCGCTGTGACCAGGCCGTGCTGGGGCCGTTGACGGTGACGGATGGCCAGATCAGCGTCGATCTTGTGGCCACGGGAACCTGCGAGATCGGCGTGCCGTTCCAGTGGACTGGCGAACAGATGCGGCTGGCAGGGGACGCGCAACGCCAGGTCGCCTTCAACCGCACGATTTCGGTCGGTGTCGTCAAGCTCACGGTGGATGCCGCGACCGCGTTCGACATGACGGTCGATGATGCCGAGTGGCGCACGGTCGAGGTGCCGCCGCGCGCTGACATCCTTGATCCGACGCTGGCGCAACGGGTGTTTCAGGGTGAGATCGAGGAAGACGGCTTTTTCGGGCTGCCGGACGGCAAGGTCCGGCTGCGCGGATCATCGGTCTGGCCGTTCGAGCTGGTGTCAATCCTGCGCGAAGCGACCTGGTGAAAAGGAGCATCTGAGATGGAAATGGTCTTTGCAGCGGCGACCACCGCAATGTCCGCAGTCGGTTCCGTTCTCGGCATCGGTGGCACCGCAGCGGCGGCGGGCGGCGCGAGCGCGACCGGGCTTGGCGCGCTGTCCAGCGGCTTTTCGGCGTTCTCCGGCCTCGCATCGATCGGTGGCGGCATCCTGAGCATCTACAAGGGCTTTGCGGACGCGGAAGGCCAGCGCTTTCAGGCCAAGGTGGACCGGCTGGCGGGCGAGGAAACCGCTGCCGACCTGATGGAAATGCGGAACAAGACCATGGCCAACAACATGGTGGCCGCTGCCGCCAGTGGTGTCGATGCCTCGGTGGGTGATCCGGCGACCGCCGCCGAACAGGTGGGAGAGGATGCCGACAAGCAAATCAGGTTGGCCCGCAACAATGCCAGCACCAAAGCCTACATGCGCCAGATGAACGCCCGCCAGATGGAAATCGGCGGCATCGCGGCTGGTCTGGCAAGCTTCGGTTCGGGCGCAAAGGAAGTGGCGTCCAGTCGCATGTCGTCGGCGCGGCGCGGCGTGCCCGCT
>JAIYAJ010000126.1 GCA_027489105.1 Zymomonas sp. | reverse complement strand
TGTGACGCATCTAACAGACGGCTTACATCTGACGCGGCAAGGCCGCAAAGGAACGACGATGAGCGAAGAGGCGATTACGGCCCGAGTCGTGCCGCCCCCGGCGGCGACGGTGCCGGTGAAGGCGTGGAAGTACGTTCTGGCGGGACACGCCGTAAGGGATGTGGGCCGACCCGGAAGCCCGACCGGCGTCAGGTGCATCGGCGGGTGCATCACGTTCCCAGACGGCAACTCATACGTTCCGCGCCCGGACGACGAGTGCGAGGACCACGGCCCCGCCGTCGCGACGATCCGCGACGGGAAGATGACGATCGAGCGGGTCGGGGCCAAGTCGGACCCGCGCGAGACGATGTTTCAGGAACTGAAGCCTCTGGACTTGTTCCGTTTCGTCACGGACTTGGGCGGGTCTGACGTGGTGCGTATGCGGACGAATCGCGGATGGGTGTGGCTGCGGGGTTGCGATGCGGGGCACCAGCACGAAGTTGGACCCAGTTCGTTTGCTGAGCCGACGTCTCGCGTCATCCGTCTCGGCCGTCTCGAAATCGGGGGTGCGGAATGAGCCTGCCAAAAGGCTACCAGTGCGGCGCGGAAGAGCCCGACGAGCGGCCCGCCCGCACCGTGTCGGTGGATCGGCTGATCCATCGGCACCTTACCGGCGACCTCCGCACCACGTCGCACCAGTTCATCGAGGAAGTCGTGGCCGACGCGATGAGGAACGAGCGAGCTTCCTTCGCCCATGAACTGCTGTCCCTGCCCGCGATGTGGACGGCCGAGCAGATTGGGCGCAGCACGGGCTACATCTGGCAGGCTGTCGAATCGGCCGTGCGGGAACGGCTCAAGCGTGAACTGGACGACGGCCCGTGCGGTGCGTTCGCGGAACTGTTCAAGGACTAACCCCTAACCGAGACGGGACGATGGTTACGCAGCACCAGTTTTTTACTAGCGACGCGTTGGACCTTCATGGCGTGAGGCTGGATGTTCCTGACTACCCGCTTCGTGCGCCGTGCATTCTGTTCCGCGTCGGCAAGGTGCGGAGACACTTGTCCTTGGAGTCCGCTAACGAACTGGTCGCGTTGCTTCAGGCGGCAATCGTGGAAGCCGAGAAGCGTGACGAAACGTATCGGGACTGGAAGAGCAAGCAACCCCGCGACGTCTCGCCGTTCTAGTCAAAACGCGAGACGACACCCCTACCCCTAACCGGAGTACGACGATGACCGACCCGACCCAGACCGAACTGACTGTATCTACTCCGCTCGCCCCGCTCGGAGCGATCGGACGCCAGCGCGTGATTGACGACGCGGCACGGCACGGGATGACCGTGACGGAACTGCTCGAAGGGCTCACGGCGATCCGTGACGCGGCGATCGGGCGGTACAGCGATGACCCGGCCGAGCACTCGTCTAGCACCGAGGCGTGAGGCGACAGGGCGAGACGGAACACGAAGACGGAGACTGACCATGTGCGATTTTCTGAGTGCGATTGCGACCCGTGACGGACGTGTGCTGTGCGAGCCGATGCTCGACTCTCACACCGACCTGATTGCCCACTTTGGCATCAGGGAGACGACGGCACCGGCCGAGGCGCAGAGCTTTGTGCGGATTGAGTACACGCCGAAAGTGGTGGAAGGACGCAAGACCTACCTCGATTTTTCGTCCTACACCTTGCGGGTTGACGAAATGACGACCCCGGCGTGGTTCGACGCGGAGCGGTTCGACGCGACGCGGGCGGCGTTGTCGGCGGCGCTGGAGCGGATGACGATTCGAGACGACCGGCAGATCGTCGTCGGCCGCGCCGTGATGGTGGCGGCAACCGGGCGACTCAGGAAGATGGTCGGTGGTCGGCTGCTGGCGGTGGAAAAGGGTGCGAACCTCGCCGGTGCGGACCTCGCCGGTGCGTACCTCGCCGGTGCGTACCTCGCCGGTGCGTACCTCGCCGGTGCGGACCTCACCGATGCGTACCTCGCCCTTGCGAACCTCGCCGGTGCGAACCTCGCCCGTGCGGACCTCACCGATGCGAACCTCGCCGGTGCGTACCTCGCCGGTGCGTACCTCGCCGGTGCGGACCTCGCCGGTGCGAACCTCGCCCGTGCGGACCTCACCGGTGCGGACCTCGCCGGTGCGGACCTCGCCGGTGCGGACCGCCCGGAGGGCGCTGAGGGGTGGAAGGCCAACAAGTTCGGGCTGCTGGAGAAGGCGTAGCGACCAGAACCGCAGAGCGTGGGTACATGCACGCTCTGGCCGCGACGGTCGGTGAATCCGTCGCAACGGTGGCGAGCAACAGAGCAGCGGGCCGAACGGCTCGGATCGGGTGCAAGTCCCGACGCCACTTTTAACACTTACAGGAGACGGCAATGGCAGAGCAGGGCAAGACGGAAGTTACACCGGCGGGATTCGTGCTCGCCATGATTGCACCAGTCCCGACAGTGCTCGTCGGCGCGTGGGCGCTCGGCAAGGTCTGGGGCTGGTATCTCGCTGAACGGTTCGGGCCGATCACGTTCTATGAGGCGGTCGGCGTGTGTTTGGTCGCGGCGGTTCTGGCGACGAAACGGACCGGGAGCATCAAGCTGATTGACGCGAGTTATGTGCTGTCGAGCTTTATCGCGTGGACGCTGTGCTGCGTGACGCTCGTGGCGATCGCGTACGTCCTGAGTGCGTTCATTCTGTAGCGGTTCGGTAACCCTTTGAGAGTAGCTGCGGTCTGTCCCGTCCCGGTGCGTCGGAACATGCGGAAAGCCTCGGCGTGTGCCGGGCGACGACGTGCCGGGGCGGACGAACTTAGGAGACGACGATGAGTGATGAGACGACTGGAGGCCCCGCGTTCCCTCGCGTGGCATACGAGCTTGAGAGCAACGTGCATAACGACACGCTTTACGGGGCGGGCTTTTCCGGCATGTCGCTGCGTGACTACTTCGCGGCGAAGGCGATGCAGGGGTTTATGGCCGATCCGGAAGAGTGCCCCGATGAAGGTGAAGACGTCGCGGACTTCTACGACAACGTTGCATCGTCGGCATACGAACTCGCCGACGCCATGCTCGCGGCGCGGAAGGCGGGTGGGCAGTGAGCAGCACTCTACAGATGTTCCGTGACGGCCTGCCCGGCGTCTACCTGAACGTGCCGGAACGCGACTACCGGGCCTCCCCGATCGTGTCGCAATCGACGCTCAAGGCGGGCCGGGACAGCATGGCGCACCTGCGCCACGCGATCCAGACCGAGCGGGAGCCGACCGATTCGATGCGGCTGGGGACGGCGCTGCACGTCGCGGTTCTGGAGCCGAGCGAGATGGTCCGCAAGGTGGCGGCGTGGGACGGCGAGGCGCGTCGCGGGTCGGCATGGAACGCCTTTCAGATGTCGAATCGGAACAAGACGATCATCACGCACGGACAGCATGCGGTCCTGCGCGGCATGGTCAACGCGATCCGCAACCACCCGGCAGCCCGCGAGTTATTTTCCGCACCGTACGAAGTCGAGGCGTCCGCGATCGGGACGCTTCACGGCCTGACCATGAAGGCGCGCGCCGATGCGTTGTTCGCCGACAAGATCGTGGACCTCAAGACGTGTGCGAGCACGGCGGACCGGGACATCCGGAACGCCATTCACGACTACGGCTACGCGGTTCAGGCGTACGTCTATTCCGAGTTGTTCCGACGTCGCCGGTTCGTGTTCGTGTTCGTGGAGAGCAGCCCGCCCCATGACGTGCGGTGCGTCGAACTCTCGGAAGTCTGGGCCGACATCGGACGGGCCGAGACGGAGGGGCTCATTGCGAAGTACCGCGACGCGGCGGCGTCCGGCGTCTGGCCGGGGCGGTCCGACGTGATCGAAACGATCGACCCGCCGACGTGGGTGGAAGACATGTTCCCGGCCGGGGCGACGCTGGGCGGGGAAACGCTTTAACGAAAGGACGTGGAACGTGAGTGACCGTGCAACGCTGGGCGGAAAGCCCATCAACCCGTCGAACTTCATTGAGTACGACGACCTGAAGGGAAAGGACGTGACGCTGATTATCTCCGCGGTCACGAAGGAAGAAGTGTTCACCCCGCAAGGGAAGAAGGATCTTAAGGCGATTCTCAGCTTTGAGAAGGCGACCAAGAGGCTCGTCGTCAATCGTGGCCGCGAGCGATCCCTTGTCCGCATGTACGGGCGGGAGTGCGAGGGATGGGTCGGCAAGCCTGCCACCCTGTACGCCGGGACAACGAAGGTCCGGGGCGTGGAACAGAACTCCGTGCAGATCCGCATCGTCCGCGAAGGCGCTAACCAGGAGAACGCCAATGTCTAGTTACGAACCGAAGGTCAACAGCGGCACCCTTTGGGTGAACGACCGCAAAGAGAAGGGCACGCACCCAGACTTCAAGGGGCGCATCACGCTTGAGGACGGGACGCACTGGCTCTCGGCGTGGAAGAAGGAAAAGAACGGACAGAAGTTCCTTTCCATTTCGGTCGGCGCGCTGAAGGACGGGCAACCCCCGCGTCAGTCCGCACCGGCTACGGACCCCGCCGACGTGGGCGATCCGTTCAGCTAACGCACTCTCTCCCCTCCCTCCGTCGCGTCCTGACCGACGCGGCGGGGCTTCAACACTAACACCCGGCCGAGCCGGGAAGGACGAGACGATGAGCTTTGCGATTTACGTACCACATAGGAGCAGGCTGAAGATCCCAGCCGGGTCGGCTTCGGTGACTGCGGCCGGCAGGATCAGCATTGCTGACGATGACGCGAGGGCGATCGGACTTAAGGAAGTTCGGGAACGGGTGGTCCTGCTGATCTACAAGGACGCCCGGCGTATTGGGATTCGCCTGCCTAAGCCGGGAGAGCCCACCGTGTCGGTGCGCCGCAATGCGGGGAGGTACGCATACGCGGTGTTCGCTTCGGGGGCGATGACTGTTGTCGGCGGCGTTAAGCCCGGCGAGTACTCCACGGCGATCACGGACGGCATCTTGCAGATCAGTTTTTGACACCCCCTCCCGGTGCCTGACCGCGCCGGGAGGGAATGGGCCGGGACACACTAACGGAGACACGACGATGAAAGCGAAGACGACGAAGCGGAAGACGACCAAGGCCAAGCCGAGCGGAACGGTCCTCGTGCTGCGGACGTGCAAGGCCGACATGACCGGATACGGCAACTTCAAGTGGCCCACATCCGGGACCGTCACGGCCCCCGATTGGAGTCCCGAGAAGTCTTGCGGCAAGGGGCTTCACGGTTGGTTGTGGGGCCGGGGCGACTGGTCGCACGCGGTGCGTGGTGTAGGCGTTAAGTGGCTGGTGCTTGAGGTTAAGGCCCGTGGCATCGTGGACCTTGGCGGCAAGGTCAAGTTTGAGACGGCCACAGTGCTGTCGGTGCATGACAATTGGCTTGCGGCCATGACCGTCATCGCCGAGAAGACCCCGCCCAAGCTGAAACCGAAAAAGACGGTGGCGACGGCCTTCTACGGCCACGCCTCGGCGACGGGCGACTACGGCCACGCCTCGGCGACGGGCCACTCCGGCCACGCCTCGGCGACGGGCCACTCCGGCCACGCCTCGGCGACGGGCGACTCCGGCCACGCCTCGGCGACGGGCCACTACGGCCACGCCTCGGCGACGGGCGACTACGGCCACGCCTCGGCGACGGGCGACTCCGGCCACGCCTC
>JAIYAJ010000439.1 GCA_027489105.1 Zymomonas sp. | reverse complement strand
TGCGACGGCAACCATGTCGAGCCCCAGCCGCGACAGGAGCGATGCCCAGCCATCAAACACTGGCGGACGGATGTCGAGCGACCAGCGAAGATGGGCTAGCGTCTCGATGGGCTTGTCGACATCGGCAAGATAGAGAGTCCAGAGGTCGTCGAAAGAGGTGCCGTCGACCAGCGCGGAGGCCAGCAGACAGCCGACGATGATCGCCATCGACAGCCCCAAAGCCCGATCACCGCGCCTCGCCCGCCGCGGCGTGTTTTCTTCCCCCATCATGAACGCGCCAGTAACATGTGCCATGGCATATGTCAGTGGGACAGGTCACAGCCACAAGGAAAGTTCATGGTTCGCCGGGTCATCATTGCGAGCCTGTCGATGGCGCTGGCCGGGGCCGGATCGACGGTCTGGGCCGAACCGAGAGACTATTGTCCTGACCGCCCCGGCATCGGCAACCCGACCTGCACGATGGATGTCGGAGCGACCTCGGTCGAGGTCGGGCTGGCGGACTGGGCGCGCGACAGCCCAAGCGGGGGCGGACGCACCACCGACCTGCTGCTTGGCGACCTGCTCATACGCAGGGGGATCGCCGATCATGCGGAGGTGCAGATCGGATGGACGAGCTTCGGCCGGCATGTCGGGCGCGGCGCCACGTCGCAGAACGGAGTCGGAGATGTCGTCCTTGCTCTTCGGCGTAACCTCAAGAATCCCGATGGCAGCGGCACGTCGCTGGCGGTGATGGTCAAGGGCACGCTTCCGACCGGCGGCGCCGCTGCTGGTGCGGGGGACTGGTCGGCGGGGTTGGAAGTGCCGTTGTCGTTCGAACTGAACGACCATCTCTCCTTCGCGCTGATGCCGTCGGTCGAGGCAGCGGTCGACGAAGATCGGTCGGGACGGCATCTGGCTTATGCCAATGTCGTCGGGCTGACCGATAAATTGTCGGATCGGATCAGCGCGACGATCGAATATCAACTGGAGCGCGATCTCGATCCGTCGGGCCACCAGACCTTTCACATGGCGGGCCTGTCGATGGGGCTGAAGCCGGCTGATGATCTGCAGCTCGACATCGGCGTGAACGCCGGTCTCAACCACGCGGCCACCGATGTCGAACTCTATGCAGGGATATCGCGCCGCTTTTGAACGGCCCGAACTTAGATGGGGCGGGGCGGGGGGCGAGCCCCGCCGAAATCAACTCGCCGGCAGCAGGCGCTTTTCACCGGCGATCCGCATCATCGCTTTCTGCAGCTTGTCGAAAGCACGCACCTCGATCTGACGCACGCGCTCACGGCTGACGCCATAGACCTGGCTGAGCTCCTCGAGCGTCTTGGGCTCGTCGACCAGCCGGCGCTCCACCAGGATATGCTTCTCGCGGTCGTTGAGTGCCGCCATGGCTTCCTGCAGCATATTATGCCGCACGGCCTTCTCCTCGACTTCGGCCAGGCGCTCGTCCTGCAATTGCCCCTGGTCGACCAGCATGTCCTGCCATTCGCCTTCGCCGTCCTCGCGCATCGAGACGTTGAGCGAGGCATCGCCGCCCATCGACATGCGACGGTTCATCTGGGTGACCTCCTCCTCGGAGACCCCCAGATCGGTTGCGATCTTGGCGAGATCCTCGGGCTTGAGATCGCCATCCTCGAACGCGTCGAGCTTCGACTTCATCCGCCGCAGGTTGAAGAACAACTTCTTCTGCGCGGCAGTGGTGCCCATCTTCACCAGGCTCCACGAGCGCAGGATATACTCCTGGATCGAGGCTTTGATCCACCACATCGCATAGGTGGCAAGGCGGAAGCCCCGATCGGGCTCGAACTTCTTGACGCCCTGCATCAGGCCGATATTGCCTTCGGAGATGAGTTCGCTCGCCGGCAGGCCGTAGCCGCGATAGCCCATCGCGATCTTGGCGACGAGCCGCAGGTGCGACGTCACCAGCCGGGTCGCGGCTTCAGGGTCGCCATGCTCGTGAAAGCGTTTGGCGAGCATATATTCTTCCTCTGCCGTGAGCAGGGGAAATTTCCTGATCTCGGCCAGATAGCGATTGAGGCTCTGCTCACCGCCCAGTGCGGGAATCGTGGCGGGCACGTTCTTACCGCTTGCCATGATCGACTTACTCCCTTCGCGGGCCCGGAGATGCGGCCCGTTTGACCTTGGTGTCGATACGGAGAATCACTCCGTACCGTTCTGTAACATCCATAGCATCTATAAACGCAAATCGCTGAACAAAAGCTGCATGTCGGCCGGAATTTCACTATCGAACGATAAAGCCGCGCTTGTGATCGGGTGAACGAAGCCCAGCCGGGCCGCGTGCAGCGCCTGTCGCTTGAATTGCAAACGGTTGAGCAACTCGCGATGTTCCGGCCGACTGCGGCCATAAACGGGGTCGCCGAGCAGCGGATGACCGAGCGAAGCCATGTGGACCCGGACCTGGTGGGTGCGCCCCGTTTCCAGCCTGCATTCGACCAAGGCGGCTGCGCGCAGCGGTTCGATCGTCGAGAAATGGGTGACCGCGCGCTTGCCGTGGCCTTCGCCGACGATGGCGATCTTCTTGCGATTGGCGGCCGAGCGGGCGAGGGGGGCGTCGACCGTACCCTCTGCGGGCCGGGGCCGCCCTGCGACGATCGCCTTGTAACGCCGGTCGATGCTGTGCCGGGCGAACTGCGCGGCGAGGCCGACATGCGCCGGATCGGTCTTGGCCGCTATCATCAGCCCCGACGTGTCTTTGTCGATCCGGTGAACGATGCCGGGGCGCTCGACCCCGCCGATCCCGGACAGGCTGCCCCGGCAGTGGTGGAGCAGCGCATTGACCAGCGTCCCGTCGAGATTGCCTGCTGCCGGATGGACCACCAGCCCTGCGGGTTTGTCGATCACGATCAGATGTTCGTCCTCGAACACCACGGTCAGCGGAATGTCCTGCGCTTCGTTGTGCGCGGGAGTGGGATCCGGCACGCGCACCTCGAATGTCGCGCCCGGGGCTACCTTGGCCGCCGGATCGCGGACGAGCGATCCGTCGGGCGTCGAAACCTGGCCCGAGGATATCAGCGCCTTGAGGCGTTCGCGTGAATGGGTGGGGAGGGCGGCCGCCAGCGCGCGATCGAGCCGCCAGCCGGCCGCATCGTCGGGCACCATGGCCGTCAGCGTCGATTTCCCCCCAGTCATCGGCTAGGCATGTGGCGATGCCGGTGCGGATATCAAGAGTGTTGCTGGACGCGATCGTCAGCCGGGCGGCGGCGAGCCCCGCCCTCGAGGTGTGCGGGTTGTTGCTGGGCCAGGGCGAGACCGTCGAGCGGGTCGATCATTGCGGCAACGTCGCCGTCGACCCGCATATCGGTTTCGAGGTCGATCCCGCCGCGCTGATCGCTGCGCATCGCGCCGCGCGAACCGGCGGGCCATGCCTGCTCGGCCATTATCACTCCCACCCCAACGGGATAGCTGCGCCGTCAGACCGCGATCGCGCGGCGGCTGAACCGGGACGTCTCTGGATCATCGTCGCGGGCCGCGAAGTGACTGCGTGGCGGGCCGCGTCGAACGGAGACTTTGTGCCGGTCGAACTCGTCGTGGAATGAACTTCCGCGATTGCCTTGCCCGCGCGCGCAAGGCAGAAGACGCGGCCTGTCAGCCTTTCTCGAGGAACGCTTCTATGGTCAACCGGTCGGCCGATTTCGCCAGCCTGCTCTGCTCGCGGTTGTGCCACGATCTGCTGTCGCCGGTCGGCGCGCTTAACAATGGTCTCGAACTGCTGGCGGACGAGACCGATCCCGAGATGCGCGAACGCTGTATGGAACTGCTCGCCGAGAGCGCGGCAGCCACCGCCAATCGCCTGAAATTCTACCGTCTTGCCTTTGGTGCCGCCGGAGGTTTCGGTGAAGCGATCGACACCCGGGAAGCGCGCACCGCGATCGAGGGCCTTCACGGCAATGGCAAGGTCAAGCTTGGCTGGATGGTCGAAGCGCCGAGCCTGCCAAAGGATTCGACCAAGATCCTTCTCAATCTGGCGCTGCTCGCCGGCGATGCGCTGGTTCGGGGTGGGCAACTTGACATCGCGGCGGAACATGGCGAGGTCGTGATCCGCGCCGAAGGGCCGCGCGTGGTGCTCGACGCGGAATTGCGCAATGCGGTCCTCGGTGAGGCTGACCCCGATCTTTTGTCTGCGCGCGCCGCCGCCGCCTGGCTCGTCCATATCCTCGTCGCCGAGGCCGGCGGCGAGGTTCAGTTGTCCACGCCATCGGAAGGACTGCTGATGATCGGGGCGCGCCTGCCCGCCTGATCGCGGCCGTTCCAACGCATCTGCGGCTCTCCCTAAGGTAAATCCCCCATATTGTTGGGCCTCCGAAATGCGCCAATAGGCGCAGCATGATCGAGAGATCCCGTGGTCCTTGTCAGGCCATGACGCTCCGAAGGGGAGCGCCGGGAACTCCCATGGAATGCGCGGGGAAAAAAGTGTGGCGAATGGACTGCTGAAATCACTCAATCGATTGCGTATCGCGCTTGACGATACGGTCCGCGAACTCGACCTGGCCGCGTGCCAGTCCCATTCCTTTGCCAGCTATGCCGAATTCGGTCGCGACGTCGACATGCGCCGCACGATCATCCAGCGTCTCGACGAGATCGTCGCTCGACTCGGAGGCCGGGCCTGCGACCGTGGCAGCGTGCGCGGCGTGATGCGCCGTATCTCGCTCCAGCTGGCCAGCCGCATGCTCGATAATGAGCAACTGGTCATCCGGCATCTGGCGCGCGAGGAGCGCCGCCTTATCGAGAGCATCCGGCTCCTCGCCGAGGCCGAACATGTGCCGGAGGACATTCGCCGCGAGCTTCACTCGATCCTGCGCTACCTCCACGAAGAACTGTGCCGGCTTGAAATGATGCGGAGCGCGCCCGGGAGTGCTGCCTTCATCGTCCGTTGAACGATCAGATACCGTAAACCTCGCCTTAACCCTATTACTGCATGACCCCGAACGATTATCTGTTCGGGAAGGGTGGCATGGACGATCTGCTCGGCGAATTCGTCGCGGAAACCCGCGATACGCTGCAGGCATTGTCGGGCGAGATCGTCGCCTGGGAAAAGGCGCCGGACGACCGTGCGCGGCTCGATGAGATTTTCCGCTTCGTTCACACCGTCAAGGGCAGCTGCGGCTTTCTGAATCTCCCTCGGCTCGAACGGCTTAGCCATGCGGCGGAAGACGTTCTGGCCGACTGCCGCGCGGAACGGCGCCGACCGGATCCGGCACTGGTCAGCGCAGTGCTGGCCGTCATCGACCGGATCGTCGAACTCACCGACGCGCTCGAAAGCGGCGTCGAGATTTCAAACGCAGACGACGAGGCGCTGATCGCGGCGCTCAACCCGGTGACCGGTGACGCTTTTGGCAAGGACGAGATCGAGATCGAACCGGTCGAGCAGATCGAAATTGTCGATGCGGTCGCGCCGACTCCCTCTCCGGCGCTGGAGCCGGATCGCCCCTATCGCGGTTCTGCGCCACCCCAATTGCGCAGCGTGGCGCGCACCATCCGCCTGCCGGTCGATCTGCTCGACCGGATGATGGCGGGCGTTTCCGACATGGTGCTTGCGCGCAACGAGCTCGCCCGTCGGCTGCGCGATAGCCACGCTGAATCCGCCACCGAAGTCGCTTTCGAGCGGCTGTCGCTCTGCATCGCGGAGATGCGCGACGCGATCACGCGTACCCGCATGGCGCGGGTGGAGACGCTGTTTTCTGCGCTGCCGCGCATGGTGCGCGATGTGTCGGCGGAGCTCGGCAAGCAGGTCCAGCTGGAGATCGATGGCGGCGATGTCGAACTCGACCGCGAGATGATCGAGGTGATCCGCGATCCGCTGACCCATATCGTCCGCAACGCGATCGACCATGGGATCGAGCCCTCGGAGCTGCGCGTCTCGGCGGGCAAGCCCTTGGCCGGGCGGCTGCACGTCAGCGCCCGCCAGTCGGGCAACCAGATATTGATCGAGGTGATCGACGACGGCCGCGGCATCGACGGCGATCGGCTGGCCGAGAAAGCCGTGAGCCTTGGCCTGTTGCCGGCCGAGAAGGCTGCGGCGCTGAGCTGGGAGCGCAAGCTCGACCTGATCTTCGAGCCGGGCCTGACGACCGCTCATGCGGTCACGGCCATTTCCGGGCGTGGTGTCGGGATGGATGTGGTCCGGGCCAATGTCGAGAAGATCGGCGGGCTGGTCGAGGTCGACAGCCGGCCGGGTCTTGGCGTCCGGTTAACGTTGCGCGTGCCGTTGACGCTGACCATCATTCCGGCGCTGACCATCAGCAGCGGCGGGCAGCATTTCGCCATACCCCGGTCCGCGATCGACGAGATCGTCCGCATCGGCGGCCAGGCCGTCCGCATGGGCAAGCTCGGCGGGGCGGACATCGTCCATATTCGCGGCCAGCGCCTGCCCGTCGTCTCGCTCGGCACGGTACTCGGCCTGTCGCCGCGCGGGGAGCCCGCCAATCTGGTCGTGCTCAAACTGTCCGGCGGCGCGCGCTATGCGTTGGCGGTCGAGGCGGTCCACGACCATGAGGAGCTTGTGGTCAAGCCGGCCGCGCCCGTCGTCATGGCGTGCGGGGTCTATGGTGGTACGACCCTGCCAGACAATAGCCGGCCGATGCTGCTGCTCGACGTCGCCGGCATTGCGGAACGGGCCGGCGTGCTTCAGGACGGCGCCGCCGTCACCGAACTTGCGACCGAGGAGCCCGAAGAGGACGCGCAGGACAGCGGTATGGTGCCGGTGCTGCTCTTCCGCGACCTCGACGGAGTGCAGCGTGGCATTCCGCTGGCTTTGGTCGAGCGGATCGAGGACTGCTTCACCTCATCGGTCAGCAACAGCGCGGGACGGATGCGGCTCAACATGGACGGGCGGCTGATTCCCACGCTGTCCTGTGGCGCACCGATCGTCGAAGCGAAATTCCGCGTTCTGCGGATGCGCGACGGTGCCGAGGAACTGGCTTATGCAATCGACACGGTGATCGACATCGTGCCGGTGGCGATCGACCTTCAGCCCAGCGCTGTTCCGGGGCCGGTTGCCGGGGTCATGCTGATCGAAGACCAACCGGTCGAGTTCATCGATGCCTTCTGGCTCTTCTCGCAGGGTCTGGGTGCGGAGCCGATGCCCGAAGAGCGGCCGGTCTGCCTGCTGTCCGAGGATGATCCATGGACGCGGCAGGTGTTGGCGCCGCTCGTCGAGGGGGCCGGCTACACTGTCGTGTTCGACCGCGACGCCGCGCATGGCAAGGCCGATCTGATCATCCTGCCCGATGGCGCGCCGGCACCGGTTACCGGCGATGCGCCCGTGCTCAAGCTGCGGCCGATGGCCGATGATCGCGGCGCCTCGCCCGACAGTCTTTGGCGCTATGATCGGGTAGGGCTGGCGGCGCAGCTGCGTCGGCACTGGAATCGACGGAGCGCCTGATCATGGACAATCTCTATTTGAGCATCGTGATCGGCGGTCAGCGCGCGCTGCTCCCGGCGGCCTGCGTCGAATCGGTCGTCGAGGTCGACGAGATCACCGCCGTTCCCTGCGCCCCCCCGCATGTCCGGGGACTGTTCGCGCTGCGGAGCCGGGTGCTGACGGTCATCGATCCATTGCCTGCGCTCGGCGAGGAGCGGGCATCGGACCATGGCGACCAGGCTGTGATCGTTCATGTCGATGGCCATCTTTATGCAATGCTGGTCGATGATGTCGACGATGTGGTGGTCATCGACGGGGTACCGGCCGCGCCACGCGCGCTGCTGACCCCCGGCTGGTCGTCGCACATCCGTGGCGCGCTGGAGCTGGATGGCGAACCGCTGCTGCTGATCGACGTCGATCGGGTCGTCGGCGGCCCGCTCGATCTGGCCGCCTGATCCGGCGTTAACGAGACGCTTACCCCGATCATCCTAAGCTGCGGTGCAAGACTGCCCATTATGGAAGACGGTACATGAAGACCTGCCTCGTGGTTGACGACTCCAAGGTGATACGGAAGGTCGCCCGTCACATTCTGGAAGCGCTGCATTTCACCGTCGAGGAAGCGGGAGACGGCCGGGAGGCGCTCGACCGTTGCAGCGCTGGCACTTTGCCCGACGTGATCCTGCTCGACTGGAACATGCCGGTGATGAGCGGGATGGAATTCCTCCGCTCGCTCGGCGCGGCCGACCTGCCGTCGCGGCCGAAAGTGGTGTTCTGTACGACCGAGAACGACCTCGCCCATATCAAGGCGGCGATCGAGGCGGGCGCGGACGAATATATGATGAAGCCGTTCGATCGCGAGACTCTCGAAAGCAAGCTGCAGCTGGTGGGCGTCGCCTGATCCATGGTCCGCGCTGGGCTGACCGGTAGCGTTCGTTCGGGGCCTCCGGAGCCGGGGGCGTCGCCCTCGCGCCCGATCCGGGTACTCCTCGTCGACGATTCGCTGGTGGCGCGTACGGTGCTCGCGCGGTTGCTCGAAGGTTACCCGGAGTTCGAGATAGCGGGCGCATCGCCGACTGCCGATCATGCGATCAAGTTCCTGGGGGGGCAGGATATCGACATCGTCGTGCTCGACGTCGAAATGCCCGGCAAGGACGGACTCACTGCGCTTCCCGAAATATTGGCAGCGAGCGACGGCGCGCGCGTCCTCATCGTGTCGTCGGCCGCCGAAGCCGGCGCCTCGGCGACGGTCCGTGCGCTGACGCTGGGTGCTGCCGACACGCTGCTGAAGCCCACGGCGGGCAATTTCGCCGGCGAATTCGCGCAGAAGTTCGTTGATGCCCTGACCCGGATCGGTCACGCCGCTGCGCGGCCGGGCCGGGGAGAGGGGCGTGTGCGCGAAAATGCGCAGCGGCCCGTGGCGTCGGCGCCGATCTTGCCGTTGCGTCAGGTGCGGACCGGTCATGTCTCCTGTCTGGCCATCGGCGCCTCGACCGGCGGGCTGCACGCGCTATCCGCCTTCCTGCGCGGCCTTGCCCCCGATTTTCGTGCACCGATCCTGGTCACCCAGCATCTGCCGCCGCCCTTCATGCCCTATTTCGCCGCACAGCTGCGCGACATCGCCGGCCGACCGACCTCGGTCGCCACCGATGGCGCTCCCCTCGTTGCGGGCGAAATATTGGTGGCACCGGGCGAGGGGCACATCCGGCTGGCCCGCAAGGCCTCCCGCATCGTCATCCAGATCGACACGGCGCCCGCACCGAGCCGTTGCATGCCCTCGGTCGATCCGATGTTCGAGGCGGTTGCCCAGATGTTCGGCGACGATGGCGTCGGCGTGGTCCTGACCGGCATGGGCCGCGATGGCACGATCGGCGCAGAGGCGATCGTCCGCGCGGGCGGAGAGATATTGGCTCAGGATTCCGGCAGTTCAGTCGTCTGGGGCATGCCCGGCTCGGTGGCGCAGGCTGGGCTTGCCTCGCTTGTCCTGCCGCCCGAGGAACTGGCCCGCCATGTCTGCGCCCGTGAAGCGGGTGCGGCATGGAAGTAAGCCTGCGCGCCGCGCAGGTCATCGCGGGCCGGTTCGAACAGGCGACGGGACAAAGCCTCGCGCCCGAGCGCTTCTGGCGGATCGGCACCACGCTGTCGCCCTTCTGCCGCGACCGGGGGCTGTGCAGCATCGATCAGCTCGCCTGTCTCATCGATCGCGGTTCCGACCCGGAGCTGTCGCTCGACATGATCGATGCGCTGCTCAACAACGAGACCAGTTTCTTTCGCGATACCGGGGCGTTCGGACAGATCGCCGACAGCCTGCTGCCGCGTCTGAGAATTGCGCGTGCGGCCGAGCGGCGGATCCGGATCTGGTCGGCGGCCTGCTCGACAGGTCAGGAGGCCTATTCGCTGGCGATGCTGTTCGCCGAGCAGGCCGACGCCTGGGCCGGCTGGCGGATCGAAATATTCGGCAGCGACATTTCGCGCGCGGCGATCCAGCAGGCCCGCAGCGGGCTCTATTCGCAGTTCGAGGTCCAGCGCGGCCTGCCGATCCGGAAACTGGTTTCCTGGTTCGATCCCGTTCTTGAGCAGGGCTGGCGGGTGAAGACCGAGCTTGCCTCGATGGTGACCTTCGGGCGGCATAATCTGCTGGGGCCGCCCCCCGCCGGGGGCCGGTTCGACATCATCCTCTGCCGCAACGCGCTGCTCTATTTCTCGCCCGAAAGGCGGCGCCAACTGCTCGACGGGCTGTCGCTGGCGATCGCGCCTGACGGCGCATTGCTGCTGGGGGCGGGGGAGACGGCGCTCGGCTGTTCGAGCCGCTTCGTCCACGATCCCGACATGCAGATGGTCTACCGCCCCGCGGCGTTCAGCGGTCAGCCAAGGGCGGATGCCGCCTGACGGTCGCGGCGCTCTGGACGGGCATTGCTGCCGGGCCCGGCTGCGCTTAATCCGGTGCCATGAACGCGATCATCGACTGCCCCTCGCCGAACCATGACGAGCGCACGCTGCCCGTCACGATGCTGGTGCTGCACTATACCGGCATGCAGGACGCGGCCTCGGCCATCGCGCGGCTGACCGATGCCGAGGCCAAGGTGTCGAGCCATTATCTGGTCGCCGAGGATGGACAGGTTATGCGCCTCGTCGCTGAGGACCGTCGCGCCTGGCATGCAGGCAAGGCGCTGTGGCGCGGGATCAGCGATGTCAATTCGGCGAGCATCGGCATCGAGATCGTCAATCCCGGCCATGAATTCGGCTATCGTCCCTTTCCTGCCAGCCAGATGGACGCGCTGGTCCCGCTCGTGGCCGATATCGTCGCGCGATATGGGATCGACCCGGCCAATGTCGTCGGCCATTCGGACGTCGCGCCGGCCCGAAAGCAGGATCCCGGCGAGTTGTTCGACTGGGAGACGCTGGCGCGGCTGGGCCTTGCCTTGCCGCGCCCCCGCAAGAGCCTCGCCGACCCGCACTGGACGCCAGGCGGCTTCCTGCTCGCGCTCGAACGCTTCGGCTATGACGTCAGCGACGGCCCCGCCGCCGTCACCGCCTTCCAGCGCCGCTTCCGGCCGGAGACGATCGACGGCATCGCCGACGGCGAGTGCCGGGCGATCCTGCTGCGATTGCTGCTTGACCGGGAGCCGATGTTGTAGCCGTGGGGGATTGGGGCAGAGAGCGCCCGGGATATGAGTTTGTCGTCAGGCATTCGGGGGGGAAGCATCTTGAGCATCACCAGCGATCAGCGACGCAAGCTCGGGGCGGGAGCGGCCGTCATGCTGGTCGTGCTGATACCACTATGGGCCGAGTTCCAGGAGCCGGGGCAGACGCTCTGGAACGTCGCGCTGGCCGTGATTCTGGCGGCCCTGGTCATTGCGACGATCATTCTGCAGCTATATCTGTTGCGAAATATCGATCGGGTGGGAGAAGCCCGGTTCGACACGCGCAACAACCCGTGATCATATGTCGGCAGGCAACGGCTTGAGCCCGCACCGGCAACCCGCTATCGGACGCCGCGTGCCAGAGGATCGGGCGATCGCCGCGCCGCGAGGCGGGGAGGAAAGTCCGGGCTCCAAGGAGTGACGGTGCCGGGTAACGCCCGGCGGGGGTGACCCCAGGGACAGTGCCACAGAAAGCAAACCACCCGACGGACCCGCGAGGGTTTCGGGCAAGGTCGAAAGGGTGCGGTAAGAGCGCACCGCGGGCCCGGTAACGGGAACGGCATGGTAAACCCCACCGGGAGCAAGATCGAATAGGGACGGCACATGGGCTACTCCGCCCGGTCGTCCGGGTTGATTGCTGGAGGCCGCGTGCAAGCGCGGTCCTAGAGGAATGATCGCCCATCCGGCTTCGGCCGGTGGACAGAACCCGGCTTACAGATCCTCTGGCACCTCACTCCCTTGCGCGGCAGCCGCTGCGGCCTAAAGTCGCTTCATGCGCATATTTTATTCTCTCGTCGCTGCCTCGGCGCTTGTCGCCGCCATTCCGCAAACCGCCATTGCCGCTCCGGACATCGATCCGGCCCGCCTGACGCAGACCGTCCGCACGCTCGCCTCCGACCTGTTCGAGGGCCGCGCGCCTGGCACGCGCGGGGAGGATCGGACGATCGGCTATCTCGTGTCGCGCTTCGAGGGGTTGGGTCTGGAGCCGGGCGGAACAGACGGCCAGTGGGTGCAGCGGGTGCCCCTCCTTCACACGAAGCTGGATGCGCCGCGTACCCTTCGCTTCGTCACGCCGAAGGGCGATCTCGCGCTCACCCAAAGCGGCAATGTCCACCTGTCGACCGTGCGGCCTGACGACGTGGCGAAGATCGCCGCCTCGCCGGTGGTGTTCGTCGGCTATGGCGTGAAGGCGTCCGAGCGCGGCTGGGACGATTTCAAGGGCGTCGACCTGAAGGGCAAGGTCATCGTCTTTCTCGTAAACGATCCTGACTTCGCGGCCGGCGCGAAGGAGCCGGTTGCGGGCAAATTCGGCGGCAGGACGATGACCTATTATGGCCGCTGGACCTACAAGTTCGAGGAAGCGGCGCGGCAGGGCGCGATCGGCGCGCTGATCGTCCATGACACTGCCGGCGCGGGCTATGGCTGGAACGTCGCAATCAGCGCGGGCGGCGAGAATTACGATATCGTCCGCAAGCCAGAGCAACTGACCAGCGTCGCGCTGCAGGGCTGGCTCGCCGCGCCGGCGGCGGAATCTCTGTTTGCGGCGGCCGGTCTCGATCTCGCGAAATTGTCGCTGGCAGCGCGCTCGTCCAGCTTCAGGCCGGTGGAGTTGAAAGCCGTGCGTTTCGACGCGGACGTGCCCGTCGCGCATGAGGAGGTGGTGAGTCACAACGTCCTCGCCCGCCTGCCGGGCGCCAGCCGCCCCGACGAGGCGGTAATGTACGGCGCGCATTGGGATGCCTATGGCGCGGGCAAGGCCGATGCACAGGGGCGGATCTACCGCGCCGGGGCGAATGACGACGCGCTGGGAGTGGCGGCGTTGCTTGAGATCGCGCGCGGCATGACGGCGGGACCGCGCCCCGATCGATCGGTGATCTTCGCCGCCTGGACGGCCGAGGAGCGCGGCCTGCTCGGGTCCGAATATTATGCGGCCAATCCGATCCACCCGCTCGAAAAGACCGTCGCGACCCTCGACATCGACATCCTTCAGACGGCGGGCCGTGCGCGCGACGTGGTGCTTGTCGGCAAGGGGCAGGGGACGCTCGAGGACGACCTCGCCCGCGTCGCCGCGACCCAGGGCCGCCGCGTGACGCCCGAGAGCCTGCCCGAGCGCGGGCTCTTCTATCGCGCCGACCATTTCCCATTCGCGAAGCGCGGCGTGCCGGTTCTTCTGATGATGGGCATCGCGGGCGCGTCCGATCTGGAGCAGGGCGGTCCTGTAGCAGGCCAGGCCTGGATCGATCGCTACACGGGCGATTGCTATCATCAGGCCTGCGATGCCTGGGGTCCGGACTGGAATCTCGACGGCGCGGTGCAGGATATCGAAGCGATGGCGATCATCGGCGACGAGCTGGCGCGGTCGCGCCGCTGGCCGGGCTGGAAGCCTGGATCCGAGTTCAAGGCAATGCGGGAGGCGAGCGAAGCGCTCCGTCGCTAGTCGCCGACATACCGGTCGTTGGTCGAACGAATGTGGAGTGTGCCGGGGGGCAATGGCCTGCGAGGGGGAAGGCGTCGGGCATCTCCTGCGCGATGAAGGTCAGCAGCGCCGGCTGGACCATGGCGAGCACGATGACATCCGCCGCCAGCGCAGCGAGCGCGGGCGGCAGGGCCAGATGGCCGATCGGTAGAGTGTCCATGCCCGACCAATGAGGAGGCAGGACAGCGGTTCTTCGGCCGATCCCTTCCTGGTTGCGCTTCGCCGCGCGCGGGCCGGTCGTTGCAAGTGCGCTCCGATGCCCTATCTCTGTGGACAGATACGGAGATCAAATATGGCGAAGGAAATCGCGACGCTGGCCGGAGGCTGTTTCTGGTGCGTCGAGGCAGTGTTCGACGACATCATCGGCGTCGAGTCGGTCGAGAGCGGCTATATCGGGGGGCATGTTCCCAATCCGACCTACAAGCAGGTCTGCAATGGCGACACCGGCCATGCCGAGGCGATCCGCGTCGCGTTCGA
>JAIYAJ010000003.1 GCA_027489105.1 Zymomonas sp. | reverse complement strand
TCCAGGGCCACGACATAGCGCGAGGCCAGCCCCTTCATCACCGACATGCGGAAGGGCCCGTGCTCGGGCGGATCCTGCTGCAGCGGGATGAACTTCATCATCTCGCCCAGACCGGGCGTCACCGCGAGTACCTCGCTCGACAGACGCTCACTATCGGCCCACAGACTGCGCACAATGTCGCCACGCGTGGCGATCCAGTGGCCGCCATTGGCCGTGGTCCAGACCATGCCCGGACCCTCGGGCCGCGCAAGCCTCTGCCAGGCGGCGAAATAGTCGCTCTCGACCCCCGGCGGGTTGAAGATGTCAAAATCGACGACCCTGTCGCTTGCGACGCCTGACGGCACACCCATTCGGCTTTCCTCTCTCCCGTGCGCCTCATGTGGGACACCCGTGGACAATCGGGCAGGCCGGGCGGCGATGCAGCTATGACTATGGACAGCTTGGTCTTCCGGCCCCGGGCCATGCGCCTCTAACGGAACAATTCGAGGTCATGTCCAGGGTGGCGGTGAAGCTTCACGGGGTGATCGGACGCGCCGAGAAGGCTGTCGACGATGTCGAAGCCGGGCGCCCGACGCGACGCACAGGTTCCGCACGCCCTTCGCCCGGGCGCACCGGCCTCGTCGCGATCCGCGGATGCCTCCATCTACTCGCAAGCCTGCTGGGCCGCACCCAGCTCTGCTGCCTGAACTGGAACGTGCCGGGCGTGGCGCTCTATGCGATCTTCGGCGGCCGCCGGCGCGCGGCGGAGGCCGTCATCGACAAAAATCAGGTTGCGAGGATGTAGGGACGGAAAACCCCTCCACCATCCTGCGGATGGTTCCCCTCCCCGTCCCGGGGAGGACTGCAGCACGTTCCTCCCCGGCACGGGGAGGGGGACCGGCGCAGCCGGTGGAGGGGAGTCCGCCTATTTCGCCCGCACCGCATTCCAATTGAACAGGAAGCGGCGCTGCTCGGCCCAGGTCTGGCCCTCCACCTGATCCCCGCGCAGACAGGCGGCGCTGTGATAGGGGCCCACGCCGTCGGTCGTGCGGAAGCTGACGCAGGTGCGGCCGCGGTCGGTCTTCCAGCGACCCGCCTCGATCTCGCTATCGTAGAAGCTTCCGCTGACTGTCCCGTCGGCCGCGAGCTTCAGGACCATGTCCTTGGTGTAGACCTGCCCAGGCTCGGCCGAGAGATCGACCGTCCAGCGTCCTTCGAGCGAAACGGGGGCCTGTTGAGCGGCGGCCGGCACGGCCAACCCAAACGCAAAAGCCATTGGCAGATAGCGGATCATCACGGTCTCTCCCGATGTGCCGGATATCCCCCGTTGTTCACGCGACCGGCCTGCGCGCGAAAAGTCCGTAGCAGCCGATCGCCGCATAGCAGGCGACCGGGATCGACAAGGCGATCGAGAGGCTGCCGCTCCAGTCGGCCAGCCCACCCACCAGCAGCGGGACGATCGCTCCACCGCAGATTGCGACGTTGATCACGCCCGAGCCGTCGGCGGTCTTCGCACCCAATCCCGCGCAGGCGAGGCTGAAGATCGTCGGAAACATGATCGCATTGGCCAGCCCGACCGCCAGCAGCGCATAGGCACCGACCGGACCAGCCATGCCCGCCGCGACCAGCACCAGCACGATCGCCGACAGCGCCACACCGGCCAGCGCCACGCCCGGATTGATGAAGCGCAACGTCGCCGAACCGATGAACCGCCCCACGAGCGCGCCGCCCCAATAGAAGGGGATGAGCTTGCCCGCCTGCTGCTCGGTCAGGCCTAGCGCGTGGGGTTGCTCGAGATAGCTGACCAGCAGCGATCCGATGGCAACCTCGGCGCCGACATAGAGGAAGATCGACAGCGCGCCGAAACCGAAGCGCGGCCGCCGGAGGAGCGAGAGCCCCGACAGCAAGCTGGCGCTTTCATGCTTTTCGCCCTTCAGCCGATCGCGCAGCAGCCACACCACGCCCGCGATGACCGCCAGCGCGATCGCGAGCCCGACATAGCCATGGACGATCGCCCGGCTTTCTGCCGTCCGATAAGCATCGAGCGCGGCGCCTGTAAGCCCCTTGGAGTCGGTTCCGGCCAGACTGCCGAGGATCAGGATCGCGCCTACATAGGGAAAGAGGGTGGTGCCGAGCGAATTGAAGGCCTGGGCGAAGGTCAGCCGGCTCGACGCGGTGCTCGCGGGACCGAGCAGGCTGATCAGCGGATTGGCGACGACCTGCACGATGACGACGCCGCTGGCGAGGACGAACAAAGCGAACAGGAACAGCGGATAGGTCGCATAGGCGCTCGCCGGGATGAACAGCAGGCAGCCGAGCATCATCGCCAGCAGACCGACGACCGCACCCCGCATATAGCCGACCCGCTTGACCAGTTGCGCGCCGGGGATGCCGACGATCGCATAGGCGGCGAAGAAGCAGAACTGCACCAGCATCGCCTGCGTATAGTTGAGCGTGAACAGGTCCTTCAGCTTCGGGATGATGATGTCATTCAGCGAGGTGATCCCGCCGAAGATGAAGAACAGCCCGAAGACGAAGAACCGCAGCGAGGGTGCATCGATCGCGGGGGCCGGATCGGTGTCGAAGCGAGCCGTCTGGGCGGTATTGGGAGCAAGGGCCATAGTGGCGGCATAGCCGAGCCCGCCCCGCTCGACGAGAGGCCAAGCGTTACACAGATTCTTTTCACCGCACTGCGGCTACCCGATCGATGATCGCCCATGCTATCGCCCGCCGCAGACGGCAAAATGCCGCGAACCGAGGAGAGACTGCCATGCCCGTCCGCGAGGACCGCGCGCCGATCGACCAGATCGGCTTCGTCACCGACGATCTGGACCATTCGGTGCGCTTCTGGAGCGACACTCTGGGCGTCGGGCCGTGGCAAATCTATCGCAACGTTGCGCTTGAGGGCCGCTATCGCGACCAGGCCACCCGCGTGGTGATCGACGTCGCGCTCGGCTATCGCGGGACCGAGCAGATCGAGTTCATCCAGGTGCGCAGCAATTCCCCCTCCCCCTATCAGGACGAGGCGGGACGCCCGATCGCCGGGCTGCACCATCTCGCCTGGATCGTCGACGATCTCGACGCTGAAGCGGCGCTGTTCGATGCGTGCGGCATGCAGCGGGTCTTCTCTGCCGAGAATGTTGCGGTGCGGGTGATCTATTTCGCCGATTCGAAGCAGCCGGGCCTGCTGTTCGAGCTTATCTGCGGCGCAGGATCGCGCGAGGGCCATGACGCCGGGATTGCCCTGGCGCGCGACTGGGACGGCCGATCGACGCTGCCCGAGATCGACCTGGGAGTGGCGGCATGAGCGGGCGGCTGGCGGGACGGCGCGCGATCGTCATCGGCGCGGCGCCGGGCAATCTGGTCGCCGTCATCGCCCGCCTCTATCGCGCCGAAGGCGCCGAAGTGTCGGTCGCAGGCCGCCCCGGTGTCGTCGCCGAGGTGGCCGATGTGCCGCTGTGGCTGGCGAGCAATGAAGCGCGCTTCGTCACCGGCCAGACGATCCATGTGAGCGGCGGGCAGACGCTGCGCCGCAACCCGCGCTTCGCCGAGGCCTCCGCGCTCTTCGCCGAGACGAACTGACCCCGTCCGAGCGCTCGTCAGTCGGCGTCGACGATCAGCAGCTTGCGCTCGTCGAGGGTCTCCAACAGCGTAAGCACGTCCTTGCGGATCAGCTCGATCGGCGCGTCATAATCGGCGGCAAGTTGGTCGCACAGCGCCTCGACGCGGGTGGGTTCCGCGAGCGCATGCCAGATGCGGCTGCCGATCGGGTCCAGATTATAATAATGGCCGCTCTCGGCATCCATCATCACCGTCTCGCCGTCGACATCGGCGGTGAGCATATCGGGCACAGCCCGGACGGTAGAGGACAGCGTGAGCATCGGATATTCCATGGCTGGGTGGACTAGCATTGTCTCTAGGGTTTAGGTCAGCGCCTGTCCACGGGCAGACGATCAACCCATCCGCGCGGTTGACCCGCTCCAAAAAGGCGCGAAAACCGGGCGGCGCCACTCTGGCTATGAGGTCTTCATGCTGATCGACGGGATCGTCCATTCCACCCAGAAGATGATCCTGGCACAGACTGCGGCCGGCCCGGACTATGAGGCGATGCTGGCTGCAACCGCCCCGGTCCATCGCGCCTTCTGCGCCGCCAACGACATCGACTTCCGCTCCTTCGTGGGCGTGCGGCGCGGCTATCACCCATGGCAGGCGACGCTGAACCGGATCGAGATGCTGAAGGACCTGCTCGACGCGGGCTGGCGCGGCTGGTTCGTCTATCTCGATGCCGATGCGCTGATTCTCCAGCCCGAATTCGACATAAGGCGCTTCCTGGGCAGACGGGAAGCTTATGCGCTGGTCGCGGCGCCGGGGGCGCCCGACGCCGAACGCTGGGCGATCAACATCGGCGTTTTCTTCCTGAACCTCGGCCATGAGCTGGGTCGCGAGATCGCCATGCGCTGGTGGGAGATCACCCGGCAGACGCTGTCCGAAGACATGTTGCGCGCGGCGGTGGAGCCCTGGCAGGCACTGCCCGATGGGCGGCCTTTTCCCGATGACCAGCATCTGTTGCAGATGGTCCTGATGCGCAACCCGCACCTGCTCGAGGCGCTGTATCTGATCACCGACGGCGTCGTCCGGCTCGGCACGGGCCGCTTCATCCGCCAATATCTGCGCGTGCTCGGGTCGCCCGCCGAGCGTCTGGAGCGTATTTGCGAAGCTGCGACTGCGGTGACGACTGTCCGCACAGACGGGACTTAGGCATCCGCCAAGCCCCTTCCGTCCCGATTACCGGCGCCCCTTCGCGCCGCGTCCCGGATCAGTTGGGAACCGCCACCATCCGGTCGGCAGCAGCCTTGCGCCGCTGGGCCCAGCCGAGCGCCCCGAAGCCGAGGAGCATCATCGCCCAGGTCGACGGCTCGGGCGCGGTGCTCACGACTTCGGTCAGATAGACCCGGTCGAGCACGACGTCCTTGGACGGAAAACTGTTGGTGAAGAAGTTGAAATTCAGCGATCCGGACATGTCCGCCACGAAAGTGAAGTCGCTGGAGTAGGTCTGCCACTGCTGCTGGCCCAGGCTCGAAACGGTCACATCCAGAACATTGGTACCGAAGATCGAGGCCTGAAAGCGCGCATCGCCCGGATTGCTAGCGCCATTGGCGGGAATATAGAGATCGAAGCCGAGCTGGTAGGTCTTGCCGCCGATCAGGGACAAGCTTTGCGACAGAGTCTGCGGTGCGGCGAAATCCGACACGAAATAGACCGCGCTGCTGCCGGCAGGGTCCAGCCCCGGATTGCCGACCGCAGTATCGACCGGGACAATCTCGCCATAGGCGCCGTTGCTCGACGAACCATAGGTCAGGATTCTCACCGGTTCGGAGCCGGTTCCGGTGCTGCTCTGGACATTGGTAATCGTCCAGCCGGTCAAACCGCTTTCGAAACTGCCATTGGTGATCAGATTGGCCGCATAGGCCCCCTGCGCGCTGACAATCGCCAGCCCGAGGATGAACGCAGCGAAACGCATGACCAAAGCAACCCAGTAACCGAACATCCGCAGCACCCGATCCATATCTCGTCGTCGTCCGGCCTGTTTAGCAAAATTCACGCCAAGCCCTTAAATGGCAACATTAGCGGGCGCTGGCGGCTTCCCATTTACGGATCTTTGGCGGGGCTGTAAAATAATCCGACAGCTTATAGTCCGTCATGGGCGATCTGACACGTCGCGTGCTCCGCGCGCGGCCGCACGGAGTCGCGAGGACATTTTACTAGTCTTACAGCACCGACGGTCACAATGTTGCTCGCTCACAGGCCGCCAAAGGCATGGCAAGCCCCACACTCTTCCACCAATGTCAGAGAAATGGTGCGCACGCGACGGAAGCCGGTGGATCGAAGAGATATTCAGCCAAACTGGAGCAAGTCCTTGCCGCGGGCTGATGCCGTTCGTGCTACCAATCGCCGGAGCAGATAGGCGGACGGTGCGAAACTTACTCAAATTGCTCGATCGACCCATGATCAGGATGGCGGATGCGCTGCGCGATCAGGGGCGCTGGGCAGAGGCGGCGGATGCCTACCGAGAGATTGTCAGCCGCCGCCCGGAACGTGCCGGCGTATGGCTCCAACTTGGCCATTGCCTGCGCGAGCTTGGTCTGCCCGACGAAGCGCTTACCGCCTATCGCCAGGCGGATCGTTACCGGCCAGATCATGCCGACACCCTGTTTCAGCTCGCAGCGGCACTGGACGAAACGGGCAAGAAAAACGAGGCAGAAGAACTCTATGCGAGAGTTATTGTCCGCTTCGATACCGATCCGCCGGTGGGAGCTTCCGGTTGGCGACAACTTGCCAGGAGTTTCCACAGATCGGGTCGCCTCGAGGAGGCGTTGGCCGCCTATCTGGAGGCGGACGCGCGGCAACAGGACGATCCTCACATATTGTTCCAGCTGGCCAGCATATACCTGGATCTAGGCCGACGCGCTGATGCTCAGCGATATTTCGGCCGGATCGTCGAACTCGAACATGTGCCGGTCGAGCTTCTGAACGTCGCGAGGCTTGGCTGCCGGCAAGATGCGATCCTGCCAGCTTGGCTCGATCACATCATCCTCGGTACGACCGGCACATGTAACGCCTCTTGTGTCCATTGCCCGACGGGCAAAAGCGTAACTGCGCATTCGCCCCGCCAGCCCATGCCGATGTCCCTGTTTCGCAAGATCATCGACGAGGTCGTCGCGAACGATCTGCCGGTTGCGGGTGGAATTGCTTTCGGGCTGTTTGGTGATGGCCTGGTCGATCCCTTTGTCATCGACCGCGCTCGCTACCTTCGGGAACGCATGCCCAACGTCCCGCTGAGCGTGAACACCAATGGCGCTGCCTATGACCCGGTGCGACATGCCGAATTGAATGATTATGTTTCGACGATCGCGCTGCACTGCGAGTCCCTTATCCCCGAAACCTATGATTATTTGATGCAGCCGCTGCGCGCAGAGCGGGTTCACGCCAAATATCCGATGATCCTTCGCGATTTTCCGGGAAAAGTGACGGTCTCGGTACCGATCAGCCGGATGAACATTGCCGAACGGCCGACCATTCTCGATTATTTCTATGAGCGAGGTGCCGCCAACGTCGTCTTCAGCTCAATGAGCAATCGCCTCGGCTTTGACGATGCGGTCTTCGAAAAGCTTGCTTTCGACCCAGGCCCGGTCGAATGTCGACCAGAGATTTTTCGCAGCCTGATCGTGGACTGTGATGGTACCGTGCTTGCCTGCTGCCAGGATTTTAGCCGCGTCGACCCGGTCGGCAACCTTGCCTCGGAGTCTCTTGCCGAGACTCTCGTGAGCCAGCGAAGACAAAGCTTTCACGATCAGCTTGGTCGCGGCTGCCACAAGGAAATGCCCACCTGCCGTAGCTGTCGCGCCGACTTCGTCGTTCCGCCGATGGAGCAGGATTACCTTTCACCCATTGAACCTCCCGTGGTTCCCTGATTTCGCAGATTCAAAATGCCATCACGCGGTAGCCTGGACCTGATCTGATTGCTCTGCCACCTGAAAACTGGATCGTTTTGAGCTAGAGTTTTCGGCCTCAGACCATTGCCTGCATCTACAAGGCCCGGACCGGCGGCGGCTGACCGGTGATGCGGGGATCAACCCGAACCCCGGACGACCGCCGCACATGCTCTCCCCGGCACAGGGACTGGAACCGGCGGCGCACATCCGCTCGCGGCCGGGGGCCACGCTGGCGCTGGCGCAGGACTGGCTGCTGTCGCCCGTCGAGTTCGAACGGCAGCAGATTTTGAAAGCGGAAGGCGTCTAGAAAACTAGGGGCTACTCAGTTCGAAAAACTGATGCACGTTGCGATGACCGCGACGCCGGAAACGGTGAAATATAGGCTCTACGTCGACGTCATCGCCTGTGCCCTGTTCCGCGAGCATCAAGGCGACCCGTTCCAGTCGCGCGCCTTCGCGATGGGGACGAAAAGGAGTTATGGAAAGGACGGGCCGATGCCGGATGCGATCCGGCATCTCGTTGGGGGGGACGCGACAGGGAGGTTGAACTGGCCCGCGGGGGCGATAGGAGCGGTGCGAATTGGAGCTGCCTCCTCTGTCGCCGGAACTCCCGCTCACGCCTTGACTCCGTAGAGATTGCCTTGAGTGGGGAATGATCCGTTGCGTACCGCAGTCGAGAACGCAGCGATCCCTGCGTCCATGGTTGATCTGAGATCGGCGAACCGTTCAACGAAACGAGCCGTGCGCTCGGTCATGCCCAGCATGTCCTCCAGAACCAGAATCTGCCCGTCACAGGCGGCGCTTGCGCCGATGCCGATCGTGGGAATGGTGACTCTCGCGGAAATGTGCCGGGCCAGCGGTTCAACTACCGCTTCGATCACGACGGAAAAGGCTCCGGCAGCCGCGACGGCTTCCGCATCGGCCTCAATCGAGCCCGGCGCGTTGGACCGCCCCAAACTGGCCGCTTCCTCACGCCCTCGCGCCCTGAAAGATCCCAGAGTGTGAATGGACTGCGGCGTCAGGCCAATGTGGGCCATGACGGGGATCCCTCGCGCTGTCAGAAAGGCGATCGTTTCGGCAAAGTGAACGCCGCCCTCGATCTTGACGGCCCCACAACCGGTTTCCTTCATCATCCTTGCTGCCGATGCGAAAGCCTGCTCCTTCGATTGTTCATAGGACTCGAACGGCATATCGACGACCACAAGTGCATGGCGGGTTGCGTGCACGACAGCGCGCCCGTGGGCGATCATCATCTCCAATGTCACCGGCAGCGTCGATTCAAAGCCATACAACACATTGCCCAGCGAATCGCCGACAAGCAGGATATCGCAATGTGCATCGGCCAATGATGCACTGAGGGCATGGTAGGCTGTTAGGGCGACCAGTTTCTCGCCCCCCTTGGCCGCCAGCACATCTGCTGCCGTGCGGCGCTTGATCGAAGTTTGTGCGCTCACCACGCGGTTCCATCCTTGCGGGTGAAGCGCCAGCCGCCTTCGGACCATGCGGCGGCCAGGTCATCCTCGGGATATTCGCCTTGGTCGGCAACACTCCGGTCGCCCACTTCTAGATAGTGAACATCCTCCCCGGTAAGGTTGACCAGATGATGGGCCATGCCGCCCGCCGAGAATCCCATACACATTCCCGGTGCCAGCGGAACCTCGCCCGCATCTGTGCGCAGGGTGGGACGACCGGAGAGGATGTAGATAAACTCTTCCTGCTCCGTATGCCGATGCAGCAGGGCGGATTGCGCGCCCGGAGGCAGCACGGTGAGGTTCACCCCAAAGCGCGACAGGCCAAAGGCATCGCCAAGCTGGCGCTTGACCCGACCGGACAGGCGCGCGGCAAATTGTGGCGGGTAGTTGGAAGGCTTCGCGCGTGGCGCGATATCCATGGCGCGACGTGGCACCGGGGGAGAAATGGTCATGCGATATGCCTCGGCGAGATCGTCAAAAAATATCGGCCTGATGACAGACAATGCATATCTTGTTGCCGTCGAGATCCCGAAAATAGGCACCGTAGTAATGGGCGTGATACTGTGGTCGCAAACCTGGGGCGCCCTCGCTCGTTGCGCCGGCTGCTATTGCGATCGCGTAGGCGCGGTCGACCGTGGCGCGATCCGGCGCCATCAGCGCCACCATGCCGCCGTTGCCCGGATCGGCCGCTTGCCCGTCGAAAGGCGGACCAAGTACGAAAAGCGGGCGGGTCGACTCCACCGGGTTCCAGATCACGAGATGCGAGGGGGCTTCGGAATGCCGACGGCACCACCCCAGTTCACCCATGATCGGGGTATAGAAGTCGCTCGCCCGACCAAGGTCGTTCGTGCCGACAAAGACATGGGAAATCATCGCTGTACTCCTTGAGGAGAATTTGACTCGGACACGCGCGTCAGAGGATTTTTGCTTCGATTTCGTTGGGGTAGAGGAATTCCCGCGCGTAAACGCCCGCGACACGCCGGATCTCGACCAATTTCGGGGATTCGAAGAAAGCGCGCGCCGCGTCCAGCGAGGTCCAACGAGAAAAGTGGACGACGCGCCTTGCATCGGTGTCACAGGCCAGAAGCTGATAGGCCATCTCTCCCGCCTCCTGCCGGATCGGCGCGGCATCATCGAAGAATGCCTTCGACCTCTCGCAATCCCCGACCTCATGGATGATGAGGACATGGAATCCATCTACGCCTTCCAAAGGCGTGGTCACATCCGGGCTCCTGTGCTGGCCAGGATATCCACGACGAAGCCCAGCCACATGGCGAACAACGCGACGCTCGAGGCGATGTACACGCGAGCGCGAGTCCTGATCGGATTGGGGCCGATATGGATGATGCTGTGCACCAGCCGGAGGGCGACAAAGACCCAGGCCAGCGCAACCTGTATGCCCGACGCCCTGCCCGTCACAATCAGCAAGGGCACCAGAGCGAAATAGAGCACGGGCATTTCGAACAGGTTGGCCAGGTTCTGCGCGGGCCGTTCGACGGGACGAAAATAGTGCCCAACGGCTTCCGCGCTAGCGAAGTCGGCAGCCGTCGGCCGGTTGGCGGCAATATGGGCGAAGCGCTGCCGCAGAAGCACCCACCAGACCGAGAATATCACGGCAGCCATCGCTACTGTTGGCCAGATAATGGCCAGGTTCGTGTCCGTCATCGCTGCGCGCCTCCTCGCTGATCAACCGATTCTGAGTCCATTTTACATACTTAGGTATAGATGCTGGATTTGCTTTTGCAACCCAGATATTCTTCCGCATATGGCCACACCCCCGTTTCGACGTCAGTCACCGATCCACATCAGCCGCTGCACGCTCGCTGCAAGCTTCGATTTCCTGGGGGATCGCTGGTCATTGCTCATCCTGCGCAGCGCCCTCTTTGGTGTGCGTCGCTATGATGATTTCCACACCGAGATCGGCATACCGAGGACTGTCCTTGCCGATCGCCTCAAGCGCCTCGTCGCCTCAGGGCTGATGATCCAGCAGGACTACAAGGCGGACGGGAGCCGGCCGCGAAAGGAGTATCTCCTCACCGAAATGGGCGAGGCGCTGAGGCTACCTTTTCTGGCGATGCGCCAATGGTCGGACCACTGGGTCGGCCAGGGACGAACGCCAGCCATGAGGCTGATGCGCAAAACGGACGGCTCGGAGATAACCGTCGCGTTGGTCGACCAAGCGGGACGTATTGTGCCCCCGGAGGACCTGATGGCAGGGTTCGAAGACTGGGCGTCGAGCCCTGCTGTCGAGGCTTGATCGCTGGCTCGAAGCCTGGCGTCGCCGTTTCGCACGGAGCTTCGAGTCCGCTCTGAACGAACTGGGCGCTTGGGCGTGCCCAAGACCTGCCGCCTCTGAACCGGAGCGCCCTTCCCAAGATGGACATGCGAGAAGCATGCGTGCGGCTGGCCTGTTCAAACCAGATGGCCGAACGCCCACGCGCAACTGATAGGAAATATGGCCCCGCTTTATGGGGTTTCCAAGGATATCGGCGAACTTTGGCGATCAGGGAAATGGTGCCGCTTACAGGACTCGAACCTGTGACCCCCGCATTACGAATGCGATGCTCTACCAACTGAGCTAAAGCGGCTCGCTGGTGTGGCGCGCCTTAACAGTGGTTTTCGGCATATTCAAGCGCTCGATGTTCGGATCGTCGCTTCCCCCTGCCCCGCCCGCCGCTGCGCAGCGTGATGGCGTCCGGTGGGGCTTCGGACTCCACCTGCTGCCCCCCATTTTTACCAATCCTCAACCGGCTGCGGCGCATGACGGCGATGAGGGCGGCGATTCCGGACTGGCCGCCGATGGGGACTGGAATGGAAGATTATCGCTCGTTCATCGCGGAGGACTTCGCCGACTGGGACTTCCCGATCGGCGACGAGCCCTGCATGGACCTGCCGCCGATGATCGGCGCGGACGAGCGGCGAATGCATATCCGCGCCTATGAGATGTGGCTGTCGCTGCTCGACGGGCGCGACTATCCGGCGATCGGCGATCTGGATGCCGAGGCGCTGGGCGAATTCGGTCCGCATTCGGTGCTGCTCGACTTCTCGGCCGATCCGCTCAACCCCGGCATCACCTATCTCGGCCGCGCGCTGCGCGAGGAGGGCGAGATCGACGCCGAGGTGGCGACCGTCTCCGACGTGCCCGAGCAGGCGCTGTTGGCACGCCTGACCGAACATTATGCAGAGATCCTGGCGAACCGCGCGCCGGTCGGCTTCGAGGCCGACTATATCAACCGCCGGGGCCAGCCGATCCTGTATCGCGGCATATTGATGCCTTATTCGTCCGATGGCAGCCGGATCGACATGATCCACGGCGTCGTCAACTGGAAGGAAGCCGCCGGCGCGAACCTCCCCGCCGATATCGTGCAGGCGGTCACCACCGCCTTCGCCGGCCCCGCCCAGCCCCTCGCCGAGATTTCGGCCGAAGGCGAGGGCAGCCCCGCTCTCACGACTTTCACGGACCTGGACCAGCCGGCCCTTTCCGAGCTGGTTCAGGACGCGCAGGAGCTGGCGCAGGAAGCGGTCGCCTGCGAAGGGCGCACGCGCAACGCGCTCTACCGCGCACTCTCGCTCGCTTATGATGTCGCGCTGGCGGCCGAGGCCGAACCGGAAGCATTCGGGGCGATGATCGCCGACGCCGGGATCGTGCCGCAGGCGCGCGCACCGATGACCCCGGTCGTGAAGCTCGTCTTCGGGCGCGATTATGATCGCAAACGCGTGACCGAGTTCGCCGCCGTCCTGACCCACGCGCACCGGCTATGCCTTGCCCCCGGCTCGCTGCATGGCTGGCTGTCCGGCGTCGAAGGCGGAATCAAGGCTGTCGTCACCGCCGAACGCGGCGAGCGTCGCCCCGCGCTCAAGGTCGATCGCGCGCTGTCGGCCAGGATGCTGCTGGGCAGCGCCCCCGCGCGCGCCATCGTCGACATGGGTGAGGTCGAGGCCGAGGTCGTCCTGCTGGTCGCACGGCGCGAGGCGGACGGGCGGCTCGCCATCGTTGCGAAGCCGATTGCGGAGAAGGCGCTGGTCGACAAGGCGCTGCAGCGCTTCGCCTGCTGAGGCCAATCACCGGAAAGCCAGCGCCTCGAGTGCCGCGCTGACCTGCGCGCGCATTTCGGGGTCGCGGGTCACCTCCAGCATCGCGCTCAAACTCTCGCGCGCGCCTTCGACCTGGCCATCGGCCAGCTGAAAGCGCGCGAGATCCCACCAGCCTTGCCCATAGGACGGCGCGACCGTGGCGATGCGTTCCTGCACGATCAGCGCGCGCGCCGAATCCTTGCCCTGTTCGGCGCGGATCACCTGGTTGGTCATCAGCCGGACGAGCGCCAGCCGGTTCGACAGAGGCGCCATATTCTGCGCGTCGATCTTGGCGCCCGGCCCCAACGCCTGCCGGATCAGGCGGACGATCGTGTCGCGGCTGACGACAGCCCCCTCGTGAAAGGGGTCGATCACCACCGCCCCCTCGTCGGCGCCGATCCGGACCATGACATGCGCAGGCGTGTTGAGCGCATGCGCCGACCAGCCGAGCCGGCGGGCCTGCCCGACATAGAGGATAGCTAGCGCGATCGGCAGGCCCATGCGACGGTCGATCACGCGGATCAGATCGGCGTTCACGGGCGCGTCATAGCTGTTGCGGTCTCCGGTGAAGCCTTGGCCGACGGCAAAGACCTCCGCCAGCGCGGCCGCCTGCCCCATCGGATCGCCGGCCGCCACGCCCATCGCACGCAGATCGGCCTCGATCGCCTCGAGCAGGTCGACATAAGGCGCGAGGTCGACGCCCGGATGGTCGAGCGCACTCAGTTCGAGGGCGGCAAGGTCCAGCTGGATATCCTCGTCGTCCAGCAGGCCCAGATGGGCGATGGCTTCGATCATGGCGGCTATCCCTTTCCTCTCGCTTCGACAGGGATCGCAGTCCTGTAGACCACGGGCCGCAGGGCAAAGCTGGACGTCACCTGTGACACGCCGGTGATGCGGGTCAACTTCTGACGCAGAAAATCCTCGAACGCGGCAAGCGAGGCGACGAGCACACGCAGCTGATAGTCGCTTTCGCCGGTCATCAGATAGCACTCCATCACCTCGGGAAAGCCCGACACCGCCGCCTCGAAGGCGGCGAGGTGGCGATCGTCCTGCCCGTCGAGCCGCACCCGCACGAAGGCACTGACATGCAGGCCGAGCGCGGCAGGATCGACGAGCCCGACATAGCCCGACAAGACTCCCACATCCTCGAGCTGGCGAACGCGGCGCAGGCAGGGGCTGGGAGACAGACCGACGCGCGAGGCCAATTCATGGTTGGTAATGCGCCCATCTGCCTGCAGTTCCGCCAATATCCGCCTGTCTATCGCATCCAGCGCACTATCCGGCATGATTGACCTCATTAATCGCCATCAGAGCAATAATCTGCCAAATCATTGCGATATGTCGAGCATCTTCGCAAGAAGTGGCATGCGACTTTGCATTATCCTGCAGCGGCCGGCCGCCCGGCGCTTCAGGGAGCATGCCGATGCAGCAGGACGTCAAGCAGCAGGACCCCGATACCGTGGCCGCGCTGGAGGCGCTCGAGGGGCGGCTGCGCTGGCTGTCGAGCTGGACGATTCACAATGCGAACCATCTGCGTGACAGCCGCGACGGGCTGAAGGTGGGCGGACACCAGGCGTCTTGCGCATCGATGACGGCGATCATGTCCGCGCTCTATTTCCATGCGCTGCGGCCGCAGGACCGGGTCGCGGTCAAGCCGCATGCCGGACCAGTGCTCCACGCGATCCACTATCTGCTCGGCAACCAGAGCCTCGATCAGTTGCAGCGTTTCCGTGCTCTCGGAGGCGCACAAAGCTATCCCAGCCGGACCAAGGACCGCATCCCCGTCGACTTCTCGACCGGGTCGGTCGGGCTCGGTGTCGCGGTCACCGCTTTCGCCAGCCTTGTGCAGGATTATCTGATTGCGCATGGCCAGCTCGACGAGGCCGATGCCGGCCGGATGATCGCACTGATGGGCGATGCCGAGCTCGATGAAGGCAATATCTACGAGGCGCTGATCGAGGGCTATAAGCACGACATCCGAAATTGCTGGTGGATCGTCGACTATAACCGCCAGTCGCTCGACGCGACGACGGCGGACCGCATGTTCGGCCGCTTCGACGACATCTTCCGCACCTGCGGCTGGCGCGTGCTGACGTTGAAGCATGGCCGGCTCCAGCGCGAGGCGTTTCGTCGGCCCGGCGGTCAGGCGATCGCCGACTGGATCGACAATTGCCCCAATGCCGACTTCGCCGCGCTCACCTATCAGGGCGGGGCCGCCTGGCGCGAGCGTCTGACCCGCGATCTTGCCGGGCAGGACGAGGCGCTGTCGCTGATCGACGGGTTCGACGATGCCGGCCTCGCCGCGCTGATGACCAATCTCGGCGGGCATTGCATCGAGACGCTGCTCGACGCCTTCGCGCGCGCGGACGATGACCGTCCTACGCTCTTCATCGCCTATACGGTGAAGGGCTATGGCCTGCCCTTCGCCGGTCACAAGGACAATCATGCCGGGCTGATGAACCCGACCCAGATCGACGGCCTGCGCCAGTCGATGGGGATCGCCGAAGGCGAGGAATGGTCGCCCTATGCCGGGCTCGGCGACAATGTCGAGGCGGTCGTCCGCCGCTTCGTCGCCGCCTCCCCGCTCGCCCGCCGCCCGGCGACCGCCCCGGCGCAGCCGGTGCCGGTGCCGGCCCTTCTACCGGTGCCCGAAGGCGATGAGCAATCGACCCAGGCCGCCTTCGGCCGGCTCCTGCTCGACCTCGCCAAGTCGGGTCATCCGCTGGCCGATCGCATCGTGACGACCTCGCCCGACGTGACGGTGTCGACCAATCTCGGCGCCTTCGTGAACCAGCGCGGGCTGTTCCGGCGGCAGGAGTTGCGCGACGTGTTCCAGGCGGCGCGCATCCCCTCGGCGCAGAAATGGTCAGGCCATGACGCCGGCCAGCATATCGAGCTGGGCATCGCCGAACATAATCTGTTCCTGATGCTGGCCGCGCTCGGCCTGTCGGCGCCGACCTTCGGCACGCGGCTGATCCCGATCGGGACGGTCTATGACCCCTTCATCGCGCGCGGGCTCGATGCGCTGAACTATGGCTGTTACCAGGATGCCCGCTTCCTGCTGGTGGCGACGCCCTCGGGGGTCACGCTCGGCCCGGAGGGCGGCGCGCACCAGTCGATCAACACCCCGCTGATCGGCATCGGCCAGCCCGGCCTCACCTATTTCGAGCCCGCCTGGGTCGACGAACTGGCGCTGATGATGCGCTGGGCGTTCGAACATCTGCAGGCCGACAATGGCGGATCGGTCTATCTGCGCCTGACGACGCGCAGCATCGCCCAGATCGCCCGCGAGGACGATGGCTGGCAAGCCGATGCGCTGAAGGGCGCCTATTGGCTACGCAAGCCGACCCCGGGTGCGGAGGCAGCGATCGCCTTCACCGGCGCGATCGCCCCCGAAGTGCTGGCGGCATGGGAAACGCTCAGCGAGGACCTGCCCGGCCTCGGCCTGCTCAACGTCACATCGCCCGATCTGCTGCACCGCGACTGGTCTGCCAGCCGCGCCGCGCGGTGGCGAGACGGCGGCTCGCAGCCATCGCACATCGCCCGGCTGCTGGGGGAGCTTTCTCCGACCGTCGGACTAGTGACCGCGATCGACGGCAGCCCGTCGGCCCTGTCCTGGCTGGGCGGCGTGCGCGGCCAGCGCGTCAGCCCGCTCGGCATCGACCGTTTCGGTCAAACGGGCGACCTGCCGGATCTCTACGCGACCTACCGCCTCGACCGGGACGCGATCGTCGAGGCGGCGGCCGAGCTCTTCCTGCGCGACTAGGCCCGTGGCCCGGGCGGCTTAGCGGGGACGGATCGATGCCGTCGGGCGACCAGCCCGCCTAGAACAGGGCATCGTCGAACAGGGCGTCGTCGTCTCCATCGCCACCGCCCATGGTCGAAGCGGCTGCCAGCGTGATCGGCTGGCCGATGCGGAACTGATCGTGGATACGGCGCTCGCTGGCCATGGTGTAGGTCCGCGCGATCTCATCGAGCACCAGGCGTGCCGGGTGATCGACGTCGGGCGAGAGCGGTTCGCCAGCCCCCACTTCAGCGGCGAGCGTGGTCGCGATACCCTCGATGATCCCGCCCAGGTCGAGACCGGCCTCGAGTTCGTCGGTGGTCTGACGCAGCATGCCCAATATGCCATTGGCTTCGGCCGTGGCGCTGTTCATCGCCTGCTCGGTAAGCCGGGCACCCTCGCGGATTGCATCGAGCGAGCGGGTGAGTTCGTCGCCGGCGCCGGCGCCCGCCGCATCGGAACGGTCGCGCATCCGCAGCGAGATCATGTTGAGTTCGTCGGCCGACTTGGTGATGCCGCCGATCGTCGCGTCGAGCTTCTCCGAATAGCCGCGTATCTCGTTCGAGATCACCGTCACCGCCCGGCCGATGCTTTCGACCCGGCGACAGCGCAGGCCGATGTTGATCGCCATCTGCTGCACGTCGAGCCGCAGATCGCGGATCGCGACCACCCGCGTCGACAGGTCGGCCACGGTGGCGACGATGATCTTCAGCGTCTCGTCGGCCTGGCGGTCCGCACAGTGGAGCTGGGCCAGCATGGCTGCCGCATCGGAGATGCCGGCTTCCAGCCGGCGCAGGAATATCTGGCCGTCATCGCCATTGCCGCCATGATCCTTGAGCGCGAGCAAGCGCCCCGCCTGAGGCCCCAGCGCGCGCAGCGACCCGATGACGACCTCGGTCTCGCGGCGGAAATCCGAGGCGGTGTCGAACAGCTGTGCCACCAGCATTGCGAGGACGTGATGACGGGTCTGAGCACCGATCTCCGCAGCGCCATCGGGCCCGGCCAGAAAGGCTTCGAGCAGCGTGGCGCCGGTCAGGACATGTTCGAGCCGCTGCCGGGCGATGTCGCCAATCTGGATCGCGCCGAGCACCGCCGCGACATTCCCCTGGATCGAGCGAGCCAGCTGGCCGGTCGATTCGGCGAGCTTGGCGAGCTGCGCC
>JAIYAJ010000381.1 GCA_027489105.1 Zymomonas sp. | reverse complement strand
TGGAAGCTGCTCCCGATGGCCAGGAAAAAGCGACGATCGCGCTATGGGCGAAAGCCGCGCGCCGCTCGCATCCCCGAGGCGAACACCATCGCCCAGCGTCCGCCGGAGATCGCCGAGCGGAACAGTTTCGGTCACTGGGAAGGCGATCTGATCGCCTTCCGCGCGGTTCACGGAAAAGCAAACCTCACCACGCTCGTCGAGCGGCGCAGCCGCTTCACCATCCTGTGCCCCAACCCGAGCAAGCACTCGACCGAGGTGATCACCGGCATCGAGCGACGTCTTCGCTCCCTTCCCCCTCCCCTCCGGCGCTCCATCACGTTCGATCGCGGCACCGAGTTCGCGCGATATCCCAGGCTCGAGAGCGCGCTGAACATCGTGTCCTATTTCTGCAAGCCGTCAGCACCCTGGCAGAAGGGCAGCGTCGAGAACACCAACGGTCGCATCCGGCGGTTCCTACCCTTCGACACCGACATCGCCGCGATATCTGACCGCCAGCTTCAAGGCATGGTCGATCGGCTGAACAACACGCCTCGCAAGTGTCTCGGCTATCAAACCCCGGAGGAGGTCTTGAGCCAGCAGCTGGAACCTCCGACGCTACCGGCCTCGGTGGATCTATGACCGGGAGGGGATTGTAAGCAGAGAGGCTGCTTCCATCCCAATGCCAGCTACAGGCACTTCGCATCAAGATATAAAGATATCTTTATATCATCATTGACAATGACGGGTATATCGTGTTGAAAGAGCCTGTCGAGGTTCCCCATCCCAGGCATGGCGATGGGGCTAAGACGGGAAGCCGGTGGTGTCCGTCAGGGCAGAATCCGGCGCTGCCCCCGCAACTGTAAGCGGCGAGCGGCGGCTCCAATTTGTGTCACTGGGCTCGCACAGCGCCCGGGAAGGCCGGAGCCACCGCGTTGACCCGTGAGCCAGGAGACCTGCCTCCGACGCCATAACGTTCCTCGGACGGGGGTTCCTCCGGTGGATCGCGCTCGACGCTAGGCTCCGGGGCTACACGCCTTTCCGGGCCTTTCCACGCCTTGCGCGCTTTCGCCTGACCTCTGCCCATAACGCCAGGTGAGTCATGACGAATAGCGGGTTCACATTCTCGATCAGCAGCTTGCCCTTCGACGAGGAGTATCGTCCGGCTGACAGCACACGCATCACAACCAACTTCGCCAATCTCGCTCGCGGGGAACGCCGCCGGGAGAATTTGCGCAACACGCTGGTGATGATCGATCACCGTTTCAATGCGCTGATGCACTGGGACAATCCGAAGGGCGACCGCTACACGCTGGAACTGAAGATCGTGTCGGCCGCACTCACGCTCGGGGACGGCACGCATGACGAAGCGTTCCCGTTGATCGAGATCCTGCATACCGTTGTGGTCGACAAGGCCAGCGGCGAGCGGTCCGATGGCATGATCGGCAACAACTTCTCTTCCTATGTGCGGGACTACGACTTCAGCATCGTCCTGCCCAACCATCGCAAGGCCGAGGGTGGCAGCGCGCCGGAGGATTTCGGCGATCTGCACGGCAATCTGTTCAAGCACTTTCTCGCGTCGAGCGCCTACCGGGACAATTTCCGCAAGCCGCCGGTCATCTGCCTCAGCGTGTCGAGTAAGGAAGTCTATCACCGGACCGCCAACGTCCACCCGATCCTCGGGGCAGAGTACCGAAACGACAAATTTTCGCCCACCGATCAGTATTTCGCGAAGATGGGCATGAAGGTGCGGTATTTCATGCCGCCGCACAGCGTTGCACCGTTCGCCTTCTACCATATCGGCGATTTGGTCAGCGACTACACCAACCTCGAACTCGCCAGCACGATCGCCACGATGGAGACGTTCCAGAAGATCTACCGTCCGGAAATCTACAACGCCAATTCCGTAGCGGCGGAGCATTATCAACCGAGCCTGACCTACCAGGACTATTCGCTGACCCGCATCGTCTATGATCGCGAGGAGCGTGCCCGCCTCGCCGTCGAGCAAGGCAAATTCGCAGAAGAGCATTTCATCAAGCCGCACATTGCCGCGCTCCAGCGCTGGTCCGCGACCTGCGGCCTCTGATTTCCATGCATATCAAGGTACTCCCCATGACGACATTGTTGCCGACGACGACTGCGGGCAGCCTGCCCAAACCATCCTGGCTCGCCGAGCCCGAAGCCCTTTGGTCGCCCTGGAAGCTGGAGGGCGAGGCGTTGATCGCGGGCAAGCAGGACGCGCTGCGCCTGGCGGTCGACGACCAGCGGCAAGCGGGTATCGACATCCTCGGTGACGGCGAACAGACCCGCCAGCACTTCGTCACGACCTTCATCGAACATCTGGACGGTGTCGATTTCGAGAAGCGTGAGACGGTGCGGATCCGCAACCGCTACGACGCCAGCGTGCCGACGGTCGTCGGCGCCGTCTCGCGCCCCAAATCCGTCTTCGTCGACGACGCCCGTTTCCTGCGCGCCCAAACCGATCAACCGATCAAGTGGACGCTGCCGGGGCCGATGACGATGATCGATACGCTCTACGATGCGCATTACCGAAGCCGCGAGAACCTGGCCTGGGAGTTCGCCCGCATCCTCAATGAGGAAGCCCGCGAGCTTGAAGCGGCCGGCGTCGACATCATCCAGTTTGACGAGCCCGCCTTCAACGTCTTCTTCGAGGAGGCGAACGACTGGGGCATCGCCACGCTGGAGCGCGCGGCCGAAGGGCTGAAGGCTGAAACCGCCGTTCACATCTGCTATGGCTATGGCATCAAGGCCAACACCGACTGGAAGAAGACGCTCGGTTCCGAATGGCGCCAGTATGAGGCGACCTTTCCCAACCTCCGGAAGTCGAAGATCGATATCATCTCGCTGGAGTGCCAGAATTCGCGCGTGCCGATGGATCTGATCGAACTCATCCGCGGCAAAAAGGTGATGGTCGGTGCGATCGACGTCGCGACCAATATTGTCGAAACGCCCGAAGAGGTCGCTGCCACGTTGCGAAGCGCGCTGCGCTTCGTCGATGCGGACAAGCTCTATCCAGCCACAAACTGCGGGATGGCACCGCTCTCGCGCGATGTCGCACGAGGCAAGCTCAAGGCGCTTGGCGCCGGGGCGGAGATCATCCGCAAAGAACTCGCGGCTTGATCATCGCAAGACAGCATCCCGCATTTTCCGTGCTGGGGATGACAACCTTGCAGCCGCCACCGCTAGTTTCTCAAAAGAGGCAACGAGAAGGCTCACTGATGGAGATTTGTTGCGGTAGCGATCTCTTGCCGCTACCGCCGCCTCCAGTCGGCTGAAGTCCGCTTTAGCCGAACCATGATCGCGCTGGTGCTCCGAGAGGAGCTTAAAAGGGAACACGGTGTGGGCGCTTGCGCCCCGAAGCCGAGGCTGTCCCTGCAACTGTAAGCGGCGAGCGAGATGCACGCGCTTCCTTCGATGGAAGCAGCCACTGGGTCACCCGACCTGGGAAGGTGTGCATCGAGCGACGACCCGTGAGCCAGGAGACCTGCCAGCGAGAGGTCGCTCTTGCCCTGGCCCAGGGGATGGCCGTGGCACGGTTCTCCGTCTGAGCGACGAACGAGCGGTGGAGGCCGCATCGGTTCGTCTCGTGGCGCTCCCGGCGTCCGCGCTCGGGACGTGCCGACCGTTCGTGAACGGCAGGCCTCCGCCGGCAGTCGCACGACGCCCGGAGAAGACGATTGAAAACCATCCTGTTGACCGGCCTTGCCGCGCTGTCCGCGTGCGGCGCGACCGCAGCCCATGCGCAGTCCGAGACACCGCCGCCCGCTCCCGCCAAGGGAAGCGACGACATCGTCGTGTTCGGCCGCGGCGAGAGCAAGATCGGCGTAGCGCAGGCGGCGAGCGAAGGCTCGATCACCGGGGCCGACCTGCTCGTGCGCCCGCTGCTGCGGGTCGCCGAGCTGCTGGAGGCCGTGCCCGGCATGATCGCCGCCCAGCATTCGGGCAGCGGCAAGGCCAACCAGTATTTCCTGCGCGGCTTCAACCTCGACCACGGCACCGACTTCACCACCTATGTCGACGGCGTGCAGATGAACCTGCGCACCCACGGCCACGGCCAGGGCTATCTCGACCTCAACGGGCTGATCCCGGAGGTCGTCGGTCGCGAGGACTTCCGCAAAGGCCCCTACCGCGCCGACGGCGGCGACTTCGCGCTGGCCGGTGCCGCCTACATGTCGACCATCGACGGCTTCGCGCGCCCCTGGCTTTCGGTCGAGGGCGGCTCCTATGGCTATCGTCGGATCGCGGCCGGCGGCACCGCGAACGGCGTCGGCCCGGGCACGCTGACGCTGGTCGGCCAGCTGCGCGCCTATGACGGCCCGTGGCAGGAGCCCGAGCATCTGCGCCACGCTTCCGGCTTCGCCAAATATGCCGCCCCGCTCGGCACCGGCTCGATCGACGTCACGCTGCACGCCTATCACGCGACCTGGCGCCCGACCGAGCAGATCCCCGAGCGGATCATCGGCACCTCGGCCTGTCCGGACGTGTTCTGCTCGCCCGATCCCAGCTCGCGGGGCCGCACCACGCGGCTGGTCGGCAACGTCGCCGTGCATCAGCAGGGCTGGGACGCGAACCTCTATGGCCAGTTCTACGACTGGTCGATGTACTCCAACCCGACCTACGCCGATCCCGACGGCACCAGCGCCCAGATCCGCCAGTTCGACAAGCGCTGGATTGTCGGCGGACGCGCCGAGAAGCGCTGGCAGGTAGCGCCTGCCCTGGCGCTGTCGGTCGGCGGCGAAGGCCGCTACGACCATATCGGCGATGTCGGCGTGGGCCGCACCACGATGCGGGTGCCGCTGTTCTCGCTCGGACGCTACCATGTCGAGGAAGCCTCGGCCGCCCTGCACGGCGAGGCGAGCTGGACACCGCTGGCGGGGCTGCGGATCGTCGGCGGATTGCGCGGCGATGCCTATCGCTATGCCGTGCGTGGCCGCGATGCCGCGGCGGCGGCGCTGGGTGAAGGTGCCGGGAGCGACAGCATCGTCTCGCCCAAGGCATCGGTCGCCTATGCGCTCACGCCATCCATCGAGCTGTACGCGAACTGGGGCCGCGGCTTCCACTCCAACGACGTGCGCGGCGCGGTGAATGTCGAGACGCCGGTGCCGGTGCTGGTACGCGGGACCGGCAAGGAATTGGGCGCGCGCTGGCAGCATGGCGGGCTGACGCTGACCGGCACCTATTGGTGGCTGGAGGTCGGTAGCGAACTCCGCTTCGTCGGCGATTCCAACGCGGTGGAACCGACCGGCGCGAGCCGCCGCCACGGCTATGAACTGGTCGCCTTCTGGCGGCCTGCGCCGTGGCTGGCGATCGACGGCAACTATACCGCCAGCCACTCGCGCTACGACAATGGCGACCGCATCCCCAATGCCTTCGAGAATGCGGCATCCGCAGGGGTAGCCATAGTGCTGGCGCCGTGGGAAGCCAGCCTCCGCGTCCGCCACCTCGGGCCCTACCCGCTGATCGAGGACAACAGCGCGCGGGACAAGGGCAGCACGGTGGTCAACCTCCGCGCCGCGCGGAAGATCGGGCGGCTGCAGATCTATGGCGAGGTGCTGAACCTGCTCGACAGCCGCGACAAGGACATCGCCTATTTCTACGAGTCCTACATCCCCTCGGTGGATCGCGACGGCCCGGTCGAAGGGCGACTGAGCCGGGTCGTGGAACCGCGGACGCTTCGGATCGGTGGTCGCGTCTCCTTCTAGGCGTTTGGTATTCCCCTCCGCTTGTGCAGCGGGCTCACCGTCGACGCGTTACCCGATAGCACGAGCTGAATAGCTGAGACGGTGTGACCGGGCCCGCTGCATGCGCAGCGGGTCCGAGGACAGGAGCCCCGACTCCAGGGCACCAGCAGGGGCAGCGCTGCGCTAGGAGGATGGCTCCACGCAGCCCCTGCTGCTACAGCCGTTTTCGCACTTCGAATGGAAAGCTCATTAGGTGTAAGCGCAACGTACAAATGGCACAGCTCAGCAAAATAGAAATGGCACAACCGTGCCTTCGCTGAGCCGATCGTGTCCATGGACGCCCTCGACAATGAGGGCGTGCAGCGATGGCGATGCTGGCGATGAGCGATACCGAGATCTACCGGTTCGACACCTTGATGCGGCTCGACCGCGGCGAGCTTCGGCCGGCTCGGGCTATGCAGCTGCTCGGACTGGAGCGCAGTCAGTTATATCGGCTGCTCCGCCGGCTACGCGCTGACGGCGCTGCTGGTCTGGTATCACGGAAGCGCGGCCGCCCCAGTAATCGGCGTTTTAGCGATGCCTACCGGGAGCAGATCCTGGGTATTGTTCGCGAGCGCTACCCCGATTTTGGCCCAACGCTGGCGGCCGAGTATTTGGCCGAGCGCCACGGCATCACGATTTCGCATGAGACGCTACGGCAGCTGATGATCGGCGCCGGCCTCTGGAAGGCCAAGGCCGCCAAGCGCGCCAGGCTCCACCAGACCCGCAACCGGCGCGAGCGCCGCGGCGAGCTCATCCAGGTCGACGGCTCGGATCATGACTGGTTCGAGGGTCGAGGTCCGCGCTGCAGCCTGCTGGTCTATATCGACGATGCCACCAGCGAGCTGATGCACCTCGAGATGGTGGAGAGCGAGAGCGCCCTCTCCTACCTGCAGGCGACACGCACCTATCTCGAGCGGCACGGCAAGCCGATCGCCTTCTATTCGGACAAGCACAGCGCCTTTCGGAACAACCGCGCGACGGCCGACGGCGACGGCATGTCGCACCTCGGCCGCGCGCTCGACAAGCTTGGCGTCGAGATTATCTGCGCTAACTCGCCCCAGGCCAAGGGGCGGGTTGAGCGGGCCAACAGCACACTCCAGAACCGCCTCGTGAAAGCGATGCGGCTCGAAGGCATCTCCTCCATTGAGGAAGCCAACACCTTCCTCCCCTCTTATCTCTTGCGCCACAATGCTCGGTTCGCCCGCCCACCAGCGGATCCCAGCGACGCTCATCGGCCTCTCGCCCCGCACGAGAATGTGGAAGCTGAGATGGTCTGGCGGGTCGAGCGCACCGTCACGGCCTCGCTGGCGCTTCACTACAACAAAGCGATGTTCATCCTTGAACCGACGCCGCTGACGCGCACCCTGACCCGCAAGCGCGTTCATGTCTGCGAGTACCCCGACGGCCGCATCGAGGTACGATACGGGGATCAGGCACTTCCCTACCGCGTATTCGACAAGATGCGCCGTGTGAACCAGGCAGAGATCGTCGAGAACAAGCGGCTAGGCGCCGCCCTGGCTATGGCTGCGGCGATCCAGGCCGTGACGCCACATCATCGGCAGAGGAACAACAACGCGCCGGCGCGGAGCTCTCGCTCAGTCGGCATTTTCGCCCCTCCCCCTCCGACTGAGCCAAAGATCGACCGACGGACGCTCTGCGCCCCAAAGCTGAAGCGAGTCCGGCACAATGACGCCGGCGAGCCAATGGCAAAGGCGGCACCGTGAAACGCCTCTATAAAGGAGGCACTTCGCGGCCCAAGAAGTTCACTCGCGGTATCGCAGCGCGTCGAGAAGCAGCGCGAAGGCAGCCGATGGTTGCCGCCGGCTAGGATAATAGAGGTAATAGCCGTCGAACGGCTCGCACCAGTCCGCCAGCACGCGGACCAGCGATCCCTGCTCGAAATGCCGGGCCACATGGTCCTCCAGCATGAAGCCGATGCCATGCCCGGCAAGCGCCGCGGCGACGATCAGATCGGCATCGTTGAACACCAGCTGCCCCTCGGCCTTCACCCGCAGTTCCTTGCCGCCTTGCTCAAACTCCCACGCATAAAGCGCGCCGGACGTCGCCATGCGCAGGCTGATGCAGTTATGTCGTGCGAGGTCGTACGGCGTCTCCGGCGTCCCGCGCTGCGCGAGATAGGGGGGGGATGCGAAGGCCGCCATGCGCAACTTCGGGCTGATCGGCATGGCGATCATGTCCAGCTCCAGCCGCTCGCCGAGCCGGACGCCAGCGTCGAACCGGTCGGCGACGATGTCGACCAGGCCGTTCTCGATATTCACCTCGACGTTGATGTCCGGGTTCTCTGCCGTCAGCTTATCGATGACCGGCCACAGAACAGCGCGCGCCGCATGCCCGCTGGAAGTGATGCGGACGGTACCGGCCGGCCGTTCGCGCAATTCGGTGAGCGAGGCGAGCTTGTCGTCGATATCGTCGAGCGCAGGCCGCAGCGTCTCCAGCAGCCGCTCCCCCGCTTCGGTTGGCGCGACGCTGCGCGTGGTGCGGGTGAGCAGCCGCAGCCCGAGCTTCGCCTCGAGACGCCGTACGGTATGGCTGAGTGCGGACTGGGAGATGCCGAGCTTTGCCGCGGCGCGGGTGAAGCTGCGCTCCTCCGCTACCGCCAGGAACATGGCGAGATTTCCGAGCTCCTCACGCCGCATGTCGTATCCACCTCCCGGGTTTCATGACATCAGGTCATAGACCCAAGCGATTTGCCCTGTCTAATCGGATGGTCCGCACACGCGTAGATTGCGCCTGTCGAGATGCCCTCGTCGACGAAGGGCTATCAGAAGAACAGGACTATCGACGATGCAGACGCGCATATTGGGCCGCAGCGGCCTGGAAGTATCGGCTCTTGGCCTCGGGTGCATGGGACTGAGCTTCGGCTATGGCCCGGCCACCGACCGCAAGGACGCCGTCGCGCTGATCCGCGCCGCCCATGCGTGCGGCGTCACTTTCTTCGACACCGCCGAGGCCTATGGCCCCGGCATCAACGAGGAAGTGGTCGGAGAGGCGCTGGCGCCGGTGCGCGACGAGGTCGTAATCGCGACCAAGTTTGGCTTTCGGGGCGGGGTGCCGGCGCAGGGCCTGGACAGCCGCCCCGAACGCATCCGCCAGGTCGCCGACGAAGCGCTGCTGCGGCTGCGGACCGATCGGATCGACCTGTTTTACCAGCACCGGGTCGACCCGAACGTGCCGATCGAGGACGTGGCGGGCACCGTCAAGGACCTGATCCAGGCCGGCAAGGTCAAGCATTTCGGCCTTTCCGAAGCCGGGACCGACTCGATCCGCCGTGCCCATGCCGTGCAGCCGGTCACCGCATTGCAGAGCGAATATTCGATGTGGTGGCGCGAGCCCGAGGCGGAGATCCTGCCGCTGCTCGAAGAACTGGGCATCGGCTTCGTGCCGTTCAGTCCGCTCGGCAAGGGCTTCCTGACCGGCAAGATCGCGGCGGACACCAGCTTCGGCGACCAGGACTTCCGCCGCACCGTGCCGCGCTTCGCGCCCGAGGCGCTGCAGGCGAACCAGGCGCTGGCCGAGGCCGTCCGCGCCATGGCCGGGGCCAAGGGCGTGACGCCTGCGCAGATCGCGCTCGGCTGGCTGCTGGCGCAGCGGCCGTGGATCGTGCCGATCCCGGGCACCACCAAACTGCAGCGGCTCGAGGAAAATCTCGGCGGGGCCGAGGTGGTGCTGACTACCGAGGATCTGGCGCACATCGAAGCAGCGCTCGGCGCCGTCAAGGTGCAGGGGGACCGGTACGCTGCCGCCCACCAGACCTTCATCAATCGCTGATCCCCCGAGGACATTCCATGGTCAATGTTCCCACCGTCACCCTGAACAACGGTATCGCCATGCCGATCCTCGGCTTCGGCGTGTTCCAGGTGCCCGACCCCGCCGAATGCGCGCGCAGCGTCCGCGACGCGATTGACGTCGGCTATCGTCTGCTCGACACCGCGGCGTCCTATGGCAACGAGGAAGCCGTCGGCTCCGCGATTCGCAGCCACGGGATCGACCGCGCCGAGCTGTTCGTCACCACAAAGCTCTGGGTGCAGGACGCCAGCTACGAGGGCGCGAAGGCCGCGTTCGAGCGCTCGCTCAACAAGCTGCGGCTCGACTATCTCGATCTCTACCTGATCCACCAGCCGTACGGCGACGTCTACGGCGCGTGGCGGGCGATGGAGGAACTGCACCGCGCCGGACGGATCCGCGCGATCGGCGTGAGCAACTTCTACACCGATCGCCTTGTCGATTTCGTGCTCCACAACGAGACCAAGCCGGCGGTCAATCAGATCGAGATCCACCCCTTCCACAGCCAGGCCGATGCGGTGAAGATCCTCGAGGATTATGGCGTCCAGCCCGAGGCATGGGGGCCGTTCGCGGAAGGCAAGAACGGCCTTTTCACCAACGAGGCGCTGCAGAAGATCGCCGACAGGCACGGCAAGAGCATCGCCCAGGTCGTGCTGCGCTGGCTGACGGACCGCGGCATCGTCGCGATCCCCAAGTCGGTGCGCAAGGCACGCATGGCGGAGAATTTCGACATCTTCGATTTCGACCTCGATGCCGGCGACATCGAAGCGATCGCTGGCCTCGACCAGAACGCCAGCAGCTTCTTCGACCACCGCGACCCGGCGATGGTGAAGTGGCTCGGCGAACGAAAGCTCTGATCGTCCTTCTTGGGCCGATGCTCCGGTATCGGCCCCCCACTTTCTGCGGGAGCAACTGCAATGCATACGCGATCACCGGATACTCTCTTGCTTGGCGCCCTTGCCCTGTCGCTTCTGCCCCTGCAGCCGGCGCACGCTCAGCAGACGCCGGCGCCTCCCACGGAGACGATCAAGACTGCCGCCAGCCATAGCCCGACCGAGCAGCAGGTCATCGATCTGTCCAAGACCAAGTGGGACTGGATGGCGGACAAGAAGGTCGACGCGCTAGCGACGCTTTTCGACGACCGGGCCATGTTCACCCATATGGGTGGCACCTGGGGCAAGGCGCAGGAGCTGGCCACGATCAAGAGCGGCGGAATCTGGTACAAGAAGGCATCGATCCACGCGGTCGACGTGCGGGTGTTCGGCGATACCGCGATCGTCCTGGAGGACATGGACCTCGAAGCCGTGGTCGGCGCCCGAACGGTCACCAACGCCTTCATGGTTACGGAAGTCTACATGCGGCAGGCGGGAACCTGGCACCTGACCCAGCTCACCTTCTCGCGCCTCCTCCGTCCGGTAAAGGCCGGTGCCGGGAGCAACTGACGGCGGTGGGCCCGGCTCGACCGGCCAGCGCCGGGGAGAGAATAGCATGGGAGAAGATGCGATGAAGGTCACTGCTGCCGCAGTCGCCGCGCTGTCGATGGCCGTGCCCGCGGAGGCGCAGGATCGTCCGTCGGTCGCCCCCAGGAACATGCAGGCGATCGCCCCGGCTCTGGCGGGCTATACCGACCGCGTCCTGTTCGGCGACGTATGGCTGCGCCCCGAGCTGGCGCCGCGCGACCGCAGCATCGTCACGCTGTCGGTGCTGATCGCCACGGGGAAGACCGCGCAGATGGCGGGCCACCTCGCCCGCGGCCTCGATAACGGCATCAAGCCTGTCGAGGTGGCCGGCATCGTCACGCAGCTCGCATTCTACACCGGATGGCCGAACGCCGTGTCGGCGCTGAACGCGGTGGAGAAGGTCTTCGCTGAGCGCAACGTCGATCCCGCGTCATTCGTCGTCATGCCTACGGCTACCGCACCGCTTCCCGCTTCGGATCCCGCGCGCGCCGCGACCGTCGAGAAAACGCTCGGGCCGATCGCGCCCAAGCTCGCGCAGCTCACCAACGACGTTTTGTTCGCCGACCTCTGGCGGCGCACCGATCTGTCGCCGCGCGACCGCAGCCTCGTCACCATTGCCGCGCTCACAGCCGGCGGCGATGGCGACCAGCTTGGCTTCCACGTCCAGCGCGGCGTCGAGAATGGCCTCACCCGGGACCAGATCATCGAGGCGCTGACCCATCTCGCCTTCTACGCGGGCTGGCCGAAGGCGAACACCGCCATCGGCATCGCGGCGAAAGCGTTCACCAGCAAGGAGACCGCAGCCATGTCCGACATCCAGATCGTTCCCGCCGGCCAGGCGCCGAAACCCGGCCCGGCCGACTATTTCACCGGAAGCGTCTCGGTCGCGTCGCCGTTCAAGGGCAGCGGCGAGGCGCGCCTTGGCGGCGCGACGGTGACGTTCCAGCCGGGCGCGCGCACCAACTGGCATACCCACCCGCTCGGGCAGCTGCTGATCGTCACGCACGGGGCCGGATGGGTTCAGGCCGAAGGTAAGCCCGCACAGGCGATGAAGCCCGGGGACACGGTATGGATCGCACCGGGCCTCAAGCATTGGCACGGCGCAGCGCGCGACAGCGCGATGACCCATGTCGCGGTCGCCGAGGCGCTGGAGGGTCAGTCCGTGACCTGGCTCGAACCGGTCTCCGACACCGACTATCATGGGCCCGCTGACGACGGACCCATGCTGCCCTTACCCTGTGGACACTGACTGGAGAGGCCCGCCCGATGGACGATATGCATATTAGCCGAAGGAGCGTGCTGGTCGGCGGCGTCGCGACCGCCGCAGTCGCGACGAGCACTGACGTCGGCGCGCACCCCGTGCCTTCCACGCCGGCACCGACCCTACCGGTATCGCTCACCGTGAACGGCGCGCGCCATACCTTGACGCTCGATACCCGGACAACGTTGCTCGACACGCTGCGCGAGCATCTGCAGCTCACCGGCACCAAAAAGGGCTGCGATCACGGCCAGTGCGGTGCCTGCACCGTCCTCGTCAACGGCACACGGATCAATGCCTGCCTCAGCCTCGCCGTGCAGCATCATGGCGACGCCGTGACCACGATCGAAGGGCTAGGCACGCCCGACAAGCTCCACCCGATGCAGGCGGCGTTCGTGAAGCACGACGGCTACCAATGCGGCTATTGCACGCCGGGACAGATCTGCTCGGCCGTCGCCGTGCTCGACGAGATCCGGCGGGGGGTGCCGAGCCACGTCCAGGCGGACCTGACGCAGCGCCCGCAGCCGAGCAAGCTCGAGATGCGCGAGCGGATGAGCGGCAACATCTGCCGCTGCGGCGCGTATTCCAATATCGCGGAGGCCATGGCCGACGTCGCAGGAGCAACGGCATGAAGCCCTTCACCTACGAGCGCGCGAAGACGCCGGCAGAGGCCGCCGCCGCGGTGGCCAACCGACCCGGCGCCAGGTTCCTTGCCGGCGGCACCAACCTGCTCGATCTGATGAAGCTGGAGATCGAGACCCCGCAGCATCTGGTCGATGTCCAGGACCTCAAGCTCAACCGGATCACGCCGACCGCCGAGGGTGGCCTGCGCATCGGCGCCCTCGTTACCAATACCGCGCTCGCCGCCGACCTGCGCGTGCGCCGTGATTATGCGGTCCTAACCCGCGCAATCGTCGCCGGTGCCTCCGGCCAGCTTCGCAACAAGGCGACGACGGCAGGCAACCTGCTCCAGCGTACCCGCTGCCCCTATTTCTACGACACCAATCTGCCCTGCAACAAGCGCAAGCCCGGCTCGGGCTGCGCCGCGATCGGCGGAGTGAGCCGGCAGCTGGCGGTGATCGGGTCGAGCGACCAGTGCATCGCCACCTATCCCGGCGACATGGCGGTGGCGCTGCGCGTGCTCGATGCCATGGTGGAGACGGTCCGCCACGATGGCACCGCCCGCACCATCCCGATCGCCGACTTCCATCGCCTGCCGGGCGACACGCCGCACATCGACAATGCCTTGCAGCACGGCGAACTGATCACGGCGGTAACCCTGCCGCGCCCGATCGGCGGCACGCACAGCTATCACAAGGCCCGCGACCGCGCCTCCTATGCCTTTGCGCTCGTCTCGGTGGCTGCAGTGCTCCATAAGGACGGCACCGGTCGCGTCGCCTTCGGCGGCGTGGCGGCCAAGCCATGGCGGGTCGAGGCGGCGGAAGCGGAGTTGCTGCGCGGGGCCACGGCGGTGACCGAAAGGGCCTTTGCCGACGCCCGGCCGACGCACGACAACGGCTTCAAGCTGCCGCTCGCCACGCGAGCGCTCGCAGCGACGATCGCGGAGGGGAAGTCAGCATGAAGTTCGACACGCCGGCAGGCACCAACCCGATCGACCAGGAAAAGGTGATCGGCAAGCCGCATCCCCGGATCGAGGGGCCGCTCAAGACCACCGGCACTGCGGTCTATTCCTACGAAAACCACGCGGCGGCGCCGGATGCTGCCTATGGCTATGTCGTCGGCTCGGCAATCGCCAAGGGCCGCGTTGCGGGCATGGACCTGCGCGCCGCCAGGGCGGCTCCCGGCGTCCTCGCGATCGTGACGGCGGACAATGCCGGGCCGATCAAGCGTCAGGGCTTCTACGTCGCCAAGCCGCTCGCCGGGCCCCAGATCGAGCATTACCACCAGGCGGTGGCGCTGGTCGTCGCAGAGACGTTCGAGCAGGCACGCGCCGCCGCCGCGCTGGTCCGGGTCGACTATGCCCGCGAGGACGGCGCCTTCGACCTTGCCGCCGCGCGCGCCAGTGCCAAGCCGCACCAGCGCCAGCCCGACGTCCGCATCGGCGACTTCGACACGGCGTTCGCCGCCGCGCCGGTGAAGGTCGACGAAACCTACACGACCCCCGACCAGAGCCACATGATGATGGAGCCGCACGCCACCATCGCGCGGTGGGACGGCGATCATCTCACCATCTGGTCCGCCCAGCAGATCGTGGGCTGGGCGCGGCGCGACCTTTCGACCAAGCTCGGCATCCCGCAGGACCGCGTGCGCGTGGTGGCAACCTTCCTCGGCGGCGGCTTCGGCGGCAAGGGCAGCGTCTGCTCGGATGCGATCCTGCCGGCACTCGGCGCTCGGGCGGCGGGCCGTCCGGTCAAGGTCACGCTGCCGCGCACGCTGATGCCCAACAACACCACCCACCGCCCCGCGACAATCCAGCGCGTGCGGCTGGCGGCGGACCGCGACGGCAAGCTGCTCGCCGTGGGGCATGAGACTCTGTCGGGCAATCTTCCCGGCGGTGGGCCGGAGATCGCCGCGGCGCAGACGCAATTGCTCTATGCCGGTGCGGCACGGCTCAACCTCACCCGACTGGCGGTGCTCGACCTCCCCGAAGGCAACGCGATGCGTGCGCCGGGCGAGGCCTCGGGTATGATGGCGCTCGAAGTCGCGATGGACGAGCTTGCCGA
>JAIYAJ010000053.1 GCA_027489105.1 Zymomonas sp. | reverse complement strand
GATCCCCTCCAGCCGCTTCGCCGCATCGGGGGTCAGCGTGAGCATGATGCCGACCTTGCCGTTGATGTCGGGCAGAGCGCGTGCATCCAGCACATCGGCGGGCGCGAAGGCCTCGCCGCCTATGCTGAGCTTGCCGGTCGCGAAGGGCAGGGTCGCGGCGTGCACCATCGCGACGGGGACGGCCAGCGGCACGGCGGCGATCAGGGCCAGAGCAAGACGTCGGCTCATGCGTAACGCTCCGCGGTCGACCGGATCAGCGCGATCATGTTGGGGATGCCCTGGGTGCGGTTGGAACTCAGCTGGTTGCGCAGATCGAAGGGGGCAAGCGCGCCTTCGATATCGGTCGAACGGATGTCGGCCGGCGCCTGATCCTGCACCGTCAGCAGCACCAGCGCGATGATCCCCTTGGTGATCGCCGCATTGCTGTCCGCCAGGAAATGCAGGCGTCCGTCATCGAGCACGGTCGGATAGACCCATACGCTGGCCGAGCAGCCGCGCACCAGTGTGGCGTCGGTCTTCAGTGCATCGGGCATCGGCTCCAGCGTGCGACCCAGATCGATCAGAAGGCGGTAGCGATCGTCGGCATCGAGAAACTCATATTCCTCGCGGACATCGGTCAATTGCGTGGCTTCGGTCATGATCCTGCATCCATAAGGCGGCGAATGGCCCGCGTCATCCTGTCGCTGCGGTCAGGCGGCGACGTCGACCGGAACGAGCAAGGCCAGGAAGCGCGCCGCCGCGCGGAAGTCGGCCCGCTTGACCTCGCGGGCGCGCATCGCAAGCTCGTCCTCGCCCCATTGCTCGATCTGCCACAATTCGTCGAGCTGGCCGGCGGCGAAGGCGCCATCGACGTCGATCTCGCCTTCGGCCACCGCCAGCGCGATGATCAGCGAGCCCGATATGGTGACGAGCGGATGGAGCGCGACCATCCGGAACGGATCATAGGCCCGGACCGCCGCCGACAGGCGCTCGATCGTATCGTCGGACTGCGCCCTGTGCATGATGCCGGTCGCGATCTCGAACTCGACGCCATAGCGCTCGCCGGCCCAGTCGAGCAGCGGATCCCAGGCTTCGCATTGGCGGGCGATCAGTTCGGACGGGCTCTCCGCCCGATAGCAGGTCAAATCGCTCTCGGCATAGGCCGACAAGCCGCGCGCGAAGGCCGGCGGATCGGCGAGCACGCGGTCGAGCGCGGCGTTGGCGAGTCCGGTCAGTGGCATGGTGCGCGGGTCGATGTCGTCGCCCTGCGCATTCCACTCGCCGACGATGGCGGATGCGAGCGCGGCGGTCGGCACGACCAGTTCGGCGCGCGCCGGGGTCTTTACCGCACGTCCGTCGAGACGGATGCCATAGCCTCCGGCCACCGTTTCGGTCGCCGCCTGTTTATAGAATCGCTTCATGCGCGCGCTGATAGCGCCAGTTTCAGGATTTCGGGAAGCTGATCCGGACGATCGGCGACGAAATGCGCGCCCTCGTCGAACAGTTCCTCCGGCGCATGATAGCCCCAGGCGACACCGATCGCGGCACAGCCCGCGTTGATCCCCATGCCGATGTCGAAGCTGGTGTCGCCGATCATCGCGCTCGTCTCGGGCAGCGCGCCCGCCTCGGCCATCGCGAGCAGCGCCATCGAGGGATGCGGCTTGGACGGGTGGCGGTCGGCGGTCTGGAGCGAGACGAACAGCCGTTCGAGCCCGTGGACCTCGAGACAATGCTTCAGCCCGCGATCGGACTTGCCGGTGGCGACCGCAAGCATCCAGCCATCGGCGTCGAGCGCGTGGAGCAGCTCGGCGACGCCGGGAAAGAGCGGCTCGTCGACCAGGCCGGCACCCCGCATCGCCTGGAAACTGCGCTTATAGGCCTCGGCCAGCTGAACATGCAGGCCATGATCGGCATCGGGCAGCAGCCCGGCGATCGCCTGGGTCAGGCTCAGCCCGACGACGCGCCGGATCGCCGGATTGGGGGGTGGCGGCAGGCCTTCGGCGGCAAAGGCCTCGACCATCGCCCGGCAGATATTGGCCTGGCTGTCGACCAGCGTGCCATCGCAATCGAAGATGGCGAGCCGGTTCGGTCCGGTCATGCGCGGCTGCGCCCCCGCCGCTCGCCGCGTCGCGCCTTACGGGCGTCCTTGGCCCGCGCGGTCGCGATCCGGCGCTTGCCTTCCTCGGTCGTGGAGAATTTCACCTCGTCGATCGGCAGGTCGCCCTGCGACTGGGTGAAGCCAAGATTGCGCAGCGTGTCGACGATATGCTCGGGCGGCTCTGCGAAGATGTCGATCTGCCCGCCATCGGGATGATAGACCCGCAGGCGGCGCGCATGGAGGTGCATCTTACGGCTGATCGTGCCCGACAAAAAGGCTTCCGCCCCGCCATATTTGCCGTCGCCGACGATCGGATGGCCGATCGCCGCCAGATGGACGCGCAGCTGATGGGTCCGGCCGGTATAGGGCTGCAATTCGAGCCAGCAGGCGCGATTGCCGACGCGGTCGATCATCCGGTAGCGGGTCCGCGCGGGCGAGCCTTCTTTCTCGTCGACATACATCTTCTCGCCGCCGGTGCCGGGCTGCTTGCCGATCGGCAGTTCGATCATGCCGTCCTCGATCGAGGGGACTTCGGTGCAGACCGCCCAATAGACCTTGCGTGCGGTCCGGCTGCTGAACGCCTTGGCGAAATGGGCCGCAGCGCGCGAGGTGCGCGCGAGCAGCAGGACGCCCGACGTGTCCTTGTCGAGGCGGTGGACCAGCTTCGGGCGACTCTCCGCATCGAACTGCAGCGCGTCGAGCAGCCGGTCGACGTGCATTTCGGTCTTGGTGCCGCCCTGCGTCGCCAGCCCCGGCGGCTTGTTGATCACGATCGCCTGACGATCGCGATGGATGACCAGGCTCTGCGCGAAGGCGATCTCGTCGGGGGTCAGCGGTTCGCGCGGCCGTTCAGGCCGCTTGGCTTTGGCGGCGCTCGCAGCGACCGTCGCGGCCGCGACGATTTCGGCCGGGGGGACGCGGATCGTCTGTCCGGCCTCGATCCGGTCGCCAGGCGCGGCGCGACGGCCATCGACGCGCAACTGGCCCGTCCGCGCCCAGCGCGAGACGATGTTGAAGCTGGTATCGGGCATGTGCCGCTTGAACCAGCGATCGAGACGAATGCCGTCATCGTCATAGCCGACGACGAACTGGCGACCCTCGCCGCTCTCGCTCCTGGGGGGCTCGCTCATGCGAACACCCGCGACAGGCCGACGCCCAGGAACAGCATCAGCACCGACCCCGCGACCGAGGACACAGCATAAGCGGTCGCCATCAGATATTCGCCCCGGGTCAGCATGTCGAAGGTTTCGAGGCTGAACCCCGAGAAGGTGGTGAAGCCGCCGAGCACGCCCACGCCGAGGAAAAGCCTGAGCGGCTCACCATCGACCGGCGAGCGGGCGACGACACCGGCCAGAACGCCCATCAACAGGCCGCCGAGCAGGTTCACCAGCCAGGTGCCATAAGGGAAAGCAGGGCCGAGCTGGCGCAGCGCGACCGAGGATATGTGAAAGCGAAAGGCCGCGCCGATGGCGCCGCCGATCATGACAAGAAGCATTGGGGGCATGTCGGCTCCTTTAGAGCCTGATCGCCCCGCGTGAAAGCGCTTTGCGCGCCCCGGCCAGCCGGACCGGGCGCGCGCCATCCGCTTGCCCTATTTCGCCGACATGTCGGTCATCATGATGCTACCCAGCGTGCCCTTGCCCGCAGGCTGGAGCGTGATCGTCATCGGATCGCCTTCCCCGTTCACCGCAGTCACCGTCGAAGCCGCACCGGTCCTGGCGAGCTTCACGCCGGTGAAGTCCGCCTGCCCGGCCGCATCGGCATAATAGCGCGCGACCACATCGGGCGCGGCCGGGCTGACGAAGCGGATCTCGACGCGGCCATTGCCACCCTCCTTGTCGGTGACGTTGACGCCGGTCATCTTCGAACCGGGATAGAGCTTCATCCCGTCGATGTTCATGTCCTCGCCGCCCAGTTCGATGCCCGGAACCTTGATCTTGGCATCGATCCCCGGAATCGACAGCGACAGCGAGGACGGCTCGTCGGCGGACGCCATGGCGACATTGCCGCCGGCGTCGATCGAAATGGCCGCCGATTCGCCCGCGTTCGCATTGGCGTCGCCCTTGGCATCGTCGTTGACCTTGATCTCGCACGCGGCCAGCAGCAGCAATGGCAGCGCCGCCATGACGATCATCTTTCGCATCCCCGGTTCCTCATCCCATTTCGACTGCTGTGTTACTAAAACAGTACAGCGGTTGCAATCGCGTCGGTCATGGTGGAAGCTGCATGCCATGTTCAATGTCCTCTCTCTCGGCTTCGGCTTCATCGCGCTATGTGGTGCGATCCTCGGCTTCTTCCCCTTTCTCGGCTGGTTCAACTGGGCGGTGGTGCCGGTCGCGCTGATCGGCGCCGCATTCGGCATCCTGTCGCACAGCGACAGCGGGCGGCGGCTCAACAGCTTCGTGCTGGTGGTCGGCATCGTCCGGCTGATCATGGGCGGAGGGCTGTTCTGATGCCGCTTCCCGCCGATGAGGACGCCCGGCGGATCGTCGAGGCGCTGGGGCTGGCCCCGCATCCCGAGGGCGGCTGGTATCGCGAGACCTGGCGCGAGGGCGGCAGCGATGCGCCTGCACGGGGTTACGCAACCGCCATCTATTTTCTGCTCGAGGCCGGCCAGCGTTCACACTGGCACCGGGTCGATGCCGCAGAGCTGTGGATGTTCCATGCCGGCCACGCCCTCGAGCTGCTGATCGCTGCTGACGCCGGCGGCCCGACCGAGACGATCCGGATCGGCCCCGACGTCGCTGCCGGGGAGCGGCCGCAGGGCATCGTCCCCACGGGTGCCTGGCAGGCGGCACGGGCGGACAAGGGCTGGGCACTGGTCGGCTGCATCGTCGCACCAGGCTTCGACTTCTCCGGCTTCGAACTGGCGCCGCCCGGCTGGTCGCCGGCGAACTGATCCCCATCTGCCGCAGCGTCACCCCAGGGGACATGCCCGGAGGATCGCTTGCAGAATCGAGCCATGGCGTGCACGGTGCTCCCGGGCGGAGTACAGCGTAAATGGGGGCCGGGATGACACCAGCGGAGCTGCTGGCGCATTTGCCGAAGGGCAGCGTCTTTGCGGAATGCGATGAGCGGGAGCTGGCCGACCTTCTGTCGATCGGAACGCTGCAGGCGACCCGCACCAATGACGAGATTTTGACCCAGGGCGACGAGGGCACCTCGCTGGTCATCGTCCTCGACGGGGTCGTGCGCATCTCGATGGTGACCCCCAATGGCCGCGAGATCATCCTCGATTACGCCGAAGCAGGCGCGGTTCTCGGCGAGATCGCGGTGCTCGACGACAAGCCGCGCACGGCGTCGGCGGTCGCGATGTGGCCGGGGCGGGTGATCCGGATTACCCGCGCCAAATTCTTCGGTTTCATCGAACGCCATCCCAGGGTCGCGATACGCCTGCTCAAGGAGATGGCGCGCCGCCTGCGCGAGACCGACAGCACGATCGAGAGCGACCGCGCCTTCACCACCGCCCCGCGCCTCGCCCGCTATCTGAAGCGGCTGACCGACCAGAAGATGCACGGCACCCGCCTGACGCGCGACCTCAGCCAGTCCGAACTGGGCAGCTTCGTCGGCATCAGCCGCGAGAATATCAACCGCCAGCTGGCAGCCTGGGCGAGCGAGGGCGTGATCGAGCTGACCCAGGGCAAGATCCGCATCGTCGACCCCGACTATCTGACCCAGATCGCCGAAGCCGCCGACTGATCGCCGGAATGCAGGAGCTGTCTGATCGGACAGACAGGTTGACGCGGGCGGCGCAGAGTCCGACAGACCGCGCCATGCAGCGAGTCACCGCCAAGATCTGCGGCCTGTCCACGCCGGAAACGGTCGATGCCGCCGTGCGCCATGGCGCCTCGCATCTGGGTTTCGTCTTCTTTCCGAAGAGTCCCCGCAACGTCGATTTCGAGCAGGCGCGGTCGCTGACCATGCGCGTACCGCCTCATGTCGGCAAGGTCGGGGTGTTCGTCGACGCCGAGGATGACGTGATCGATGCGGCCGTCCGCGTGGGCGGCGTCGACGCGCTGCAGCTGCACGGCAAGGAAGCGCCGGCCCGTCTCGCCGCGCTGCGCCAGCGTCATCCGGGCATCGCCCTGTGGAAGGCGATTTCGGTGCGCAACCGCGCCGATCTGGACGCGGCGCATGCCTATCGCCCGGTCGCCGACGTCATCCTGTACGACGCCAAGACGCCCGAGGGCACGCTGCCCGGCGGCATGGGGCTGCGCTTCGACTGGACCCTGCTCGACGGCTTCGACCATCCGCAGCGCTGGGCATTGTCGGGCGGGATCGACACCGACAATGTCGAGCGTGCGGCCGGCACGACCGGCGCGCGTCTGATCGACACTTCGTCAGGCGTCGAAAGCGCCCCCGGCATCAAGGCTGTGGACAAGATCGCCACCTTCCTCCAACGGATCGCATCATTATGACCGCTTCGCTTACGAACACGCTGCGCAACGGACCGGACGAGCAGGGCCATTTCGGCCAGTTCGGCGGCCGCTATGTCAGCGAGACGCTGATGCCGCTGATCCTGGACCTGGAGCGCGAATATCGCG
>JAIYAJ010000367.1 GCA_027489105.1 Zymomonas sp. | reverse complement strand
TGGTGCGCGCCTCGCCGCTGCGCGACGAGCGGCATGTCATGATGGTGCCGGCGGGCCTCAGCATCGCCGAGATCATCACGGGTTTCGTCACGCCGCTGGGCTACCGGGCGGACTGGCTGAGGGTCAGCCTCGGCGGCGATGTGATCGCGCGAGATCTCTGGGCCCGCGTCCGGCTGAAACCCGGCGCCAGCCTCGCCGTCCAGGCCATGCCGCAAGGCAAATGGGTGCGCCAGGCGCTGCTTGCCGTGGTGGCGGTGGTGGCGCTTGTCGTCGCGCCCTATCTTGCCGCGCCGATCCTGACCTCCCTCGGCATTGCCGCAGGCACCGTGGCGGCCTCGCTGATCACGGCCTCGATCGGCCTCGCCATCACGGCGGCGGGCACGCTGGCGGTCAATGCCCTGTTTCCTGCGGCGAAGGCCAGCTCCTCCGTCGCCTCGCTGACCCCGCTCTCCACTTTCGATGCTTCCGCCATCGGCTCCGGCATGTCGACGCAGACCGACATGAGCCGTTCGCCGACCTATTCCATCGGCGGCGGGCGCAACGAGGCGCGTCCCTATGGCGCGCTGCCGGTGCTGCTCGGGACACATCGTATCTCGCCGGCGCTCGGCGCGAAAACGTACACCGAGAGCGTCGGCGACGAGCAGTATCTCAGGATGCTGTTTGTCTGGGGCTACGGCCCCATGGTGGTTTCGGACCTCAAGATCGGCGAGACGCCGATCGGCAATTTCGAAGGGCTGGAGATCGAGACCTGGGAGCAGCACAACAGCGAGACGCTGCGGCTCTTCCCTGACCAGGTGTTCGAGGAACCGCTCTCGATCGAGATGACCGGCGAGACCAACTGGGTCATGCGCACTACCGCCGATGACATCGACGAGTTCTCGGTCGACATCGTGTTTCCCGGCGGCTGCTACAAGTTCGAGCGCGAAACCGGCAACCGCGTCCAGCACGCGGTCAACCTGCAGGTGCAGTACAGCGTGGCCGGCGCGAATGTCTGGCTCGCGGCCGGCACCTTCGCGGTCTACACCGACAGCCTGCAGGCGCTGCGCCGCACGATCCGGCTGGCGGTGCCGCGCGGGCAGTATGATGTCCGCCTGCAGAATGTCGCGCCGGTCTATTCCGGCCCGGACACGGTGCAGGAGCAGGTGGTCTGGTCGGCGCTGCGCGGCATCAGGCGCGAGCTGCCGATCAAGTCCGGCGTGCCGATCACCATCTCTGTCATCCGCATCAAGGCGTCGAGCCAGCTCTCGGGCACGATCGACACGTTCAACGGCATTGCCCGGATGCGCGTGAAGGCATGGAACGGCACGGTCTGGGTCGACGGGCAACTCTCGAACAACCCTGCCGACCTTTTCCGCCACGTCCTGCAGGGCAACGCCAACGCCAAGCCGGTCTCCGATGCGGAGATCGATCTCGACAGCCTGCAAGGCTGGCATGCGTACTGCGCGGCGAAGGGCTTCACCTTCAACCAGGTGCGGGACTTCACCGCCTCGGTGTTCGAGACGCTGCGCGATATTGCCGCCTCGGGCCGCGCCGCCGTGTCGCTGCGCGACGGGCGCTGGGGCGTGATCTGGGACCAGGGCGACGCCGCGCCGATCGTGCAGCATTTCAGCCCACGCAATTCCTCGCAGTTCGAGGGCGTGCGCGCCTTCGCCGAGCTGCCGCACGGGTTCCGGGTCCGGTTCATCAACGCCAGCAATGGCTGGCTGCAGGATGAGCGGGTGGTCTATGATGACGGCTACACCGTCGCCAACGCCACAAGGTTCGAGGGGCTCGACTTCCCCGGCGTGACCGACCCGGACCTGATCTACAAGCATGCGCGGTATCACCTCGCCCAGCTCAGGCTGCGGCGCGAAACCTATGCGCTCAGCACCGATTTCGAGAACCTTGTCTGCACGCGCGGTGACCGCGTCCGGGTGCAGCATGACGTTCCGCAATGGGGCCTCGGCGCGGCGCGCGTGGTCTCTGTCGACGCCGGCACGCAGCGGGTGACGCTTGACGAGCCCATGACCATGCAGGCCGGCGAGCGCTACACGATGCGCGCGCGGCTGTTCGACGGGTCCAGCCTGAGCCGCGAGGTGCAGGCGACGCCGGGCACCACGCGCGAGCTGCAACTCACCGGCACCGGCACCATGCCGGCGGCGGGCGACCTCGTGATGTTCGGGAAGCTGAACAGCGAGAGCGTGATCCTCCGGGTGCTTTCGATCGAGCCGCGCCGCGATCTGACCGCGCGGATCTACCTTGTCGATGACGCGCCCGGCATCCAGTCCGCCGACCAGGGCGTTCTGCCGCCCTTCGACACCGGCGCGCCGCCGCCGGTCGACCATTACAATTTGCCGCCGCGCAACCTCGCCGCCGTCGAGACCATCGATTCCGGCGGGCAGAGCGTGCGCTCGCGCCTCAATGTGACATGGAGCGCGCCGGCCTCGGGGATCGTCGCATTCTACAATATCGAGCACCGGCTCTCCGGGGCGGAGGAATGGACCGGGCTGACAGCGATCAATGGCGCGCAGACTTCGGCGAGCATCCTCGACCTCGCGCAGGGCGTCTATGACATCCGGGTCCGGGCCTTCTTTGCGGCGGGGCAATCGTCGCGGCCGGCGGTCCTGCAGAGTGTTGTCGTCGGCCTGCTGGCGAACCCGCCGGGCGATGTCGAGAACTTCGCCATCAGCACCATGGCCGATGTCGCGACGCTGAGCTGGACCCGCGACAACTCGCCCGCGGTTGCCTCGTACCGGATCAAGTTCACGCCGGCGCTGACCGGCGCGACCTGGCAGACCAGCGCCGTGCTGGCCGAGGGCATCACCGGCGGGTCGCTGCAGACCGCCGCGCAGGTGGGCACCTATCTCATCAAGGCGGTGAGCGTCGCCGGCGCCGAAAGCCTGGCTGCGGCGCTGGTGGTCTCGACCGTGGGCGGCGTCACCATCCTCAACGCGGTGGAGACACTGACCGAAGCGCCCGGCTTCACAGGGGCAAAGTCCGATGGCGTGGTGCGCGACGCCGAGGGCCGGCTGCGGCTGACCTCGACCGACGACATCTTCACTGTCTCGGACATCTTCTCGGTCGCCGACATCTTCTACCAGACCACCGGCTTCCCGCCGGTCGGGACCTATGACTTCGCCGCGCCGGTTGATCTGGGCGCGGTCTATACCGTCAGGCTGAGCGCGCTGGTCGAGGCCTTCGGCGAAAGCGCGACGGATGACATCTTCGCGCAGGCGGACATTTTCGAGCGGACCGACATTTTCGGCACCTCGCCGTCGCAATGGGATGTGACGGTCGAGGTCAGTGTCACGAATGATGATCCCTCGGGCTCGCCGGTCTGGACAGCCTGGTCGCCTCTGGTGATCGGCGATCTCACCGCGCGGGGCTTCCGGTTCCGCGCCGTGCTGCGCTCGCTGCAGAGCGATGTGACGCCGGTGGTTTCGGCGCTGACCGTGACGATCGACATGCCGGACCGCGTCGTGGCGGGCGATGACATTGCCGTGCCGTCGATCGGTCTCGCCATTCCGTTCAGCCCGCCCTTCCGCCGCCTGCAGGGCATCGGCATCGCCGCCCAGGCTCTGGCGACGGGCGACACCTACGAGATCACCGACAAGACCGAGGCGGGTTTCACGATCCGTTTCTTCAACTCATCCGGAACGGGCATCGCCCGCACCTTCGATTACGTCGCAAAGGGCTATGGAGCCGTGCAATGAGCCAACCTTCCACATGGGGTGTCGCCAATACCGGCCCCAAGACACCGACCGACAACCAGCAGGACATCGACAATTCGCTCGACGCCTTGCTGTCGTTCCATTCCGGAGCCACCGCGCCAGCCTACAAGGTGACAGGCACGATCTGGTGCGACACGGCGACCTCGAACCGCCTGATCTACAAGGTGTGGGACGGGGCGGACTGGATCGCCTTCAAGGTGATCAACACCGCGACCAACACCGCGCGATTCACTGCGTTGAACCCCGTGACGACGCTCGCCAGCGCCGCCACTGCCACGCTGGCAGGGGTGGAAAGCGATGTGGTCGAGATCACCGGCACCACCACCATCACCAGCTTCGGCGCGGCGGATGCCGGCCTGATCCGGCAGGTGAGGTTTGCGGGGACGCTTGTGCTGACGCACAGCTCGGCGCTGTTGCTGCCGGCAGGCGTCAACCGCACCACGGCGGCGGGCGACTCCCTCGTCGCGATCTCGCTGGGGTCCGGCAACTGGCGGGTGCTGAGCTACAGCCCGGCCACCATCACTGTCGGGTTGACCGCCACGCGAAACGTCACCTCGGCCTCATCGGCGGGCGACAGGACCTTCGCCGCAACGGATGCCGGGCGCGCGATCACGCTGTCGGGCTCGGCCGATTTCACCATGACGTTCGAGGCGGCGGCGACGCTCGGCAATGGCTGGGCGGTGGATGTCAGCGTCACCAGCGCCGTCACGGTGACGCTCGATCCCTCCGGCTCGGAGACGATTGACGGCAACACCACCATCACTCTGGCGCAAGGGCAGACCTGCCGGCTGTTCTCTGACGGCACGCAGATCCGCGCGCTGGGCCTGCCGCGCCGCGTCCTGATCTATGACGGCACGGAATCCGCCGGCGTCTCGAGCCGCGAGGTGGCCATCCCGCTGGCCTATCGCCGGTTCCAGATCAGCGCCTATGTGAAGTCGACAGCCAATGCG
>JAIYAJ010000304.1 GCA_027489105.1 Zymomonas sp. | reverse complement strand
GCCTTCGGTCAGCGTGTCGCCGACGCGCAGCGTGCCATGGTTGGGGATGCCGATGATGTCGCCGGGGAAGGCCTCGTCGGCGATCTCGCGGTCCTGGGCGAAGAAGAGGATCGGCGAATTGATGGCGATCACCTTGCCGGTGCCGACCTGGTTCAGCTTCATGCCGCGCCGGAACTTGCCCGAGCAGAGCCGCATGAAGGCGACGCGGTCGCGGTGCTGCGGGTTCATGTTCGCCTGCACCTTGAACACGAAGCCGGCGACATTGGGCTCGCCGGGATCGACGTCGCGCGGCTCGCCCGGCTGCGGGCGCGGGCTGGGCGCGAAGTCGGCGAGCGCGTCGATCAGCTGCTCGACGCCGAAATCCTTGAGCGCGGAGCCGAAATAGACCGGGGTCAGGTCGCCATGGAGATAGGCCTCCTCATCGAACGGTGCATAGCCGGCCTGGGCCAGTTCGGCCTCTTCGCGCAGCAGCGCGACCGCTTCGGCCGACAGCAGATCGTCCAGCTGCGAGTCGCCAAGGCCCGAAACCGAGACCGAATCGCCCTCGAACGCGCCGGTGGCGTCGTCCGCAGGCCGGTGCAGCCGGTCGCGGGCCAGATCGTAGATTCCTTCGAAGGTGCCGCCCATGCCGGCAGGCCAGCTCATCGGCGCGACGTCGAGCGCCAGTGCGTCGGCCACTTCGTCGAGCAGTTCGAACGGCGGACGGCCCTCGCGGTCGACCTTGTTGATGAAGGTGATGATCGGGACCGAGCGCAGCCGGCAGACCTCGAACAGCTTGCGGGTCTGCGGCTCGATGCCCTTGGCCGCGTCGATCACCATCACCGCCGAGTCGACGGCGGTCAGCGTGCGATAAGTGTCCTCCGAGAAGTCCTCGTGGCCCGGCGTGTCGAGCAGGTTGAAGGTGATGCCGTCGCGCTCGAAGGTCATCACCGACGAGGTGACCGAAATGCCGCGCTGCTGCTAGATCTTCATCCAGTCGGACCGGGCGAGGCGGGTCTGGCCGCGCGCCTTCACCTCGCCGGCCAGGTGGATCGCGCCGCCGAAATAGAGGAGCTTTTCGGTCAGCGTGGTCTTGCCGGCGTCGGGATGCGAGATGATCGCGAAGGTGCGGCGGTCGGGGCGGTTCGGCTTGCTCATGATGGCGCGGGCCGATAGCAGCCTTCGGCGACCTACATAAGCCCCAGCGCCGCATCACGCCCTCTTGGCGGGCCGGGCCGGACCGAAAGCAGCCGATGCCAGAGCAGGATTACGACGTCATCATCATCGGCGCGGGAGCGGCGGGCATGATGTGCGCGCTGACGGCGGGGCAGCAGGGCAAGCGGGTGCTGCTGCTCGACCATCTCGACCGGGCTGGCGCCAAGATCCTGATTTCGGGCGGTGGTCGCTGCAACTTCACCAATATCGAAGCCGACCGGCACGACCGCTTCCTGTCCGCCAATCCGCATTTCGCCCGCTCGGCGCTGTCGCGCTATCGCCCCTCGGACTTCATCGCGATGGTCGATGCCCATGGCATCGCCTGGCACGAAAAGACGCTCGGCCAGCTCTTCTGCGATGGATCGGCCCGGCAGATCGTGGCGATGCTGGAGGAGGAATGCGCGCGCGGCGGCGTGGAGACACGCCTTTCCACGCTGGTGCGCTCGATCTCCCACGCCGATGGTCGCTTCGCGGTGGACACGTCGGGTGGGCTGCATCAGGCGAGCGCACTTGTGATCGCCACGGGCGGCCCCTCGATCCCGAAGATGGGCGCGACCGGCTTCGCCTATGACGTCGCGCGACAGTTCGGACTCAAGGTCGTCGAGCCGCGCCCCGCGCTGGTCCCGCTGACCCTCGGCGCGGGAGATCGCCTGTTCGAGAGCCTGTCCGGAGTCGCGGTCGACAGTGTCGCGCGATTGGGCAAGACCGCCTTCCGTGAAGCCTCGCTGTTCACCCATCGCGGCCTGTCGGGCCCCGCCATCCTCCAGATCAGCAGCTATTGGCGCCACGGCGACACGATCCGGCTCGACCTGCTGCCCGACTGCGATGCCGCGCAGTTGCTGACCGAGGGCAAGCGCGTCCGCCCCAAGGCCGAGCCGCGTACGCTGCTGCGGGAGAAGCTGCCCGACCGGCTCGCCGATGCGCTCGCCGACCGGCTCAATCTCTCAGGGCCGCTGCATGGCCAGCGTGATCAGCAGCTGGCCGAGGCCGGCCGCACGCTCAACGGCTGGCCGTTTACCCCCAATGGCTCGGAAGGTTTCGCCAAGGCCGAGGTGACGATCGGCGGTGTCTCGACCGATGGTCTCGATCAACGCACGCTGGCGGCGAAGAAAGCGCCGGGCCTTCACTTCATCGGCGAGGCAGTCGACGTGACCGGCTGGCTGGGCGGCTATAATTTTCAGTGGGCGTGGGCGAGCGGCCGCGCGGCGGGCCTGGCGGTCTGATCGCGGCCCAGCCGTCCGCCGCTTAGCAGATCGGCGGCGGCAGGCGACAGCGTCTCGACCGCCTTGGCGAGCCCGATCGCAAAGACCAGCGCGAGCAGCGGCATGATCAGGAACAGGCCCAGCCAGCCGGGCTCGCCCATCGGTCCGGTCAGCGCACCCAGCTGCGGCACGATCAGCCACATGAACAGCAGGTGCGAACAGAACAGGAAGAAGGCATAGCGCTCGAGGCTGAGCAATTGCGCGCCGATCGGCCGCCGGGCGAGGCCGATGGCAAGCCGCCAGACGAGCAGCGCCACCGCCGCGCGCATGACCAGATCGACGGCAGCGAGCAGATGAAGGTCGAGTCCGCCGCGCCCGTCCATCGCGACCGACAGGCCGATCTTGACCGGCGCGATCAGAAGAAAGGGCAGAGCCGCCTGCCAGGGCGCGAGACGTGCCGCCGCTTCGGCCAGGCCATGGCGGCGCGTCAGCAAGCCGGCGATGAAGAAGATCAGGATCGACGGACGGAGCAACAGATAAAGCTGCCAGCCGCCGATCACCCACATGGCGGTGATAGCCATCAGCAGCATCAGCGAGCGGCTGGAGAGCCTCACCAACAGAGGCGCCGCAGCCATGCACAGGAACAGATCTCTCAGGAATCCCATCTGCACATTGATGTCGGCCGCGCCAGTCAGACTGATCAGATTGTTGGCGAAGAACAGGACATCGCCCGTCATCGGCCCGATGATCCACCCGCCCCTCGACGCGCTCATCACGACGACGAGCGCGATCGCGTTCCACAGCAGCATCGGCGCCAGCACGCCCCTCGCCTTGCCCGAGAGGAACGAGCCGGGACCGCGCTTGGCGATCGAAGACGCGACCAGCCAGCCCGACACCATCGTCAGCAGCGGCACCGAGGCACGGCCAAACAATTCGACTACCGACCAGCGCACCACGCCCTGCGTCGTCTCGGCCAGCCGCGACATCTGCTCGCCGCCGATGCCGGTCCAGGCGTGGACATAAACGATGCCCAGGATGCAGATGAGGCGCGCGACGCCGATTGCCTGCGACAGCGGCGGCCCCGCCTCTCTCTGCATGACCGTGACCGGCCGCGTCATGGATGTTCGCCCTTCATGTCCCCAGCCAACGCACGTCTCCCTGAACCCTCGCTGCACGCGTCGATGAATCGACGCGTCGACGGGACGGCTCGTTTCACGAGACGTTTGCACGCAGCTTTCGGCGCTCATTCCGGCCGTCGGATGCCCTACGAAGGGCACGCGTCATGTCTTCCGTTGCGGCCCGGAGGTCACAGCCGATACGAGCTGCGCTTTGCCGTGTTTATCCCTGCTGGCCTTGAACGGGCTGTCGGACTATAGGGGCGGCGAAGTCCCGCCGCGCACAGCCGGCGCGACCAAGACATATCGGATATATTATGCCTTTTTCGACCCTGCCACGGCCCGTTGCCGAGGCCATTGAAGAGCGTGGCTACACCGCGCCGACTCCCGTCCAGGCCCAGGTGATCGCCGCCGAAGCCAATGATCGCGACCTTCTCGTCTCCGCCCAGACCGGCTCCGGCAAGACGGTGGCCTACGGCCTCGCCATCGCCGAGACCCTGCTGCAGGGCGAAACCGCCCTGCCCCGGCCCGGCGAACCCCTCGCCCTCATCATCGCGCCGACGCGCGAACTCGCGCTCCAGGTGCAGCGCGAGCTCCAGTGGCTCTACGCCAAACTCGGCGCCCGCGTCGTCAGCTGCGTCGGCGGTATGAATGTTCGCGTCGAGCAGCGCCAGCTCAGCTATGGTTGCCACATCGTCGTCGGCACGCCCGGCCGCCTGCGCGACCATCTCGAGCGCGGCGCGCTCCAGCCTGGCTCGCTCCGCGCGGTGATCCTGGACGAAGCCGACGAGATGCTCGACCTCGGCTTCCGCGAGGATCTCGAAGAAATCCTCGACATGACCCCGCCCGAGCGGCGCACGCTGCTCTTCTCGGCGACGATGCCCAAGCCGATCGCCATGATGGCAAAGCGCTACCAGCGCGACGCGCTGCGGATCGAGACGACCGGCGAGCGCGAGCGTCATGCCGACATCGATTATCGCGCCGTCGCGGTCGCCCCCGGCGACATCGAGCATGCCGTGGTCAACATCCTGCGCTTCCACGAAGCCAAGGGCGCGATGATCTTCTGCGCCACGCGCGAAAATGTCCGCCGCCTGTCGGCCGCACTGACCGAGCGCGGTTTCGCTGCCGTGACCTTGTCGGGCGAACTCAGCCAGAACGAGCGCAACCATGCGCTGCAGGCGCTGCGCGATCGGCGGGCCCGCGTCTGCGTGGCAACCGACGTGGCCGCGCGCGGCATCGACTTGCCCGGCCTCGAACTGGTGATCCACGCCGAACTGCCGATCGACGCAGAGACGCTCCAGCACCGCTCGGGCCGCACCGGCCGCGCTGGCCGCAAAGGCACCTGCGTTCTCGTCGTCCCCTATACCCGCCGGCGCCATGCCGAGCGGCTGCTGCGCGGTGCCAATGTCCAGGTGAACTGGGACAAGGTGCCGAGCGCCGAGGACATCCACGCGCGCGACGACGAACGGCTGATCGAAAGCCTGTCTGCGATCGAGATCGCCGACGAGGATCGTGAGGTCGCCCGCAAGCTGCTCGAATCGCGGTCCGCCGAGGATATCGCAGCCGCCTTCGTTCGCGCCCAGCGGCAAAGTCTGCCGGCGCCCGAGGAACTGGCCGATGCCAGCCCCGCGCCGCAAGCCGCCGCTCGCGAGCAGGGGCCCCGCCCCGGCTTCGAGGATGTCAGCTGGTTCCGCATCAACGCCGGTCGCGACAGCAGTGCCGACCCGCGCTGGCTGCTGCCGCTGATCTGCCGCCGTGGCCACATCACCAAGCGCGACGTCGGCGCGATCCGCATCTTCCCGAACGAAACCCGCTTCGAGATTCCCCGGGCGCTCGTCTCCAAATTCATGTCGGCGGTGAAGCGCACGGCCGGCGAGGACGAGAGCGTGGTGATCGAGCCGGCGGGCGATGCTCCGCCCCCCGAACGCCGTGGGCCACCGCGCGACAATCGGCGCCCGGGCGGTCCGCCGCGTCCGCCGCAGGGCCGGGGCGGTCCCCGTCGTGGACCGCCGCGCCGCTGATAACGGACATCATGCAAAAAGGGGCGCCGCGCGGCGCCCCTTTTCATATCTGCCGTTGCGGCGAACTGATCAGAAAGCTTCTTCGGGAAGCTCCATCGTCGACCGCTTGCCCGCCTTGATCGCGGTGAGCAGCCCAGCGACCTGCGGCAGGATGCGCTCGTAGAAGAAGCGGACGGTCGTGATCTTGTTGGCGTAGAAGCCATCCGGGTCCTGCCCCATCATCTTCTTCATGCCCGCGATCTTGGCCGAGCGCGCGAAGAGATAGGCGATGGCGACCAGACCGAGCAGCCGCAGATAATCGGTCGCGGCGGCGCCGGCTTCCTCGGGATCGGCCATCCCCTTCTGGGCGATCGTCGCCGTCGCAAGCTGGAGCGCCCCGAAGGACTTTTCCAGCGCGTCGACCATCTTCTCCATCCCCGGCACGGCCTTGTTCTTCTCGATGAACTCGGACACCGGGTGGAAGAAGGAGCGCAGATAGCGGCCGGCATGGGTCGGCATCTTGCGACCGACGAGGTCGAGCGCCTGGATGCCGTTGGTGCCTTCGTAGATCATCGTGATGCGGGCATCGCGCGCATATTGCTCGACGCCATGCTCGCGGATGTAACCATGGCCGCCATAGACCTGGATCGCGATCTGCGAGGCCTCATGGCCGAGATCGGTGAGCAGCGCCTTGACCACCGGGGTCATCAGCGCGGTCATGTCTTCGGCGCGCTGGCGCAACTCGGGATCGGGCGAGTGCCGCTCGGCGTCGAGCGCGCGCGCGACCCACATCTGCAGCGCGCGGCACCCTTCGGTATAGGCGCGCATCGTCATCAGCATGCGGCGCACATCGGGGTGGACGATGATCGGATCGGCCGACAGATCGGGGCGCTTGGTGCCCGACAACGAGCGACCCTGGACGCGGTCCTTCGCATAGGCGACCGCGCTCTGATAGGCCGCGGTGCCGACGCCGAGGCCCTGGGTGCCGACCGAAACGCGCTCGGTGTTCATCATGGTGAACATCGCCGCGAGGCCCTTATGCGGCTCGCCGACCAGCCAGCCCTTGGCATCGTCGAAGCTCATCTGGCAGGTGGCCGAAGCCTTCAGGCCCATCTTGTGCTCGATGCCCGTGCACTGGACGCCGTTGCGCGGACCGACGCTGCCGTCGTCCTTCGGCAGGAATTTCGGCACCAGGAACAGGCTGATTCCCTTCACGCCCTTGGGCGCGTCGGGCAGGCGGGCGAGGACGAGGTGGATCACATTTTCGGTCAGGTCATGGTCACCGGCCGATATGAAGATCTTGTTGCCGGTGATCAGATAGCTGCCATCGTCCTGCGGAACCGCCTTGGTGCGCAGCATGCCGAGGTCGGTGCCGCAATGCGGCTCGGTCAGGCACATCGTGCCGGACCACACGCCTGCGACCATGTTGGGCAGATAGCGCTGCTGCAGATCCTCCGACGCATGGCCGATGATCGCGGAAGCCGCACCATGGGTGAGGCCCGGATAAAGGCCGAACGAGATGTTGGCCGAGCTGATCATCTCCTCGACCGCCTTGTTGACCGTCTCGGGCAGGCCCTGGCCACCCCATTTCGGGTCCGAGGCGAGCGCGCACCAGCCGCCGTCGCGGAACTGGTCATAGGCTTCCTTGAAACCCTTGGGTGTCCGCACGACCCCATTTTCCCACAGGCACCCTTCCTCGTCTCCGCTGGCGTTCAGCGGCAGCAGCACGTCCTTCGCCAGACGCGCCGCTTCCTCGAGCACTGCATCGACGAGGTCGGGCGTGAATTCGGCATGGGCCGGCAGCGCGCCATATTCGTCCTTGCCGAACAGCTCGTGGATCAGGAAGCGCATGTCGCGCAGCGGGGCCTCATAGACTTGCATCGTCTTGCTCCTCAGTTCCTTCAGATCCTCCCCGGCAGGGGGAGGAGGACCATGCGCCGCATGGTCGAGGGGAAATCCCAAAGTCGCGCACGCCCCTCCACCGCCTCAGGCGGTGCACCTTCCCGTCCCGGGGAGGAATGAGGGAGACGCGCATTCTATCAGTTCCGCAGTGGCTTGCCGGTTTCGAGCATCGATTCGACCCGTGCCATGGTGCGGGGGTCACGTACCCGCTTCATGAACGCGTCCTTCTCGAGCGCCAGCATCTGCTCCTCGGGCACCACGTCGACGAGATCCGCCTCGCCGCCGGTCAGCACCGCCGCCAGAGCGTCGGACACGACCATGTCGTAGTCTGTTGCCATGCCGCGCTTGTGGAAGCCCTCGGCGGCCATGCCGAGCGCAACGCGCCCGCTGGGTCCGGGCAGGCGGAACTCGGGCGGCTTGGGCGGCTGATAACCGTCGACCATCGCCAATGCGCGCGCCTTGGCGTCGGCGAGCAGGCGATCGCGGTTCATCGTGATGCCGTCGTCCTTGCGCAGGAACTGAAGCTCCTTCGCCTCGGCGGCCGACTTGGCCACCGTCGCGGTCGAGATCGTCTCGAACGCCTTGGCAACCG
>JAIYAJ010000245.1 GCA_027489105.1 Zymomonas sp. | reverse complement strand
GTCATAAGCCGGTTAACCACCGATGTGCCTGTAAACAATTGTAACTTTGGAAATACAATCATTTGCGCCCGGTTCGCTTCGGCTAAAGCCATGTCGTCCCGAAGGGCGAAAGGGAGGCATGAAGATGGGTGGAGCAAAACCCGGCACACTTGGAATCGCGGCGGCGCATAGGCATGAAGGCTGGGATGCCGACCAACGATCCAACCAAGACATCGAGCGATAGCATGCGGATCGCCGTATTGGACGACGAGCCCGCCGCGCGCGCCTATGTCACGCAGACGCTGATCGAGGCCGGTCACTTCGCCTATGAATTCCCCAATGCCCGCACGCTGATCACGAAGCTGCGGCAGGATACGTTCGATCTGGTGATCCTCGACTGGAACATGCCCGACAAGAGCGGCCCCGAGATCATCAGCTGGATGCGGGAGAATATGGACAAGCCAATCCCGTCGCTGCTGCTGACCAACCGCAACAGCGACGAGGACATTGTCGCGGGCCTCAATGCGGGCGCCGACGATTATGTGATCAAGCCCGTCCAGCCCCCGGTGCTGCTGGCGCGCATCGCTGCGGTCCACCGCCGCACCGGTCCGCGCGAGGCAGCCGCCGCAAATGAGAGCTATGGCCCGTACACGCTGCACCCGGCGCGCCAGACGATCAGCGTGGAGGACGAGAATATCGTGCTCACCGCCAAGGAGTTCGAACTGGCGGCGACGCTGTTCCGCAACATGCACCGGCCGCTGTCCCGCTCCTATCTGCTGGAAATCGTGTGGGGCCGTAACCCCGACCTGCCGACCCGCACGCTCGACGCGCATATCTCGCGCATCCGGGCAAAGCTCGGCCTGCGTCCGGAGCGTGGCTTTCGCCTGATCCCGGTGTACAGCTATGGTTACAGGCTCGAAGCGCTCGAGCCCGAGACGGAGTAAGGCGGCAATCGTGCGGAACAAGCTTCTCCTGGCATTGGCGACGGCGCTGACGGTCTGGGCCGCCGCCCCGGTCGCCGCGCAGGCCCCTGCGGCGGAGCAATATTTCCGTTATACGGTGCGCCCCGGAGATACGCTGTCCGCGCTGGCACGCGACTATCTGGTGAGCGACGACTATGTCTCGATCCAGAAGATCAACGCCGTCGCCGATCCACGCCGCCTGCCGATCGGATCGACCTTGCTGATCCCGCAACCGCTGCTGCGGATCGAGACGATCACCGGCGTCATCACATCCTTTAGGGGTGCGGCGACGATCGACGGCCAGCAGGTCGAGGTCGGCACCCAGGTGCGCCAGGGTCAGAAGCTGGAGACAGGCCCCAACGCCTTCGTCACCGTCACCCTGCCCGATGGCAGCGCCATCTCGCTGCCCTCGCAGAGCCGCATCCACGTCTCGCGTCTGCGCCGCATCCTGCTGACCGGCAGCATCGAACGGCGCTTCCGCCTCGAAGCCGGCCGCAGCCGGGCGACGGTGACGCCGATCCGCGACCCCAATAGCGACTTCCAGGTGACGACCCCGCTGTCGGTGTCTGCGGTTCGCGGGACCGACTTCCGCGTCGCGCTAGACGAAAGCGGCGAAAAGGCGCTGACCGAGGTCGTCGGCGGCGCGGTCGAGGTCGGCAAGGATGCCGAGGACGAAGAGGGCGTTCAGGTGCCGCGCGGCTATGGCGTCGTCGCGACCCCCGCCGGCGTCGAGCAGCCCGTCGCCCTGCTGTCCCCGCCCGGCCTCGACAGCGTAGCGCAGACACCGACCGGTGGCGTGCTGATCACCGCCAAGCCGGTCGACGGCGCGCGCAAATATCGCTTTCAGCTGGCGACCGACATCGGCTTCCAGGCGGTTTTCGCGGATTCGACCGCCGACGCGCCGACGATCAGCTTCGAAAATCTCGCCAGCACGCAATTCTTCATCCGGTTGTCGGCGATCGCCGAGAATGGGCTGGAAGGCCTGCCGGCGACCTATGCGCTGGGCCAGCGCGTCGGTGCGCTCGACCTGCCCTGGTCCCGAGTGGACGAAGAGCGGCACGCCCATGCCGATCCCTCGCGTGAGAGTTCCCCCGCATCCATGAGCCGTAATGCCCAGCCGATCAGCGCAAACGGCACCGCCACCACGCCTCTACGCTGAGTGGCTCGCCGTCGCGCTGTTGGCGACCGCACTGGTGGTAGCACTGGTGCTGGGACGACTGACCGAGCGGCTCGACCATATCATCTATGACAATGTTCTGACGGCAGCGAGCCGGCCGCCCCCCGACGACATCGTCATCGTGGCGATCGACAATCGAAGCCTGCAGGCGCTCGGCCGCTGGCCCTGGCCGCGCAGCCTGCATGCGGCGGCGTTGAACCGGCTGGCCGATGCGAAGGTCCGTGCCATCGGCTATGACGTGCTGTTCGTCGAGCCGACTGCCGAGGATGATCTGCTGGCGGCCGCCGTCCGCCGCTCGCCCACCTATCTGCCGATGGTCATCGACGTGCCCGGGGCCAATGGCGCGCCCTATGCGATCGCCCGCCCCGCCGGTCCGCTCGCCGGCGCCTCGGCCGGCATCGCTCAGGTAAACCTGCATTTCGAGGGCGACCGCGTGATCCGGCGCGCCTATCTGGAGGAGGGCGGAGAAGGTCGCTCCTGGCTGCAGCTCGCCGCGCTCATGGCCGGGCTAAAGCCTCAGGGCACCGCCCCCGGCGAGCAGGGTCTGTGGCAGGCGCGCCCCGTGCTTATCCCTTATGGCGGCGCGGCGGGCCATGTTCGGACCATTTCCTTCATCGACCTGATCGAAGGCCGGGTCCCCGCCGAGATTCTGGAGGGCCGCTTCGTTCTGATCGGTGCGACCGCCGACGGCATGGGCGACAGCTATCCCACGCCCACTTCGGGCACCACCAGTCAGATGCCCGGCGTGGAAATTCAGGCGCAACTGCTGGACGCCCTGTTGCGCGGCGAGGCGGTCACTCCCGCCTCGCAGACGGCGGTGCTGGTCGCCAGCCTGATCTCCTTGTGGATCATGCTGCTCGCCTTCCTGCGGCTCAGTCCGCGCGACAATGCCAATCTGGCGGTAGCGTTGCTGGTCGCTCTGCCGCTGCTCTGCCTCGGCCTGTTCGCCTTCCTTCACATCTGGTTGCCCCCCTCTGCCGCGCTGATTGGGCTGCTGTTCGTCTATCCGGTCTGGGGCTGGCGGCGCTTGAACGCGATCAGCGGCTATATGACAGCAGAACTGCGCATGCTCGAAGCGGAGAGCGATGCCCTCCCCCGCCAGCGCCGATCGGGCGTGCAACGCGAGATCACGCTCCAGACCGGCCTGCTGCGCAGCGCGATCGACCGGCTCCGCGATCTTCGGCGCTTCCTGTCGGACGCCATCGGCCGCCTGCCCGACGCGGTCTACGTCACCGGGCTCGACGGCACGCTGGCGCTGTCCAATATCGAGGGACGCCGCCTCGCCCGCCGCCTGGGCCTGCGCGCCGAACCGGGCGGCGATGCGCGCGCGCTGATGGAGCGTTTCCGCTCGGCCGACACGGGCAGCATCTCTCCCTTCGTGCCCGATGCGCCGCCGACAGGCGCGGGCGAAGCGGTGACCGAGGATGGCGGCAGCTTCGAGATCCGCTATGTCGAACAGCGCGACGCGACCGACACGCAGGTCGGCTGGATCATCCGCGTGGTCGACATCAGCCCGCTGAAACAGGCCGAGCGCCACCGCGAGGAGGCTCTGCAGCTGCTGAGTCACGATATGCGCGCGCCACAGTCGGCCATATTGTCGCTGCTGCGTGGGCCGGAGACGGGCGTCCCCAAATCGATCGCGACGCGCATCGAGAATCTTGCCACTCACACGCTGCAGCTCGCCGAGGACTTCGTCCAGCTGGCCCGCGCCGAAGCCAAGCCGCTGTCGCTGGAACCGATCGACCTGAACGACGTCACCATCGACGCCGCCGATGCGCTGTGGCCCACCGCGCGCGCGCGCGGCATCAAGGTAGTGGTCGAAGGCGCGGACGAGATGCCGCACATGGTCGATGGCGATCGCCAACTGCTGACCCGCGCGGTGATGAATCTGGTCGGCAATGCGATCAAATATAGCGACGAGGGCATGGTCGTCCGCTGCGTGCTGGAGGAACGCGACGAGCGCATCATCCTGGCGATCGTCGATCAGGGCATCGGCATGACCGAGGAAGAGCGGTCGCGCCTGTTCGAGCGCTTCCAGCAGGGATCGCGCGAG
>JAIYAJ010000195.1 GCA_027489105.1 Zymomonas sp. | reverse complement strand
GACATCGCCGGCCAACCGGTCTGGGGGCATGCCCCCAGACCGGTTGCCATCCCATCAATCAAACATCATGAAGGAGCGAGACTCTACTCCTGACTGGTAACAATCAGGGGTGCACGTCACTCCTCGAGGTGCCCGCGGATTTCACGCACCGTCATCCCGCGCGCGTACATCGAGATGATCTTGTCGTCGAAGTCGGGGAAACGGCGCTGGTATTTGGCGATGAGCTTCGGGTCGAACGTCCCCGCCCGGTCGCGTGGCACGTCCAGCGTCACCTTCGATGTGCCCGTCAGCATCGTCTTCCTCGACGACCCGTTGCGCCGGTTGATGGTGCCTGCAGCGCCTTCGTTCTCCAGATGATCGTCGAGCTCTGCCGACAGCATCCGCTCCGACAGCGCCTTCTTCAGCTCGTCGAGCAGACCATCCTTGGCGAACAGTTCCTGCGGGTCACGACCAGCCAGAAGCTGGTCCAAAACGTCCTTGGCGATTGCCATATCGATGGTCCCTTCCATTCCATCCTATGGCCTCCCGCACAAAATTCCTGACAGTCCCTGCCACGTAGCGATGATATTGAACGACCTGCTATCAGATACCAATGCGCTGAAATTAATTTTTCTGGCAAGCGCCCTTAAGTATTATGCAGGTCTTTCATAATTCGGGTTAGATAATCGACAATTTCCGCGTCATCCTCGATAACCTGGCTAACTCTCGATACCAACTGCTGGAAGTGCGCATCGTTGAGAAGTTCAAGCCCGAATTTTTGGGCCAACAGTGCCTGAACCAACGCACGCCTTCGTTCTCGATCATTGATGCCCCTGATTGCAGCGATCGCGCGAGCGGCCGATAGGCGGCTCAGCAGATGACTGGCAGAGTCATCACCTCTGGCGGCAGTCCCACTGCGGCCAGGCCCAAGCCGCTCCCGCAAGGTCTGCCGTAGGACCGCCGCTATACGGTCAGCGTTAGAGATCGGATCCATGCTAATACTCAATGCTGCGTGTGCGGACCATTCAGACTCTGAAGCAACATCTGAGTTTCGGATGTTTCAGCTTGACCGCCCTGGTCAGGACTCGCGGGTAGCTGATCGAGAAGGATCTGCATATCCTCGTTCATCTTCGGAATCGCCTGGTTTATCGCCATTCCCTTTACGAGAACGCGTCGGCAGGCATCGAACTCGTCACGCACGAGATGACCCAACCCTTCCGCAAATAGCCGTAAATAATTGTTATCATCAAGATCGAGCAACGGGCCCAGCGTAGCCTCCGCGGCGCCCGCATCACCCGACGAAAGTTCGAGCAGGCCCAGTTGGAAGCGCGCCAGATCATAACCAGGAGCCAGTGCAATGGCGTGCCTCATCGCCTCGCGCCCCGCGTCGAACTGGCCATCGCTAGCCAGTACAGAACCTCTGAGGAAATGCAGCCGCGCATCGCCTGGAAATCGCTCGATCAGACCATCAAGCTGCTCCATAGCATCGAGGTCACCCTGAGCGAGCGCGGTGGTGAGTTCGCTCATCGCGCTATCCGGGCATGCATCTTGTGACATCCTCATCTCGCCATTATCCGCTGAAGGTGAAAGGATTATTGCGTCCGAGACGCTTGCGTAAAGTCGTCAGCGCCGCGCGATGTAGTTGCGACACTCTGCCTTTGCTAACCCCTAGCAGGCTTGCCAACTGCTCAAAACCAAGCAACCCTTCATAATGGCCACGCAGGATCAGCCTTTCGCGATCAGGCAACCCATCAATCGCTACATGAACGGCCTTGACAGTCTCCCGCCACGCCAGGCTCTCATAAGCGTTGATTTCGGCCTCCGATGCAGCACGCTCTTCTATTATGAGCCCAATCGCCAAGCCTACAAGCATGTCAGCGAAACCTTCTAGACTGTCTGCAAGGTCTCCAGATGGAGGGGTTCGCAACGAACCCAGACGGTCCGTTTGACAGCGTCGATAGTGTGTAAGTTGTTCGCGATACTCGCTGGCTTTGGCAATCGCATCGAGAATACTACCCGTAATGCGTTTTCGTGCAAAGCCGGTGAAAGGCACCCCCAAAGATGGATCGAAACGGTCTATCGCCTCCAGCAGGCCTGCACAAGCAGACTGCAGAAGATCATGGTAATCGATATCTCCCGTTGCGCGATCCTGGAAATGGCGCCGAGCAAGCCTCCGGGCCAAGTCGATGTTTCTCTCGAACAGGCGACTACGCGCCTCCATCGACCCCTCTTTTCGCACCGCAGCCCAGAGCGCAGCTTCGCTAGCCTCACTGCCATGCTCTTCATCGGCTGGCGCAGCGAACGTCATCGAAAACTGCCCAGCACGCCTTCCAGCACCAAACTCCAGCCATCGATCAGCACGAACATCAGTACCTTTATGGGCAATGATAAGGTCGAAGGCGGTACCATCAGCATGCCAAGCGCAAGGAGGATACTAGATACGACAAGATCAATCATAAGAAAGGGAAGCAACACGACGAAACCAATCCTGAAAGCGACCCTTAACTCGTTGAGCATGAATGCAGGTGTCAACTGAAGGAGGCCAACTTCCTTAGCGCTATCCGGCAAGGGTTTTCTCGAAATGTCATAGATCGTCTTGATATCACGGTCGCTGACTTGCCGCAGCATGAACTGTCTTATGGGACCAGCCCCCCGCTCCATCGCTTCCTTGGGACCTATGTCTGCGGTCAGGAAGGGTTGAAGTGCATCGTTGTTCACCCGCTCCAGCACTGGAGCCATAGAAAAAGCGGTCAGAAACAGCGCCAAGCTGACCAGCACTTGATTGGGAGGAGTTTCCGGCATTCCAAAGGCGTGCCGAATCATCGAGAGCACGACAATGACACGGACGAAAGAGGTGGTGCAGATCAAGAAAGCCGGGATCAGCGCCATTAGGCTGAGCACTACGGCTGTTCGAATCAGGTCAGTGCTTGCTGGTCCCAGCGTTGCTTCAGGCGCCGCGCCAACGGGGCTCTCGGCGAGCGCTGCCACCAGAAGGATCGCTGCAAAGCCGAGCATCCTGGACTGGCTAGATCGCATCATCATCACCGTCAGATGTCGCAGCCGGTGTGAGTTCGGGGCCGAACCGGGTATCGGTTGGAGAGGTAGTGATCAGGAATTCCCGGCCGTCACAGCGTACCAGGCACAGATCCACTTGGTGGCTCAACCTTGTGCGTTCGAGCAGCATGACTCGCCTCCCACTCATGGTCGGAATCACTAGCCCGCCACCGCGCATCCGCCAGCGCAGCGCAAGCGCACCTCCTACGGCCAACGCCAAGCAAATGGTAAGAGCAAGTAATACGCGCCAGATTGGCGGGCCGCTCTCGGCGCCATGGCCGAGCGTCTGGGCCACCCCCGGGAAGGGCTCTGTCAGGAGAAAACCAGCCGCACCACAGCGGGTCAACAACTTCTTCATGCCGGATCGACTGGCGCAATCTCAATGATGCGCAAGGCAAAGTTCTCTTCCACCGCGACAACTTCGCCCCGTGCTATGGGCCTATCCTTCAGATAAAGGACTGCCGGTTCGTTGAGCCGCAGGCTGAGAGGCACTACCGCGCCCTGCTTCAGGGCCTTGATTTCCGCGATAGTCATGATCGTATCGCCAAGCCGGACGGTAACGGATACCTCGATATCATCGAATAGTGTATGGGTCGGCATGGCGATAGCGGTGGTGTTGTCGGCGGTCGACATAAGCTACTTTCAGTATGTGAAAAGGAACAGAGATTATCAGAAGCGCCGGATGACATGAGCTTCGATGCGATCGTCTTTGAAATGAAGCTCAGCGGCTGCAAAGGCTCGGCCGGCGCCAGTAATCAGTTCGATTCCGTCACTGACTTTACGGTCGAGCACGACCACATCCCCAAGCGCAAGCGTCCTCAACGCCCCCAACTCGAGCTGAGCCTGCCCGACGCGCCCGCAAACCGGTACTGCTCGGTCGCCTAGAACACGCCCACGATAATCGAGAGGCCCACCCAAACGCGGTGTCGGTAGAGCCTTATCAATCAACTTGCGATGAGCAGTTGGCGAAAACCGGATCGACAGGATGTCGCGTTGCCGCGAATCGCGCAGTATGATGGCCAGACTGGCGGATGCGGTTCTCTCCGCAGCCGTATGTCCGAGTGCCTGATCAAGCCGGTCGACGAGGTCCTGTACGATTGCCCCGACGAAAGTATGCAGCAGCAATTGGTCACGCTCATCATCAAGCGACTGACCCTCCGGACTCAGTGCCTGACTAATCAGCATCGCCCGGCCGTGTGCCAGCAACCGCGCGACCACGCAGCGCGTGTTGCTGATCACTTCATCATCCTGTTCGACACGCTGCCGAGCCGCATCGCCCGCCATAACGCAAGCGACGGTATAAATTGCGTCGTTGAACCAGCGCTCACTCCAAGCTGCGACAATGATATTGAGAAAGCGAAGGACCGCTGGGCCGCCATCGGCACCAGGCGGCAGCCATTCGCGCACTGCAGCATTCATCCCTGCCCTCGGATGCCGAACAGTTGCTGAATCATCTCATTGGATGCGCTCACGACCTGCGATGATGCCTGAAAACCGCGCTGGACCAGGATGAGATCACCAAACTCCTGACTGAGGTCGACGTTAGAGGCTTCCACTTGACGCGAGACAAGCTTACCGATTCCATCGGCTGCACTAGCCAGCAGCCGGGGGCGTTCCCCGCCCTGATTGACGAACAGGCCGTTGCCAACGCGCTGCAGAGCCTGTGGATCACGAAAATCGGCAAGCGCTACCGCTCCGATTAATTTGGTGTTTTTATCGGCGTAGGTAAGCTTGACTTTGCCCGCATCGTCGATTGTGACGCTTGACAGCGCACTCGCGCCGTTTCCGTCCACCGCGCTCGCTCGGATCGTGGAACTCGTACCTGTCGAGAATCCGTCGACTTCTTTCGAAAAGTCTAGCACCACGGACATCGGCGCGGCGTTAGGCGGCGTGTCCGTGATGGTAAGGGTTTCAGTTGTTGGGTCAACGACACCGCCGATAAACTTGAGAGTCGAGGTGCCGACCGTCCGCCCCGTCTGGTCAGTCACGGTAACCGCCCAGTCGAGAGTCGTACTTGTTTCCGGACGGCTGAACCGCACCTGCCAGGTATGCTTGCCACCAAGCGAGTCATACACGGCGATGTCGGAAACTGTCGCACTGAACGACCCCGAGGAGAGGTTGTCGGAGAAGGTGATGCGCGTAGTGGCGACCGGCTTTTGAGTGCGCTCGCCATCAATAGTTAGCGCCACGGCCTTGCCGCTTTCGTCGAGTGTTGCAAGCCGGCTATCAGTACCCTGTAGAACGATGTAGCCTTTGTCGTTGACCGAGAACTGACCAGTGCGCGCATAGGCGGTCTTGTCGCCGTCGAGTAAGACCAGAAAACCCGCTCCTTGGATCGCTAAGTCGAGATCACCGTTGGACTGGCGCAGGTCTCCCTGACGGAAGTCGGTTTGCGGCGACGAGAAGCGAACGCCCGCCCCGGCTTGCTCGCTGTTCGTCCCGCTGGAGAGCGTCATGCCCGAACCGCCGTAGTTGAATGCATCCGAGAACGTGGCCGTGCTTGCCTTGAAGCCAGGGGAGTTCAGATTTGCGACATTATTGCTGATCGTTTGCAGGCCTTTGGAATAGGCCTGCATGCCACTCAGCCCGATATAGATTGCTCCGAACATGCTCGTTCCTCTTCAGCGAACTTGATTGACGTCAGCGAGGCCAAGACCCGAAATTGTCTTGCCATCGGCGGTCTGTATGGTGAGTTGTGGTGCGCCATTGGCGAACGAGATGGCCTTCACGGTACCCGACAGCAAAGTGTCATCACTAGCGCGATAATCGACCGTCCGACCGAGCAATCCCGTCGCCTGCGTTGCCGACTGCGCCGACAGCAGGGAGGAAATGGAATCATTGAGCGTCTGTGACTGTTGCAATTGTGAAAATTGCGCAAGCTGCGAAACGAACTGGAAATTGTCGAGCGGCTTCAGCGGATCCTGATAGGTCAATTGGGTCAAAATGATTCGCAGAAGGGATTGGAAATCGAGACCAAAGGCCGCGTTTCCGGTGGTCGCACTAATTCCGCTGACCGCCATGGCCAGATCCTCCCTTGCTAGTTACCGATCTGCCAACATCGGTGCCGTTAATCGCTACGCGAGCCCTCATGCCGGCATAGGCGTCTAAGATCTCGCCGATCCGGCGCGCCAGTTGGGGTGCCTGTTGTAAGTCGAAAAACGGGATCAGGATGCCGACAAGCAGTCCGTCGGGCCCGCATGTCACATCGACCCTGATTGCCCCATCAGCGGCATGGGCCAGCGCGCCTCCCGGGGGTGGCGACACAGGGCGACGAGCGCCGGCGACGATAGGTGTGGATGGGCCCCTTAATGATCGATCTGCATCGACATACTGTGCCGTAAGCCCCGGGGGGAACTGGCTAGCTATTGGTTTCGTAACTGACTTTGCATCCTGCGATGGCAACAACGGCACTCGTCGTTCCACACCGGTGGTGGTCTTGTCTACCAAAGTGGCTTCCGTGCGGATGGCCGAGTCCGAGTAACAGGCCGGGTCGGTCAGTGCACAGGGCATGCCCGTAACAGGCATGGGCGACACGTAACCCGGCGTGAGCGTGCTGATGACTGCAGATTGGCGGACTTGGCCCTCTTCGAGTTTCATCGGCCGCGTTGCACGTGCAAGCAGATCCGTCGCGCGGAATGCCAACGCATCGGGCCGGATGACAGAATCATCATCTCTAGCAGACGGGCTAGCGACGGGCGGGCCAAGTGAGATGACCGGCGCCTCCTTATCCTCAATCCGATCGCCGATCATCAGCAACTCGGCGAAATCCGTCACCACCGTCATCGGTCCACCCCTCCCCGCCGCCAAAGGCAGAAGGTCGCTGATCAAGCTTGTCTCGATCATGAGCAGATGGACCGGATCAGACGTAGGTCCATCACATCGGCGAACTCCTTGTCCTCTTGGGCACGGATCTCGCGCTTTACACCCGAGCGCCACAATGTCTCGGCGAGATCCTGTCGCCCCCTTGCCTCATTCCATAGCTTTGCCGAGGCGATGGCTGTCGCTCGCGCCTCGCTCAGCCGTTCGTCATTCGTTGCCAAGCATTGTGCGCTGGCATCAATCTCTTCCAGCCAGCCTGCGCCGAGCACGGGATCAAAAGTCCTGGCGCCGAGAAAGCCCCGATAGCCTTCGATCAGTTTGTCCAAGCCGGCCTTATGATCATCACGCTCGCTCTCCAGTCTTTGCACGCTGCGGACTTGACGGCCGGCGTCGTCCTGCGCCTTTGCGGCCTGCAGTCGTCGGATATTGACGATTTCGGCGATGCGATTGCTACTGGAATTGCGCATCAGCCAATGCTCCGCAGCAGGTCTGAAAGCAGGGCGCTGGATCGCGAGAAACTGGGCCGCTCCCCTGCTTCCTGCGCGAGGAAAGTCATCAGTTGGGGTCGCGCTTTGATCGCCGCGTCGATATCGCGATCAGTACCCGCCACATATAGTCCAGTCTCAATCAAGGTACGCGCGCTGTCGTAGCGAGCGAGGAGGCGACGCGCCTTTGCGACGCTTTTTGAATGCGTCGCGTCCACGAGCGTTTCCGCGCGACGGCTAACGCTGCGAACTATGTCGATAGCGGGAAAATGACCCTGCTCAGCGAGACTGCGTGACAACAGAATGTGACCATCTAGAATAGACTTCATCATCTCAGAAATCGGATCGTCCATTTCCTCACCTTCACACAGAACAGTGAGGATCGCGGAGACCGCCCCACCGCCGCGGACCGCTCCACAGCATTCAACAAGACGGGGGATCATCGAAAAGACGTTGGGGGTATAGGCCCGCATCGTAGGCGGCTCACCGGCGGCAAGGCCTAGTTCACGTAGCGCCATAGCGAGCCGCGTTGCAGAATCGATTAGCAGCAACACGTGCTTGCCGCGGGCACGCCAGTGCGCAGCAAGCGCAACAGCGTGGGCGGCGGCGCGCGCGCGCATCGCGGCGCTCTCGTCCGATGTCGCTGCTACGAGCGTCGCGCGGGCGCGAACCGCAGCAGTGAGACCTTCATGCCAAAGGGTCTCAACCTCTCGGCCGCGCTCACCGATCTGACAGAGAATGACATGATCGGCTGCAACCGAACTGGCAAGCTGTGATACCAAGCTGGTTTTGCCAACGCCAGCCGGAGCGAAGATACCGATGCGCTGGCCACGCCCCAGCGTCAGCAAACTATCAATCGCGCGAATCCCGGTATCCACGCGTTCTCGCGGCGACACTCGGTCTAGCGGAGCGGGTGGAAGCGCAGGAAACGGCTCAGTGTGGATTGAGCGGATCGGGTCCCCCATCAACGGGACGCCCAACGCGTTGACCACCCTGCCGAGCAACGCCTCACCAGCGGGAATAGAGCGAACGGCCTCGTTGGCCGACACGCGTGCCCCAAGCGCGATCGATCCGGGATCCGCCATAGGAGCCAGCGACACACCGTTGTCACTGATCTTGACGACTTCGGCGAGCAGCGGCTCGCCGTGGCGGCGATCAATGGCGCACAAAGTACCCAATGGAACATCGGGACCATTCGCCTCGATCAGATGACTGCCGATCGATCGGACGTGCCCCGTGCGCAGCACTGGTTCCACCATCCGCAAACGCGTCAAAAAGGGATGCTCTTGCATCATGCTTCCGCCAGCTCGCCGAGTGTGGCCCGCAGTCGGCCCCACTGTCGGTCAAGACCGACCTCCAGTGCACCGAGCTGGAGCGTCATCACGAGTTGTCCCGGATTCAGATCAGCGCGATGCTCAACCGTGAAGCACGGACCGCCGATCGGGACAATCGAGGAAAGTGTCGCCAGATCAGGAAAGTCCTGCGGCGACACACTTAGCGCAATGTGACTTCCTGCCTCGATCTGGCGGAGTTGGTGAGTGATCAGCCGGTGCAATAGCGCCGTCTGATCATCATCTTGTCCAAACATGCGGTCCAGACACTCGCGCGCAAGCAGGGCAGCGAGGCGCTCGCTGCCAGCAAGCTGCTCGTCGAATGTTGCGACAGCTTCGTCAACTGCGATTTGCAAGGCGGTTATCCGATCCTCCTCTCGGCTCACCGCTGCCGCCAGCCCTTCGGCGTACCCCTTGTCTCGCGCCTCGAGAATCTCGTCATTGGCCGCGCTTCGGATTGCATCTGTTAATCGGATCTGTTCGTCCAACGCCGCCGTCAAACGGGCGACCTCATCCTGGAGGCGAGCTTGTTCGGAATCTGTAAATGGATCGGAAGGTGACGCCGCAACAACCGGATCACTCTGATTTTGCAATGACCGAATTGCGTTATGCGCCGAGGCCTGACGGATAAGTGAGGTCATGTGCGGTATGCCCGGAACATGGCGGCAATCCTACCCAGCAGTGAGGGATTGTGGATTTCGGCAGCGGCTGTCGGCATAGTCCGCTTTGCGCACGCCAGAAGTACTTCCGCGGCATGTTCCGTCATGCCTTTTCCCGTTTGCACCCGTTCTGCCAGCCAAGGCGACAGATATGCAAAGCTCGACGAAGTCGTATCGCTGCGCACGCTCGTCAGCAGCCCGGCAATCCTTCGACTATACGCCTCCGGAAGAGCCTCGAGAACGGCATCGATATCGCTACGTGGCTGGGCCGCCAGCTCTGCCACGGCCAAGCGCAAGGCACGGTCAGGCAGATCCAAGTCTCTCCCCCCCTTCTTGATCTAGCAGGGTCTCGAACCGGGCAATGAGCCGTGAACGGCGGCGCCGACGGCGAACTGCGGCCCAACGGTCAAGCCCGAAGAAGAGTAATATGACTCCTATTCCCAGGGGGATCAGCAGCCTCGCATTCGGCTCTGGAAAGCCTGATGCAGGCGCGGGCAAAGTAATCGGCACGGATCGGACGGCTGGCCGGTCGGAACCGGTCTCGCCATGCGCAGCAGAAACCATGGCAGCAAAGCTGATCACATCACCTAGGTCGGGTTTGAAGCCTATGGCTCGGGCCGTGCGCGCAATGACCTCTTCGCGATCAGCATCGGTGAACAGGCGATGCGGAGTAAGGGTCACGACCAACCGATAGTCGCGTGTGGCTTCACCTGGGCCCGTTGCTGAATCGTCGCCGGAGTCTGTCGAAAAATCCGCCCAAACCGCGATAGAAAGTTGGCCAGGCCCAAGAGCGGGCTGAAGTTGTTCACGAATACGTGCGGTTTCGAAGGCTTCGATCGCTGCCTTCTGTTGAAGATAAGGGGAGCCGCCGACCGCCTCCGGCGCATCGCTGCTCACGATCCTGCCGGTGTCATCCAGGATGACAACATTGGTGGTGTCGAGTTCAGGGACAGCAGCTGCTACCATCCGCTGGATGCCGCGGACGGTACCCGTAGTCAGCGAAAGGCCGGGGCCGGTCGTGATCGTTACGGATGCCTTGGGGGGAATTCGGTCCGATTTGAAAATTGTGGGCTCGCTCATCGAAAGATGAACCCGCGCTGTTTCTATGCCCTCAATCGACATGATGGTTCGCGCAAGCTCGCCCTGAAGCGCCCGAAGATAATTGATCTTCTGAGCGAACTCAGTGAGCCCCATGTCCGACTTGTTGAACAGTTCAAAGCCGACGCCACCTTTGAGCGGCAGGTCAGAACCGAGCACATCTACACGCGCGCCTGCTGCGTCGCGCTCGGGTACCAAAATCGTCGCTCCATCGTCAGCCAGCTGGAAAGGGATCTTCTTCTTGTCGAGCTCACCGACGATCGCGGCGGCATCGGCCGGCCTGAGCTTGGAAAACAGCACTGTGTAGGTCGGTTTGAAAAAGAGAAAATAGGCGCCGATCATCGCGACACACAAGACTATCAGCACGCCGAACGCCAAAGCCAGCTGCCGCCGGCCGCTCATCGTCTGAAGAGTTTCAAGGTTGGCCATGGCTTAGAGCTGCATCCCCATCAACTGCTGATAGGCATCAGTCATACGGTTACGGATTTGGAGGGCGAGTTCGAGCGACAACCTTGCTTCCTCGAGAGCAAAGGTCACCTGATGCACCGGAATATTATCGTCGAGGACGAATGCATTTGCGATCGAATTCGCCGCAGCCACCTTGCCCTCGACCGCCTCGATCCCGTTCACGAGCATATCGGCGAAGGAGAGTCCGTTGGCCTGAAGGGTGTTTTGGGGCAACGGCAGCCCCTCTATTCGCTCGGCCGCGCCCGCACCACCGATCTTGCCAATTGCGGCGAGCGCCGCCTCGAGCCCACTCACCCGAACTTACCCAAATCGAGAGCCTTCGAGTACATTTGCCGTGCAAGATTCATCGCGACAATATTGGACTCGTATGCCCGCGCGGTCTTGATCATCTGGGTCATTTCGTCGGCCATGTTGATCGCAGGATAAGATACGAACCCTTCGGAATCGGCATGAGGATGACCAGGTTCGTGGACGCGTCGCGGAGCTACTACGAGGTTCTCAATGCCATAAGCCGTTACAGCGCCCGCCACCGGGCGCCGATCGACGCCCGCCATCTCGGCAAAACTGCCAGCAGGGCCCGAAAGCAGCCGACGCGCAGTGTATACCGGTTGGCCAGCTGCGCTGCTCGTCTGCATGTTCGCCAGGTTCTCCGCTATTATCTCAAGCCGGCGCCATTCGACGTCGAGACCGCTTCGGCTGATTTCCATCGACTTCATTGACGCCCTCCAGTGATCGCAGTGCGCTCGATTTCGAGGCGCCGGTTCAGGACTTCGATAAGAGCGGCATAGCGCGTAGCGGTCGACGAGGCGGTGGCGAGCTCAGAATCGAGCCGCAAGCTACTGCTCAGGAGACCCGTCGGCTGAGCTTTGGTGCGCGGCTGAACAGCTTGAACCGTGGCTGCACTCCCCGACTGAGCAGCCGCTCGGAGGGCATCCTCAAAGCGCACGCCCTGTGGACGATACCCCCTGGTACTAGCATTGGCGATGTTCGCGGCGGTGATCTCGGCTCGGACGGAGAGGCCGTCTAGAGCTTTGATAGCCAGCGCTGCAGAGAAGAGATCCAAGCGGCCTGTCCTTATTGCACGATGATATCGGCATGAAGCGCACCCGCGCTCTTCATTGCCTCGAGAATGGCGATCATACCCCTCGTGTTGACCTGGGCCTGATGCAACGCCTGAACTAGGTCGGCGACGCTGGTTCGGGGAAGCTTGACCACGGCGTCGCGCGGTTCGCTTACCTCCAACCGGGTGTTTGTCACGATCAACCCCTGATAGTCGCCACGCCCGCCGAGGATATAGGGCTGCTGCGCCGCTTGGTTGTCCACCGAGACGGCAACCTTTATATCGCCCTGTGAAATGACCACGCTGGAAATCTGTACGTCGCCTCCGGCGACAACAGTTCCCGAACGCTCATTGACGACGATGCGGGCGCGCTGGTCCGGAAGGACCCAGAGCGTCTCGATACGAGCAATCAGACCGTTTACGTTGTCGCCGTCCGGGACGCGGATACGTACGGCATCTGCGCCGCGCACTGAAGCGGTCCCGCCTCCCAGAGATCGGTTGATGGCGTCAGAGATGCGGCTCGCAGTCGTAAAGTCCGGATCCTTCAAGATGAAGGTCAGCAAATTGCCATCACCAAGTACGGAGATAGGAACCGGCTGTTCCACGGTACCACCGCCCGGTAGAACGCCGGACGTGGGATAATTTTTCTGCTGACCATTATAATCGGCATCGAACCTGTGGCCGCCCACGATCACCGGGCCCTGGGCCAAAGCATAGACGCGCTGATCCGGACCGGCGAGGGTGGTCATCATCAGCGTCCCGCCTACCAAACTGCGGGCATCCCCGATTGATGAAACCGCAACGTCGATCTGGTCACCGACATTAGCCGACGGCGGCAGCTTGGCAGTAACCATCACCGCAGCCACGTTGCGGCTCTGTAGTTGCTCGGGTGTCAGATTAGCACCGAGTCGGCCGAGCACATTGCGCAGTGCCTGTCGGGTTACTTCGCTCCGCGGATTGTCTCCCGACCCCGACAGCCCGGTCACAATACCATAGCCGACCAACGGATTATCTCGCCATCCGAGGAAGCGGCCGGTATCCTTGATCCGCACATCGGCAACAGCGGGCGCCGCTGAGATCAACGCCAGCGCTAACAGGTAGATACGGATCATGACAGGCCCAGCAGCGCGAAGAGGCGGGTAATGATTCCCGGCTTGGCCCCGCGGCTTACAAAGCCCCGGCCGTCATAGTTTATCTCGGCTTCCGCAAGCCTGCTCGAGAGCACACTGTTCTCCGTCGTGATATCCTCGCGCCGAACCCGACCGCGCACCGCAATCGTCGTGCGTTCGCTATTAATGTGGAGAATCTGAGTTCCAGAGATACGCAGGTCACCGTTAGGTAGCACGGCATCAACAACCGCACTGATCTGCGCGACCATCTGTCCGGAACGCCGCGTCTGGCTGTCACCTTCAAACCCGTTGTCGAGGGTCAATTGCGCCGTTTGATCGAAGGATCGGCCGAAGCCAACCCGACCGCCATGGCGGCTGCGTCGGCTGGCGCCATTTCCCGTTGCGTTGGTCGCTACAGCATTTTCGAAGATGAGGATGGTAATGCTGTCGCCAATGCCGCGTGCAACCCTATCGACCGCAAGGTTAGACCAATTGTTCGGCTGGTAAAGATCGGCTGCCGGCGCAGCGCCACCGAGCAAAGAAGCGGCGATAGCGATGCCGCGCACTAGCGATACAATAGCGATGACCGTCACGTTTTGCCCGGCCATCATCATGGCTGGTCCGCAAGGACGAGCGCCGAGACTACCGCGCCCTCGGATGTCCGCACGAAAACCATTCGGCCCGCCCTTCCCTCCTGAAGCACCGTCACCGGGCGCTCAACAGCGATCGCGCCGCTGCGGGCCTGGAGATGAAGCCGGTCACCCGCACGGACCGTCGGCAGCCCAACGGTGGCCGGGATATCAACGACCTCTCCCGCCGCCAATGTCCGGCGCGCTCGGATTACGCCGCCGTCCGTCAACACGAAGCCCGGGACAAGATTGGCCGGACAGCCAATCCGTTCTCCAATATCCGCACTGGTGACTGCACACCCTTGATCAATCGCATGTTTTAGAACCGCGCAATCGGGCTGCGAGGCGGCAACAGTTGCTAACAAGAGGAGGCTGGCTGCGATCACCATCAGGCACGACGCAGATTGTTGGCGATCGACATTAGCTGGTCACCAGCCTGTACGACCTGCGCGCTGGCGGCATAAGCGCGCTGCATCATCATCAGCGTCACCATTTCGTCGGTCAGCAGCACATTGGAACCTTCGAGCGCGCCCTGCACGACAACGCCGCTCCCTTCATCGCCGGGCGTGACCGAGGCCAGTCCGCGACCGTCGGCGGGTAACGCATAAAGGCCGCCACCAAGCGATTGCAATTGATCAGTATCACGGACACGCACGAGATCCAGTCGCCCCAGCTCGCGCGGATCATTCTCGCCGGGGAGCTTTGCTGACACGACGCCATCGCGCGAGATGGCCATCTCCGTTGCTCCGTCGGGTATTGAGATCATTGCCTTGAGCTGCATACCGTTGCTCGCTGCCAAGAACCCATCGACGTTGATCTTGAGCGATCCACCCCGCCATAACTGTATCTGACCATCAGGCCCCATCAGCTCGATGAAGCCGTCGCCGTCGATCGCGACATCCAGCGGCCGACCCGTTGGGCGCAACTCGCCCTGCGCGAAAACATGATCGATCGCCTCCATCATCATTGCGGCCCCACCCCCGCCGGTTTCGTTGGCGGCCGGAGTGGCGAGAATGTCGATGAAGCGTGCCTGGGCCCGTTTGTAGCCAGGCGTATTCATATTGGTGATGTTGCCGGCAACGACCTCGAGCGCACCCTGCTGGGCATGAAGTCCTGTCGCGCCAATCTGGAAGATAGCGTTCATCAATTGCCTCCAAAAGCGGTAAGCGCACGCCCCAGAAGTTCGTCGTAGAGTTGGACGATCCGCTGCCCCGTCTCTGCCGAGCGCACCGCTTCCATCATCCGCACCATTTCATCGCCCGTATTCACGTTTGATCCTTCGAGCATCCCTTGCCGGACTAACGGCCTGTCAACCAAGTGACCGGCACCCGCGGGCGCGGCAAAGCTGTCACCACTGATCGGCCGCAACTCGGACATGTCATCGAAGGCCATGATCGCAATCCGACCCGTCGGCACTTCGTCGCTAGTGACCAGCCCGTCCGCTGCGACGGCCAATCGGCCTTCGCCGAGCCTCAGATCCCCACCGCCTGCGGCTTGCACTGCCCATCCATGCCCATCGACGAGCCTGCCATCGACAATCCGAAATGCCCCATTGCGACTGAACCGCATCGTGTCGCCGTCGCTCAACACAAAGAAACCTTGCCCCTCTATTGCCAGATCTTCGCTGCGCGACGACACTCCCACAGCTCCTGGCGCGTGATCCCTAGAAAGAGCGAGGTTAGAAGGCGTAAAATTGTCACCGTCAGCAGTAAGCATCCGTTCAAACGCAATCTCTCGTCGGTATCCCGAAGAAGAGGAATGCACGATATTCCGAGCAGCAGCCTCCGCCCGAAGCGAAGACCCATCGATCAACATAGATCCTATGGATAATATATCCCCCATATTTCTAGCTTATCCTTGAAACACGCACGAGATCAACAGGGATATACAACGATTCATCTCATTTTTGCCGAATCCGCCCCGCTCAATCGACATTGACGATACCGAAGCTTCGGATGTTCAGGTTGGTAGGAATTTCCTTGACAGAGAGGATCGCCAGCTTGGGCACATTACGCCTGGTGAAGGTCTTGAGATGGTGGCGGAGGTCGGCACCGCAGAGCAGCACCGGCCGAAGATTTTCCTGCATCATAGAGTCCGCCATGGCAGCGACTTTGCGGATCAGCTGTTCAGCGAGACGAGGTTCTATGAGGAAGCCGCTCGGCGTATCGGCCCTTCGCAAGCTCTGCGTTATCTGATTTTCAATGCGCGGGTCGAGGCTCAGTACCGCCAGTTCGTCATGCTGCCCTCGCAGACCATGACAAATGCTGTGGCTGATCCGCTGGCGAACCATCTCCGTCAGTTCAATCGGATCCTTGGACTGGCGTGCAACGTCCACGAGAACTTCGATGATGCGATCGACATTGAGGACCGAGACTTCCTCGGCGACAAGGTTCTGCAAAACGCGCTGAACATCGGAGATGGTCATCAGCGCAGGGATAAGTTCCTCGACCAACCCGGGCTGCCGTTCGCGCACACCCTCGACCAGTCGGACGACTTCAGTGCGCATCAGCAGGAGTGGAGCCTCCGCCCGCAGCAATTCGCCAAGATGCGTCATCAGCACTGTCAAAGGATCAATCAACGTGTAGCCGCTCTGGCGGGCCTGCTCCGCCCGATCCTCTGATACCCAGATCGCGGCCAGGCCAAACGCAGGGTCGCGTGCGCTGATACCTTCGATTGCGGGCGCATCGCCGCCGCTACGAATCGCAAGAAGGTGACCAGGGTAGAGCACGGCATGACCGTGGCGTGCGCCGAACAGCAAGATTTCATAGTTGTTGTTGCCCAGTCGAGAGCCATCACGGAATGTGACCGCTGGCAGCCTCAGGCCGCTCTGCTGCTCGCGCTCCAAGCGCAGCGCCTCGACGCGCTCTCCGAGAATCGCTTGCGCGCCTTCCCAGTGACCGCTGAGCGCAGGCCCAAAAAGGATCTCAATGGCCCGAACCCCGCCTGCAGCGTTGCCAGTGTCTTCGACAGCCTCCTCATCGATGGGCGTCGAGGCCTCGGCAGCGGCCCGGCGACGCGCAGATACGAACATCGCGCCCCCCAGCAGGAGGAGAATGGCCATCGGCCATTTCGGCATGCCCGGCAGCAGCAGCAGGATGCCGAGAGCCGTGATCACGATCAGCGGAATCTTTGGGACAGAACCCAGCTGATTGCCAATCTCTGTGCTCAGCTGTCGATCGGCCGACGAGCGGGTGACGATAATACCTGTCGCGACCGAGACGATAAGAGCCGGCACCTGGGTCACGATGCCATCGCCGATGGTCAGCAGCGTGAATGTCTGGAGCGCCTGCCCCCATTCCATCCCCATCTGCGTGACGCCCACGATCCAGCCCGCAATGATGTTGATCAGAAGGATGATGATGCCGGCGACCGCATCGCCTTTGACGAACTTGGAAGCCCCATCCATGGCGCCATAGAAGGCGGCCTCCTTCTCCAGCCCCTTGCGCCGCGCCTTGGCTTCAGCCTGATCGATCAGCCCCATGTTCAGATCGGCGTCTATGCTCATCTGCTGCCCAGGAACCGAATCCAGAACGAAACGGGCAGCAACCTCGGAAACGCGCTGCGCGCCTGACGTCACCACCACATACTGGACGACGACCAGAATGAAGAAGACGACCAGGCCGATAACGAAGTTGCCCTGAACCGCGAAAGCGCCAATCGCGCCGATGACCTCGCCGGCGTCCGCGCCGGTGAGAATAAGACGAGTAGCCGCGACGTTAAGCGACAGGCGATACAAGGTGGCGACGAGCAGCAACGACGGGAAAGTCGAAAACTCGACCGGCTTGCCGACGTAGAAAGTCATCAGAAGAATCGTCAACCCAAAGGCAAAGTTGATGACGATGAAAAGATCCAGCAAAACCGGTGGGATCGGCGAGAACAGGATGAGCAGGATCGCCAGCACGCCGCCGACCAGCACCAGATCATTATTCCGGCGGAAGAAGGAGTTTCCGGGCATCAGGCCTGCACCTCCCTGCCGCGCTGTGCTCTTAGCGCCCGATAATGTGCTGCGACGTCGTGATAGTGGCTTTCAGCGATCGGCCGGTCGATGACGGAGCCTCGGAACAAAGCCCGGGCAAGTACCGGGTCCTCGATGACGGGTACATGATAAAGGAAGGCCAGCTTCTTTAAGCGACGGGCCAAGCTGTGCGAGCCTTGGGCCACCACGATCGGCGCGACCATCTCGGCGGGTACATAGCGCAGTCCGACGGCATAATGGATCGGGTTGACGACCAGGAGGTCTGCGGACGGCAACGCGCGCATGCTCTTGGCATTGCGCACGAACTCGGCGTGGAGCCCCTTTCGCTTCTGCTTGAGGCGCGGCTCGCCTTCACGATCGCGGGACTCTCGCCGAACATCCCGACGGCTCATCCGCATCTGCTTGGCGAAGCTGCGCCGCACGAGAATCTGATCGAGTGCCGCAAAGGCGACGGCGACGCCAAGGAAGCACAGCATCAACCGCAGCGACGAGGCCCCCAAAGCCTGAACCAGACTGCGGGCATCGACGATGGTAGGAGCGAACTGGCTGTAGCTGTGCCGGATCGCCAGCCACGCCACAGTCGCATAAACCGCCATTTTGAAGACATTTTTCGCCGCGTTCAGCAGCATCGGCCAGGAAAAAAGCCGTTTCAGCCCTTTTGCGGGATTGATGCGGCTGAAGTCGGGCTTGAGCGGGTGGGCGGTGAATATGATGCCCGTCTGGACAAGCTCTAGCAACAGCACGATCAGGAAGATCGTCGTCGCCATCATTGCGAGCGGGCGCGCCATGCTGGCGAACAACAAGCTGACCAGCAGGTAGAGGCCGCCGGGCTCACCCATTACCTGCGGTCCGCTCACAAGCGTCTGCCGGGTCGCTTGGCCCATTGTAGCCACAAGACTATCGCCTGCGCTCCACGCATAGCCGAGAAAGCCGGCAAGGCCGGCAGCGAAGGCGAGATCCATGCTGCGCGCGATGCTGCCCTTTTCGCGCGCCTTTTTGAGCTTGAATGGCGTCGCCTGCTCGGACTTATCCTGGTCGCCGCCATTATCCACGGGCGAGAACTCCCGAGGCCGATGTGAGCATCAACGCCATGAGGCGTGCGATCAGCGCAGTGGTCATACCGAAGGTTGCAGCGAGGATAATAAGCAGAAGCAGGGTTTTGACCTGAAGCCCCAGCATCAGGACGTTCATCTGCGGCACCGTCCGGGAGAGCAATGCGATCGCCAGATCAGCGAGAAAAAGGGTCAGTATCGCAGCACCGGAAACGCCGAAGGCGATGAGGAAGCTGGCCGACAGGAATCCAGCGAGACGACCGAGACTGTCGGGGACATCTCCCTGCCCGAGCGGTATCGCCTCGAAGGAGGCAGCAAGAAGGCGCAATACTTCATGATGGCCCGACATGGCGAAAAAGATCGCTCCGGCCGCATAGGCGAACAGCGTGCCTATGAGCGGAGTCTGCGCCCGTGTCGTTGGATCGATGAGCATAGCGAGCCCGAAGCCTGCTTGGATATCAATCGTTCGCCCCGCGACCTGTAAAGCGGCAAAGGCGATCTGGAACATCATGACCAGGCTCACCCCGATCAACAGTTCCCGGAGCGCCATCACCAGCAGGTCGCCGACACCGCCGCCTGTGTAGGCCAATTCCGGTCTGCCACTGCCTACCAGGCAGATCGAGAGCCCCAAGCCGAAAAGCATGCGCGCCATGGCTGGAACGCGGACCAACGTGAAGGGCGGCGCGAAAACGAAAATCGGTGCGATCCTCAATCCAGCCAAAAGGCAGGATAGGATCCAGCTGTTGAGGAGCCCATATTCCATAGCGGATGCGCCGCCAGGTTCAGTTAAGCTGAGGAATGAGCTTGATCGAGGTGATCGCAAACTGGGTGATTCGTCCCATCATCCATGGGCCAATACCGACCAGAAGCGCCGCCGCGACCAGCATTTTCGGTACATAGCTTAGGGTCATTTCCTGCAACTGCGTCGTCACTTGGAACACGCTTACCAACAAGCCGACCAGCAGAGTGCCAACCAGCACCGGGGCAGCGACGATCATGACATTCCATAGGAGCTGATTCATTAGCCCCAGCGCTTGATCAGCCCCCAAGTCACGCCCCCCCCACAGATGCAATCGGAACCGGATAACTCGCAGCTACAACGCTTTCATTACCGCAGTTCCGCGCCCCAACTACGACACCCACACTCCACCAAATTTTAGTGCATGTCCCAGTGCACAGCAAAGGAAGAAAGCACCAAAATGGACCGAAATCTGCCAAAAACACCGCGGCCGAATTGCGATGACGCTCAACTCAATTGCCTTTCAGCTTCAGATCTCGCCCCAGCGTCGCCTCGATATGCTCGAGGAATGCCGCGCCGCCGGCCGGCCGGTGATCTCCGACCGGCGCAACAGGGTGGAGAGCGCCTCGTCCTCACCGGACTGCAGCATCGCGGCAAAGTCGGGGACGCGCTCGATCACGGGGGCGGTGTCGGTCAATCCGCCGCCGGTTGCCGGATAGAGCAGTGCATGCACGCTGGACCAGCGCCAGTCCTGTGGCCGCACGGCCAGCCGCGCCCGCACCGGATTGAGCGCGATATAGCGCAACGCCGTCAACAGATGGGCCTCGTCCATCGCCACGCAGCCGAAGCGCCCCTGCCAGAAATGCCCCGTCCACTGTTCGCGCGCATGAATCCGTTCGGCATAAGCGCGGCGGACCTTCGACAGCGCGCCGCGCAGCGAGTCGGGGTGCTCGGGGACAAGGATGAGGTGAACATGGTTGGGCATCAGCACTCAACTCCACACCGCCACGCCATGCGCGGCACAATGCGTAGCCAGCAGATCGCGATAGGCGGCGTAATCGTCATCGCCGAAGAAAGTCTGTTGCCTCCCGTTGCCCCGCTGGGTGACGTGGTGCGGGATGCCGGGAAGAATGAAGCGAGCGAGGCGGGCCACCTCCCCTCATCGAATGGACGAAGGTTCGGCGTCAATTAAGTGGAGTGTCACCGCAATCGACAGCAACGCAATTTGTGGACCGCACCCTTTGGGTGAGACGCGATAATTAGGGACAGCGTGTTGCTGCCAGAT
>JAIYAJ010000274.1 GCA_027489105.1 Zymomonas sp. | reverse complement strand
CTTATAGTGGAAATGGATGTCGGCGACGATCGGCACCTTCGATGCGCGCACGATCTCGCCCAGCGCGGCGGTCGAGGCCTCGTCGGGGCAGGACACGCGGATGATGTCGGCCCCCGCATCCTCGCAGCGGCGGATCTGGTCGATCGTGGCGCGCGCATCCTCGGTCGGCGTGTTGGTCATGGTCTGGACGGTGACGGGGGCGTCGCCGCCGACCGGAACCTTGCCGACCATGATCTGCCGCGACTTGCGCCGTTCGATGTTACGCCAGGGACGAAGGGACATGGGATTCCGCTCTTTGAAAATCGATGGGGCCCGTATAGGCTCAAACGCCTGATGAGAACAGCCGTCATGCCGGTTCGCGCCGGCTTTTCCGGAGGGGCGCCAGGTGCGGTTCCTCCGGTGTCCCGTATCGCGCGGGAAGGCGGCGTTCGCTTGCCATGCCGGGCGGCCGCCGCGCGCGGAGCCCCGATAATCCGGATGATCCCGTGTCCACAGAACGCAACGTCTCTTCCTATTGGAGCGCCCCGGCCGATGGCTGGACGCTCGTCATCCATGGCGGCGCGGGCCAGCTCCGCCACCTGAACCTCAGTCGCGAGCAGGAGGACCATGCCCGCGTCGTCCTGGCCGCAGCGCTCGATGCCGGATCTGCGATCCTCGGCGCGGGCGGCAGCGCCGTCGACGCAGTCGAGGCGGCGGTGCGCGTGCTGGAGGACGACCCCTATTTCAACGCCGGCCGGGGTGCCGTGTTCAGTGCCGACGGCATCAACGAGCTCGACGCCGCGATCATGGACGGTGCCACGCGCGATGCCGGTGCGGTGAGCGCAGTCACCAAGGCGCGCAACCCGGTGACGCTGGCGCGCGCGGTGATGGAGCAGAGCCCCCACGTCATGCTGACGGCCGGCGGTGCCGATCGCTTCGGCGCCGAACATGGCATCGAGCAGGTCGCCCCCGCCTGGTTCCACACCGACGAGCGCTGGCGCCAATATGAGGAGCTGCGCAAGGGCGGCACCTTCGATGCCGACCTCAAATATGGCACCGTCGGCGCGGTCGCGCGCGACGCGCAGGGCCATGTCGCAGCGGCGACCTCGACCGGCGGCCTGACCGGCAAGCGCTGGAACCGCATCGGCGATTCGCCGGTGATCGGCGCGGGCACCTGGGCCGAGGATGCGGGGGCGGCCACCTCCTGTACCGGATCGGGCGAGCATTTCATCCGGGTCGGCGCGGCGCATGAACTGTCGGCGCGCGTCCGGCTGGGCGGCGCGGGCCTCGACGAGGCGGCCGGCGCGGTGATCGGGGAGATCGGCGCCTTCGGCGGTGTCGGCGGGCTGATCAGCGTCGACGCGCAGGGGCGCGGCGGCTGGTGCTTCAACAGCCAGGGCATGTACCGCGGCATGGCGCGCGGGGGCGAGCCGCACCGGGTCGAGCTGTATGGCATCGGCGAATGATCCGGATCCTGCTGATGCTGGCGGCGCTGCTCGGCGCCGCGACCCCGGCGCATGCCTGGTGGGAATATGGCCATGAGACCGTCGCCACCATCGCCATGGCCTCGGTCAAGCCGCAGACCCGCGCGCGGATCGAGCGGCTGCTGGCGCGCAGCGAGCTGCTCGAGACGCCGACCTGCCCGGCGCGCACGATCGAGCAGGCCTCGGTCTGGGCCGACTGCGTCAAGACTCTGAAGGACCGCTACAGCTACGCCTTTAACTGGCACTATCAGAATATCGACGTCTGCCGGCCGTTCGACCTCAAGGCGAACTGCCCCGATGGCAATTGCGTCGCGCGGCAGATCGAGCGCGACGTCCGCCTGCTCGCCGATCGCAGCCAGCCGACCCGCGTGCGGGTCGAGGCGCTGGTCTTCCTGGTCCACTTCATGGGCGACCTGCACCAGCCGCTCCATGCGGGCGACCGTCATGATCGCGGTGGCAACGACATGAAGGCCGATTACGGCTTTCGCCCGAACAGCAATCTCCACAGCATCTGGGACGGGCTGCTCGCCGATCGCGCCATTTCGACCCCGCCGGGCGGGCCGATGGGAATCTTGTCGAGCGTGCCCGTGGCCGACCGGCCGGCCGAGGCTGCGGGCAGCGTCGAGGACTGGAGCCGCGAAAGCTGGCAGGTCGCGCACGACGCTTATGCCGCACTGCTCGGCGACGCCTGCGCGCCGATCCCGGCGACCCGGCCGGTGCTCGACAACGGCAAGATCGTCGCGCTGATCCCGCTACTGCGGCACCAGGTCGCGCGCGGCGGGTTGCGCCTCGCGCGCCTGCTCGACGAAAGCCTCGGCTGATCGCTCAGCCGGGGCCGTTTCCTCTGCTTATTCGTGCGGGCGCATGCCCCAGTTGAGCTTGTCGACCACCTCGCCCAGCGGCTCGGTGACGGTCACGCTGCGGCCCTCGCCGAAGCGGATGCGCGTGCCTTCGGTGACTTGCGAGATGAAGGTGACCTGCGAGGCGTTGACGGCGGTTTCGACGCGGTCGGCGCCGACGAACATCACGAGCATGTATCCTCTCCATCGTTATGGGAATGGGAGGATAGAGCGGGATCGTCCGCCGTCAAAGCGCTTTGCGCTGAAGCCGCGAACCCGCGCTTATTTCAGCGCGGTCTTGCACTTCCGAGTCTGGTGCACGCCGCGCAGGAAGCCGCGCCGCGCTATGCCGGCGTCGATCGCGCGGTCCAGCCGCCGCTGCGCCGGCGCCGCACCGGTGACTTCGCGGACGAGGCCACGGAACGGGATGATCGAGTTTACGATCGTCTTGCCGCCCGCCTCGGCCAGCTTGCCCGCGCGATTCTCCTTGGGCTTGTCGCCGGCCTTGAAGTCGGGGCCGATCACGTCGGTCAGTTGCGCAAAGGCCTTGGAGATGTCGCGACAGGTCTTGATGCCGGTCAGGCTGTAGGGCGCTTCAGCCGCGCTTTGCAGCGCCGGCGGAATGTTTGTCTTGGCCACGCCGACATCGCGCGCCGGCTGCGAGGCGATCCGGCCTGCGCCGCGACCGACTTCCTCGACGCGGTTCGGCTGCTTTTCGGCTTCGTTCTGTTCCTGCCGCGCGCCTGCCATCGCCGGCAGCGCAAGCAGCGCGATAAGGGTAGCGCCCGTCAGAATCCTGTTCATGCCCCTGGTCCCATGACATTCCGCCGCGTGGCAGCGATATTGCATTTCCGAGACTGACGTAATGGGTCGCCGGGCAATTGGTTCCGCCCGCGCATCATTTGCCGGCGAAAGGCGCTTAGCGCGCCCTTAACCGGGTCGCTGAAGCCTTTGTTCGGCGACCTGAGCCGATGACGGGCACGAACCGGAGCATCGTCATGGACAGTTTCAACATTGCGCGATCGGGCATGCAGTTCGGCCAGGCGATCGTCACCGCCGCGGCCGCGAACGTCGCCAACGCCCGCACGCTCGGCACCCTGCCGAGCAACACGCCCGCAACCGCTGCCGCGACCGCCGCAGCCGTCCCCGCCGTCTATCAGCCGATCCGTGCGGTCGGCCGGACCCAGCCGGGCGGCGGCGTGGCGGTGCGTTTCGAGGCCGAGCCCGGCCACCGCGCCGAATATGATCCGGACAATCCGCTTGCCGATGCCGACGGCATGGTCGCAGCCCCTGCGGTCGATCTGGCCGAGGAGAGCATCGACCGCATGATCGGCGTCCAGCTCTACACCGCCAGCGCCGCTGCGCTCCGGACCGCCGGCAAGATGGCCGACGCGACGCTCGACCTGCTCGCCTGACCGATCAGGCGGCGATCGCCCGCCCGCCGTCCCAGCCACCGCGCACCGTCACCTTGGGGATGCAGTAGCGAAACAGGCGCGGGCCCGAGCAGCTGCGGAAGAAGGCGACGCTATGTTCGTTCAGCTCGATCCGCTCGTCCGCCGAGAGCGGGATCGTCTCGCCGTTCAATTCGCGCACCAGCAGCGCATCCTCGTCCATGCGGCCATGCAACGCCCGCAATTCGCGCACGTCCACAACCCGCTGATCGGTGGCGCGGAGGCATCCGTCGATGTCGATGATGTAGCGACCGATGGGCTGATGTTCGAAGCCGATGCTCATGTCCTTCGTCCTTTCAAGTTCGACGAGGACCGGTGTAGGGCATGGGGGTGACAAAAATGGTCACCTAACAAGGCAAAGGGTTGATGACGCTTTTGCTAATGCTGCTCGTCTGCCCGCCAGCCGGGCGATAGCATAGGAAGCGGGGATAGGAGACACGGAGCTTCGCTTCTTACATAAACAAGAATTACGCTCTACAATTGTCAATAAAAATAAGAATAATTAATGAAATGCCGACAATTGCAATTCTAAATAGAATCTCAAATAAAATCTGTTGGTCGTAGATCTTCTGCATTTACACCAATAAGAAGAACTGCATTCTGATAATAAAACATAAAAGTGTCGCTTCCGACTTGAACAGCAATATAGTCGTTGTAATTTTGAGGAATAGCCGCCGCTTCACTGGCATTGCTGGCATGATGAACGGATATATTTCTCTGACCGCTACTGCTGCTGCCCATGATTAAATAATCTTCACCCGGAGAAAAATCAGTTATAATATCCATTAGAAAAAAATTTGGGCCATTTATAATATATGGAGAATTGGTTCCTACTGGATATGAATCACCGTCAAGTTTAAAAATATCTGAACCTGGACCACCGGTCATTAAATCAAAGCCGGCGGCGCCTATTATTCTGTCATTGCCTAGGTCGCCGACGAGAATGTCATTTCCTTGATCGCCATAAATGACATCGTTGCCTTGACCGCCTCGAAGGGAGTCGTTTCCGACGCCTCCATATATAGTATCATCTCCCTGGTTCCCGTTAACGGTATCATTTCCATCGGTATCCCCAAAGTTCGGGAGGGGAAGGCCGGTTTGCCCTATCCTGTCGTTTCCTGATCCGCCGTTGATGCGGTCGGAGCCTCCGCCGCCGTCGATGCTGTCGTTGCCAGCATTGCCCTGAATATAGTCGTTCCCCTCGTTCCCTACGATTACGTCTCCATCGTCTAGTCCGCCACCGGCTGATTGGCCGTAAAGGTGGTCGTTGCCGAATCCTCCATAGATTTCATCGAACCCGGCTCCCCCGGTAATGATGTCGTGACCATCGAGGCCAAGAAGAATATCGTCTCCTGAGCCACCTTTTAGTGTGTCATTTCCCACTAACAGAGGCATGTAAACGAATGGGTTTCCCTCAAAAATATAACTATGCAGTTTAGATACATCATCATGCATGTAGATTATGCTATACGTGACTACCCCATTGGCAATTTCCTCCATTTTTGTTATGGTTCCACCAACAGGAATTCCATCCTTGTCGTAAGAAAATGATCCGCCACTAAAACGAAATTCTACATAATCTACCTTCATGTAAAATTCTGTGGTAGATTGTCTGGAATAGGATGAAAAACTAAGCTGCTCTGGAGAAAAATTGTTAAAATTTATTGGCGTTATGCCGTCGCTGATTATTTCTGCCATTTTAAACCCCGACACGATTATTGTTTTTGCCAATTTATTACGAGATTATATACATCAGAATATACTACGAAATTTCTGATATCCTGAGAGTGAGTGTTGTATTGTCAACCGCATAATCTCCGTATTGCCAGAAATGGTAGCGGCGTTTCGTCCATTTCGGATTTTCTCCGATTGGCTGCGGTGGGGTCCGATTGGCTGCGGTGAGGATTGTATTTCTGGGTAATTTTATAATCGACTGCTGCGGCACATTCCAAGGCCCATGGCAATAAGGTTGCATGTGTTGTCCCGTTAGACGCGACATGGGATACCGATCGCTGAATTTTCTCTTGAAGCAGTCATTCCGTCACGGGAACCTACTGATTTCGGTTGCGTTCCAGTTCCATAACCAACCACCATTTTTGTCGGCAAGGCCCCTTCCTATCCTTACGAGCCCATCCCACGCGCCGGGCGAACGCATCGCCGTCATCGGGGCGGGGGCGACCGGCACCTATACGCTGGAGGCGCTCACCCGCGCTGGCGCGGCGCGGGAGATCGTCGTTTTCGAGAGCAGCGGCATCTGTGGACCGGGACTCGCTTATTCCGAGCAACTCAACGACCCGCACGCGCTGTCCAACATCGCCGGGATCGAGATCCCCCCGGTTATCGAGCCGCTCAACTCCTGGGCGGTCCGTCAGCCCCGGAGCAGGCTCGACGGCTGGGGCATCGGCGGCGATGCGGGCAATGAGCGCGCCTTCTTTCCTCGGGTGGTGCTGGGGGCGTGGCTGGCCGACCAGTTCGCCCTCTCGGTCGAGCGCAGCCCGATCCCGGTTTCGGTCCATCGCCGAGCAGACGTGATCGATGTCGTGGCCTTGCCCCATGGCTGCAGGGTCGACTGGCGGGATGGCGCAGGTTCGATCAGGCAGGATGCGTTCGATCGGGTGATCGTCGCCTCAGGCTATGGGCCGACCGGGTCCGAAGACGGCGACGCGGGGCAGCGCACCGGCAAGGCGGCGTCCCGCGCGGCGGGGGAGACTGCATCGCCGCATATCGGCGTGCTGGGCTCATCGCTCTCCGGCATCGATGCGGTCGTGGCTATCGCGATGAAGCGCGGCGAGTTCATCGAGCGTGACGGGCGGATGGTTTATGCGCCTTCAATGCCGTGGCGGGCGACGCTGTTCAGCCGGCACGGTCTGTTGCCCGAAGCCGATTTCTGGTTTCCGCATCCGCTCCCCGAACTCGAGCATTTCACGCCGGACAGCGCCGCCGCAAGCCTGCGCGGCGAGGAAGGCGATCTGGATCGCTTGTTCGTCCTGTTCGCGCGCGCGCTCGAAGCCGCGGATCCGGACTGGGCGAAGGCCATCGGCCTTGCCGATGCGACCGCCGATGACTTCGCCGAGCGCTATTTCGCGGGGCGCCGGGCGAGCGGCGCCTGGGCGCATGCGCGGGCCAATCTGGCCGATGCGAAGGTCTGGCACGCCAATCATCGGACGCCGTCGTGGCGGATCGCGATCCTCAAGGCGCATGAGGTTCTCGCGCAGGCGATACCCGCGCTTTCGCCAACCGATCTTGCTCGCCTGCACAAAGGCCTCAAGCGCGTCTTCACCGACAATTATGCGGCGGTTCCGCATCTTTCGATCGAACGGATGCTGGCCCTGCACGATGCGCAGGTCGTGGATCTGATCGCCCTGGGCAAGGATTACGACATCGCGCCCGGCCCGGGCCTCGGCTGGCGGGTGCGCTCGCCGAACTGGACCGGGCGGGTGGACGAGCTGATCGATGCGCGCGGCTCGCAGGCGGCGGCGCTCAACCATT
>JAIYAJ010000006.1 GCA_027489105.1 Zymomonas sp. | reverse complement strand
GAGGATCAGCGCCGAGACCAGCGCGCTGGAAATGCCCATCTGCGACAGGGTCTCGAGGTCGCCCGCCTGATAGCCGCGGCCCACGCCGCGCAGGCCGACATCGTCGCCGGTCTCGCGCAACTCCGCGTAGCGCTTGAGCAGGGCGAGCGAGAAGAACACGAACATGGCGAAGGCCAGCAGCCAGGCCGAGATCGGAATGCCCGTGGCGGCGTTGCCGGCCAGGATGCGCAGCACATGGAGCGCGGCGAGCGCCAGCACGTCCACGAGCAGCTTGCGCTTGAGGTAGAAGACGTAGATCTGCCCCAGCACGAGATAAGTCACGAGCGAGGCCAGGAACATCAGGGGTTGCGCCATCTGGAAGGCCAGCGTGGCGGCGGCGATGACCAGCAGCGGCACGAGCGCCCGCGCATGGGCTGGCTTCATCAGCCCTGCGGCGAGCGGCCGGTAGCGCTTGGTCGGATGCTTGCGGTCGGCCTCGATGTCGACGAGGTCGTTGACGAGGTAGGTCGCGGACGCCGCGAGGCAGAAGGCGGCGAAGGCCAGGAACGACCACCACATCAGCCAGGGGTTGTCGAGCTGGTGGGCGAGCACGACGGGCACGAAGATCAGCCCGTTCTTGGCCCAGTGATGCGGCCTGAGCGCCTTCAGCCAGGCGCGGGGAACGATCCAGGCCGAAGTTCCGCGCGCCGAAGTCCCGCGCGCCACAGGGCCCGATAACCGCGATGCCTCCTGAACGTCCGCCAACGCCGTGCTCCCAAATGGATTTGAAGCGTCGACATGGCCCTCAAACGTGGTCGAATCCAAGGAATTTGCCCGGAAATGGCTAATGGACGCCCTTACCGGACAGCGTGAATCACCATGGCCAGCTTCACGCTTCCCTTGCGATTTCCATGCGACATCGCAGGGCGCGCCAGTTCGGGCTGGCATGGCACCTGCAGTTCATTCTGCAACAGCGTCGGCATTCGACAGATGTTGCGCGCCGGCGTCCCGATCATCGCCGGACTTGTCCCGGACTGACACAGAGGACCCCCGTGCTTCGCTCTTCATCGAAAATGATGTTGCATACCGGAGCGATCGTGTCGGTCGCGGTCTATGCGCTGTTCTGCGCCATCATCCTCGTCAGCGCTCTGGTGCGCCCTGTCGCGAACTGGGATGCGCTCGCCTATGTCGGCGCGGTCGTCAAATTCCAGGGCGAGACCCGGACGTCTGTCATCCATGCGAAGGCTTATGATGCCGTTCGCCAAGCCGTCGCGCCGGAGGACATGCGCGATTTGACCGAGGCCGGCCACTACCGCCGCGTGCAGGCCCGTGACGCCGATGCCTTCGTGTCGATGTTGCCGATGTACGAGGTGAAGGGCGGCTATATCGCACTTGTGTCAGCGCTCTCGCGGCTGACTGACCCGATCAGCGTCATGCGCGGGTTGAGCCTGGTCTCCACCATGGCCATTCTGATCGCCATCGCCGTCGTGTTTCATCGCCTGGGCGCGCTGAACCTGCTGGGTCTTTCCGTGCCGGTGCTGTCGGCACTTCAGATCAGGGATCTCGCGACGTTGTGCACGCCCGACGCCCCTGCGGCCGCGCTGTTCGTCTGGGCAGCCGCGCTCATCATCATCAAGGGAACCATGCGCCCCTCGCCTGCCGCACTTGGGCTGCTCGTCGCGGCGGTGGCGCTGAGGCCGGATTTGTTGGTTGCGACTGCCGGATTGCCAGTGGCGCTTGTGGCCGGATCAGCCTTCGTCGCGCTGCGGGATGGCGCGACTGCGCGCGACGCCCTGCTTGATGGCGTCAAGGCCAGCGGCCTCGGCCCCTGGCTGGCGGCCATCGCGGGGCTTTTCGTCTATTCCGCTGCCAAATCGGGCGTTCCACACCCCGGCTGGTGGGCGCATTTCAGCTTCAGCGTCGTGGCGCAGCAGGACACCATGCAAGGCTTCGCGCCGGCTTTCGACCTGAAGGTTTATGTTGGCGCCATCGTTCGCGTGACCGTGCGGATGCTGCGCGACGAGACATGGCCTTGGCTCGTCCTGGCGATGGCAGGAGCCGGACTGCTCGTCATCCGTTTGCGTGATCTGCATCCGGTCCTTGTTGCCCTCACTCTGTTCGCTGTCGGCATCCTCGTGACCCGAATGGTGGCGTTCCCGCTGCCCGATGCGCGCCTGGCGACGCCGATCGTGGTGATGTTGGTCATGATCGCGGCGGGTCTGGCCGCCCCAAAGATGCGGACAGACCCGCCCCAGCGAGCGTCCTCATGATCGGCTGCAATCGCCTGCTCATGCCTTTCGCCTACCGGCCGCTTGCCGATCGGATGGCCCGCGCGGTCCCACGCGCCGGGACGGCGGGCCGTGGAGATCCAGCCGGCGGCATGGCGCCGAGGGCTCGCGCATGAGCCTAGCCATGTCCCGAACCAGCCAACGCGGCGGCTTGGACCGCGCCAACGGTGCACAGCGCTGGCGTGAAGCGCTGTTTCTGATCGTGATCATAGCGTTCTGGGTCACCCTTCGTCCGTATGGCTCATCGCGCCTGCCCGAACCCGGCGAGAGCTCGTCCGACATCCTGAACCAGCTCACCTTCCTCGCGCTGGCCGGCGCCTGCGGCTTCGCGCTGATGCAGGCCCGCGCGCGGGCGCTGGCGCCGCTGCTGCAACTCTCCTACGGGCTCGTGCTGCTGGCGCTGTTCGTCAGCCTCGGCCAGTCGCTGGCGCCGGGCGACGCCTTCCGCGCCCTGGCCTTCACGCTCATCGCCATCTTCCTCGTGGCCTCGCT
>JAIYAJ010000241.1 GCA_027489105.1 Zymomonas sp. | reverse complement strand
CCGCGCCGCCGGCCCGCATCCGTTCGGCGAGGGTGCCTTGCGGACAGAATTCGACTTCCAGCTCGCCCGCCAGATATTGCCGTTCGAACTCCTTGTTCTCGCCGACATAGGAGGCGATCATCTTGGCGATCTGGCGCGTGCGCAGCAGCTTGCCCAGCCCCTCGCCGTCGATGCCCGCATTGTTGGAAGCGACGACGAGCTTCTTGACGCCGGAGGCCTGGATCGCATCGATCAGCCGGTCCGGCACTCCGCACAGGCCGAAGCCCCCGGAGCAGATCGTCATTCCGTCGAACAGAAGCCCTTCGAGCGCGGCTTGCGCGCTATCGTAGATCTTGGTCACGGCAGTACCTCCTGCCCTTGGGTTAGGCGTGCTTAATCATAAAATCCAATTGTTGTTCTTTCATCATATCCATAAACTGATCTTATGAGGCGCATTTCGCTCTATCACCTCGAAACGCTGCTGTGGATCAGCCGGCTGGGCACCTTCGCCGCTGCCGCCGATCGCCTCAACACCACCCAGCCTGCCATCTCGGCACGAGTCCGTGAGCTGGAGGGGCAGGTCGGGTTCGAGCTGTTCCAGCGCGCCGGGCGCAACATGGTGCTGACCGCGCGGGGGCGCCAGCTGGTCGAGGAATGCGAGCCGCTCTGGGCCTCGATCGAGCGCATCCTGCTTCATTCCGCTCGCCTGTCCGGAACCGCCGGCATCGTGAGGATCGGTACTGGCGAAATCGTCGCGGCGACCGTGCTGCCGCCCTTCCTCAGAGCTTTGCAGGACGACTTTCCGCAAGCCTCGCTCGAGGTCGATATCGATCTCTCGCACAATATGCTGCAGAAGCTTCTGGGCGCGGCCAATGATCTGATCTTCGTGGCCGGGCCGGTCGCCACGCCCAATGTCGAGACGGCGCCGGTGGGCCGCGTCGACCTCGTCTGGGTCGCCGCTCCGTCAGTGGCGGGGCAGGCGGAGGCCTGCCCGGGAGTGCTGCCCATCTGGCTGCTGCATCGCCATTCCCCCATCCATGGCCTCGCGCTGTCGGCGCTGGAGGAGTCGGGCGTGGCCCGGCCGATGATCCACATCTGCAACAATGCGCGCATGCTGATCGACCTGGTCGCGGCCGAGGCGGGGCTGAGCCTCGTGCCGCGCCCGATGGTTGCCGATCAGCTCGCCAGCGGCGCGCTCGTCCGCCTGTGGCCCGGCCTCGACCGGTCGATCGACTTCCAGGTCGCGATCCGCCGGCAGGAGCGCGATCCGCTCGTCCGCGCTCTGTTCGACCGCGCCGCGCTGCTGCGGATCGGTGCCTGACGGCTCAGCCGGCCAGCATCTCGGCGACGCGGTCCATCATCCGGCGCGGCGTCTGGCCGCGCTGCCGGAGCAGCAGCGCCGCGACGCGGTAGGTCCGCTCATTGTCGACATCGATCGCATGCGATCCGTCGTCGAGGATCAGCGGCGCGATGCGCAGTCCGAAGCGGCGGGACAGCCGGTCGAAAGCGGCGGCCAGCGACAGGCGATGGAGCAGCAGCAGGGCGACGTTGGCGGCGCCGACCGCCGCGAGCAGCCGCAAGGGCTTCTTGGCGAACTGACCGCCGCTGCGGAAGCTCTCGGCGGCGGCCACAGCCCGGCGTCCGCCGAAGCCGTAGAGGTTGCAGTTCGATATCTCGACGTCGCTGAACCGGTAGAAGCGGCGCTGCCCCTCGGGATGAGCCGCCAGCACGCTCTCGCGCGTCGCGAGCGCAACGCTCACATCGGCACCCGCCCGCAGGTCGCGCACCACGGCGTCGACTGCAGCGGGCGTGAGCAGGACATTGTCGGCCGTGGTGACGATCATCATGCCGTCCGCCGCTTCGGCTGCGACCAGCACGCTATCGGCGAGATTGTCCGCTGCCGCGACGAAGTCGATCGCCGGGGAGCCGTCGCCGAGCAGGTCGCGCAGTGGCGCGAACATGGCGGGTTCGACCACGATCAGGATGCGGCGGCAGCCGGCAGAGGCCCGCAGTGCCGCGACGACATGCGCGATCAGCGGCGCATCTTCGATCGGCACCACGCATTTGTGCGACACGCCATGCGCCTCAGCCAGCGGATCGACGATGCCGGGGCGCTGCGCGGCGAGGATCGCGGCGGTGTAGCCGGGCTCAGGCCGCAACACGCTGGGGCACCTGCTGCAGCAGTCCATGCCGGGCGAGGCTCTCGGTCAGGATCGTCTCGATAAGCTCGGCATGGCTCCAGCCGATCTGCCGCGCCGCCATCGATATGGTCTTGCGCGACCAGAGGTTGCAGTTGAGGTTAACCTCCATGAAGCGGACCTCGCCGGTGCGGATGTCGAGCCGGAACTCGAACCGGCCATAGTCGAACGGCATGAACTCCTGCATCAGCGCGAGCGACTGGCGCTCGGCTTCGGCAATCACCGCCGCGTCGTGGAGCGGGCGGATCTCATAGGCCTGCCCGTCGATCAGGTTCCGCTTTTCGAGATAGGTGCGCAGATAATGCGGGTCCTCCTGTTCGACGATCTGCATCGGCAGGAGGAAGGGGCGGCCCTCGCGCGTGATCACGCTGACCTCGATATCGTGGCCGGGGATGAAGGGCTCGACGATGACGTCATGGCCCTCGCGGTGGAGCCGGTCGACCGCAGCACCGATGTCGGCGAGGTCGTCGGCGGCGCTGATGCCCCAGCTGGCCGACGACGCATTGGGCTTGACGACCCATTTGCGCGCAGGCGGCACCGTCGAGAGATCGACGACCGCGCCGCGCCGGAAGATCGCCCAGGGTGCGGTGGGCAGGCCACGCGCGACCGCCATGCGCTTGGACAGATGCTTGTCGTCGGACAGGCCGCGCAGGATCGGGCTGGCGCCCAGATACGGAATCCGGTGACGCTCGCACAGGATCGGCAGCAGCATCTCCGAATTCAGGAAGCCGCCCCGGTTGAGCAGGGGAAAGACGAAATCGGCGTCGGGCTCCTCGAACAGCGCCTGATAGCTGTCGGCGAGGCGCAGATTGACCCCGATCTCCTCCAGCGTCGCGCGCATCTCGCGATGATAGGTTGCGTGGGTGCCGTCGCTGGGGTGAAGCCCCCCTTCCCAATGGACATGCCTGGCGATCAGAAGGATGCTGAGCGCGCGTTTCGCCGATGCGGGAAGCGCGCTCGGTGCCGCGATACGAGTCATTCCGGTCTCCGGCCCTGCCGTGCGCGGAGACGATCTCCGGCGGGTTCGGTCGGGCCGGGCCAAAATAGTCCGCGCCTATGACGTCCCAAGGGCGCTGGCGTTACGGCGACGCTACGCTTTGATGGCGAGATGATGGGCGAGCAGGGCGCCATAGCGCCCGGTCCCCAGGCCCTGCCGCGCCGCGCGCTGCGGCATCAGCACGCCGGGCTTGCCATTGCCTTCGATCAGGACCGGGCCTTCGCGCGACGGGGCTATGTCCCAGCCTATGACGACATAATCGACGAAGGCCTCGCGATGCGCGCGTGTGGCGAGGGCGCGCATTTCATCCCAGTCGGGAAGCCTTTGCCCCTCGATCGGCGCGCCGGAGGCAGGGTGGCGGTCATGATCGCCGCCGCCATAGCCGAAGCAGCCGAGCCCGAGCCGGCCTTCTTCCAGATCGACCGGGACGATCAGTCCCCCGGCCTTCATATTGTCGACGCGCGCCTTGGGGTCGGAGGCGCAGCGGAAGGTCGCGCTGACCACTTCGGGCCGGCCCTGCTCGTCGAGCATCGTGACGATGCGTACGGTCGGCAGAGCGCCCAGCGCAATGTCGGCCAGCGCAGGATGGACCGTAATGAGCGGTTGCACGATCAGATCTTCGCTCATGCCCTGCAGCCTTGCCAGCAGGGCCTTCCGATCCGCGACGGGGCCCAGCATGCGCACGCCGTCGCCGCCTTCGCCCCGGATCGGCTTCGCGATCATCGGCCGATCGGCGGGATCGATCCGCACTTCGGCGCGGCCCTTCTCAACCAGCGCCACCGTCGGCGGGCAGGGAAGGCCGCTCGCGGCGCACCGCTCGGCAAAGCGGTGCTTGTCGGCGAGCACGCAATCCCCGGTCCAGCCGAGCGGATTGAGGCGCTTGTTGATGGCGGCATCCTCGAAGCGGCGGATATAATGGTCCAGCTGATCGGCGCTATCGATGCGAAACAGTGCGATGTCGTTCGGATCGGCGAAGGTCCTGCGGGCGATGGCGATGGCCCGTCGCCGCCACGCCGCATCGAAGCCGAATTTGCGCTGGACCGCGGCGGCGCGCAGCGGAATCCAGGCATGAAAGGCAAGACCGATCATTGCATCTGCGGCGGCCCGCACAGGCCCGCGTCGGCGACGGCGACGCGCATAATGGTCGCGAAGGACGCTGGCCGATCGGGGCTCGATGATACCCGGATAGAGCGGCCAGGCCTTTTTCAGGAAATAGATGTGGTCATAGCCCGCCATGGATCGTCCGCGCTCCATCGTCTCGCGGGACCGTCATATATGTCGGCTAGCATGACGCTTTCGGGTCGGACCGAGGCATATGGATCATATCTACATCTATATTCACGATTTCCGGTCGAGCGGGGTGGTCCGCGATGCGCTGATGCTCGCCGATCATTGCGTCGACCACCATCCGACGACGCTGGTGGCGGGGCATGCGGAAGGCTTTTTTCGCGAGGCCGCCGACATCGGGCGCTATCGGGTGGCCGTGATGAAGCCGGCGCCGAGCCCGGCGGCCTCGCGCGTCACCGCCGCCTTTCCGCTGCGACGCTGGCTGCGCGAACAGCCGGGCGGCGTGCTGCTGTCGATGGGCAATCTCGGCCATGCGACGCCGCATCTCGCCTGTCGCGGCATCGACCATATCCGCCGAATCTATCGCATCAGCAACGAGGTGCGCCGGGGCGACGGTCTGCGCGGGGCTTTGCGGATGCACTGGATGCAGCGGCTGGTCGACGATGCCGACCGCATCGCGCTGGTCGGCGCCGCGCTGGGCAACGTCCCGGTGCTGGGGCGCGCGGTCGAGAGCGGCCACGCGGTGACGGTGGCGAGCGGGGTCGACGTCGATCATGCGCTCGACATGGCTTCGGTGCCCGCGCCGCACCCCTGGTTCGACGAGGACGTGCCTGTCGTCCTCGGCATAGGCCGGCTGCGGCCCCAGAAGAATTTTCCCCTGCTCGTCGATGCGGTCGCCGTCGCCCGCCGTTCGCGGCGGCTG